>CBFGMX010000009.1:0-66873 GCA_965649955.1 uncultured bacterium
CACGTCTCCTCGCAGAGCCGGATCCTGAGGCAATCTCACGATTACGGCCGTTACGGAGTCGACAGTGGAGAGTTTTCCAATGTACTCAATAGGCAATTGAAACGTCGCCCCCTGAGCATTAACCGCTGAGACCGACACCGTACTACTCGCACTCAGATCGGAATTGCTAACAAAAAGCATCACGCGCGTGCGTGAATCCGTCGAGAAGTTCACCGGCGTCGTCAGATTAAAAGGTTCTCGAGTCAGCAGGGGCGAGTGCAGTACTAAGCCGCGGGCCGAAGCGTCACGAAGAAGCACGGGGGGATCAGACGGAGTGGTCTTAGTCCCCTCGGTCGTGAAACTCCACGTTGGGCCGTTCGCCGTCTGGTTCGCCACGGTCTTGCTGACAATGCGCCAAAAGTAAGTCGTTCCGGGTTGAAGCGTCGTTTGGATCTTAAAGGATTCAACGACGCCGTCGTCGACCGATCCCGTGGCCAGAAGCGGCTGGCCTGCCTGCGCACCACTTTGAATCGTGCTTGCATTCGCCACATGCAAAGGCGGGTTGGAAGAAGTACCAAAATAAATATCGTACTTATGGGCCCATGGCCCGCCTTCCCATTGAAGAGTTATCGACGTTGGTTGAGCGGTGGCCGTGTTAACTGGTGATCGATACGACGGCTCATTAGGCGGCAGCGGAATGAAAGGTGCATTTTCAGTCGTCGAGTTCCACTTGTGCTCAAACTGATTGACGAACCACTGGAAGAACCACGACTTGGTTGTGAAATAGTTGTGCTCCAACTGGAAGTTTGACGAAGGACCGGTCCAATTGGAGGAGCCGAATATCGTCATGCCCCGGCTGTAGAGAAGAACTGATTTCTGATGGTTCAGGCCGAGATGTTTCCGCATCTTGATTTTGACGCCCGCCATGTGGAGACGATCGACGTTCCATGAGTCCCACTGGCGAGCGGGATTACGGTATTCATTCGGTTCGTGAATCAAACGTACAGGAACTCCTCTTTTTACGGCTGCAATAGTGGCGTCAGTGTATCCCTGGTTTGTGATGCGATACATGATGATGTCGATCTTTTGCGTTTCCGCATTCATGTTTTGCTGGGTGCGAGCAAAGAAATCCTGACTGCCGTCGGGCGTGGGCGGAAAGTTGAGATCGGGACTAATCGCAGACGTCGGATATTTGCGCGTTAGTGGTCCGGAAATGTTTGCGAAATTCGCGTACTGGACCGTGTTGGTCCAAACATCGTCATATTTGGTTTTGAAACTTCGAATGAGTGCTGCGTCATTCGTGAAATAGATGGCCTCATCGATGTAGTTAACGTTTGGTGAGTCAGGAACGAAGAAATGTGGTGAATAATTTGCGCCGCTAAACTCCACCACGTTTTGGCCCGCAAACAACATCATCTTCCAATGCAGGATCCCGTCCGCGACTTTGTAACGCATCGGAATCCCGGCAGCTCTCAATTGATCGAGCACTGCAGCGTTGCCGGGCGTTGCCGCGTTTGCGCGAGGATCGACTAAGACTCGAACGGGCACACCAGCTTTGAACTTATTTACGAGCTTGGTAGCGTATGAGGTGTCCTGCATGAACCAGAACGCGACGTCGATCCCGACGGTTTCGGCGTCTATGAGGGCCCATAACGGAGCACGACAATCCTCGTATGCAGAATCACACAAGCGCTCTTGTGCCTGGACCTCCACCGCCGACACGATGAGGCAGGCAAGGATTACCGAGCTTGGCAGTTTGCACAATCTCATAGCCGAGTAGCCCGACATTGATGAGGCTGGAACGTGGCAGGAGGAGTTCCGCTCGCCAATTAGAAATACGTCTTTTCAAGAAACACACGTCGGGTGTGATTGACTGGAACCTGTCTGTTTCAGTGGCGGGATGTTATTGGATCGTGATGGAAAAACTCTCTCAAGATTATTTCGAACAGGTAACGGCCCAGCGAGACTTCGCGAACGACTATTTCCCTTAGAGTCGATGCCATACCGCCCCGCGAGATTGTTTCACGCGCTCATCGGCGCGATGTCGTGAGGCCCGGCCAGTCGTCCGTGCGAAAGGGTGAGGCCGGCAGACCGGCTTTGTTGTAGAGATTCACGAGAGGGTTGTCGGCCCAGCCGTAGCGCACCGCCACCGGCTTTTGAATTCCAGGAGTCGAAACAACGACTGTGTCGCCTTCGATCCGCGCCTCAGCCCAGACGAATCGTCGATCCGCTCCAGCTATCGCAAATCCTTTCACTGGTCCACCGTCGCTCGTTTTCAGTCCCTGCCCGTATTTGAAACTTATTCTGACTTTATTGCCTTCGACTTTGAACCGATCGAATAGCGGCCCTGAGGGGATGATCTCTTTTCCGTAAACATTCGCTAGCGCCAGCGTTGCCAACCTGCGACCAACGTCTAGCTTGTTGCGCGGATGAAGGTCGTCGCCGTCGCCGACGTCAATCGTGATAGCCATTCCCGTGCGTGGTTCACGCAACGTCATCGCCTGCGCCTCGCGCAACTCGGCCCAATCGCTTTCGCCGGGCTGGTCCTGGCGTGCGCGCCAATTCGGAAGCTGGACGAAATAAAAAGGGAAATCGTATCCCCAAACGCTTCTCCAGTTGCGAATCATCGTTGGGAATAGCGTCCGGTACTGATATGCGCGTCCAGCGTTGCTCTCGCCCTGGTACCAAATGGCGCCGCGAATCGAGAACGGGACAAGCGGCGCAAGCATCGCGTTGTAGAGAACGCCCGGACTGTTTTGATTACTTGCCCCTACGGGCTCCGGCCGCGAACCCCAATCCGGACGCTTTGGCTCGAGCGCAAGCTCGACTTTGTAAGACCAATCACCACGAAGCGAGATCTCTTCACCGCCCGCGCCACGAAGCGACATCTCACCACCGCGACCGAAACCACCCTCTCCCGCGCGATCGAAAACACGGACCGCAATAACGTTTTGTCCTGAACGCACCAGCGAGCCTGGTACTACATATTTTCGCGGGACCATGTAACTGTTCGGCGTCTCTCGTCCGGTAGAACCGATCTTCTTGCCGTTGAAATAGGTGATGTCGTAATCGTCGATCGCGGTAAGGTTCAAAACAAGATCCCTGCCGGCCCACGTTGCGGGCACGTCTACCACTTTTCGAAACCAAACCACGCCATCGATGAGCAATCCCGCAGTTTCGAACTGCTTTGGCAGATCCATTTTGGACCAGTCGACAGTGGAGGTGGCCGGGTCGGCGTATCCTTGAGCTTCGCCTTTGTTCTCGCTGTCGAGATAGAGGTTCTTCTCTTCCCATTCGGCCAACGCTCTTTCATAGGCCTGTTTCGTTTGTGGCCCGGCGTTCAAACTGCTTTCGTACCGATCGAGGATCGGTTTAAGTTCCGGAGACGAGCGCAACGCCTCGAGGGCGGTCCAGGCCTCTGCGGGTGTGCCGCCCCATGAAGTGTTAATCAAACCGATCGGCACTTTTACTTGTTGATAGATTTCACGGCCGAAGAAATATCCGACGGCTGAAAAGGTGCCGGCGTCTTCCGGCGTAGTGACAACCCAACGTCCCTGCACGTCTTCGAGCGCAGAGGTCGCGGTATTGTGTTCTACGGTGAACAACCTGATCTCGGGATAGTTCGCCTGAGCGACTGCCTCGGCGCCGTCGACCGTGTTGACCAGCGCCCACTCCATGTTCGACTGCCCCGAGCAGATCCAAACCTCGCCCACCAATACGTTCTTGATGGTCAGCACGTTGTCACCCTTGATGGTCAGCTCCGATGGTCCACCCGCCTTCAAGGGACCGAGCCAAACTTGCCAACGTCCCTGCGCGTCCGCGACGGTGTTGACCGATTTCCTGTCGAAGGTGACGGTTATGCGCTCTCCCGCATTTGCTTTGCCCCAAATGCGGACCTTTACGCCCCGCTGCAACACCATGTTGTCGCCGATGATCGACGGCAGACGCACCTCAGCGCGCCCAACACCGACAAAGACGAGCATTAATAGCGTTAACCTGACGATGTTTGAGTAAACCGATTTGAGAGTGATCACGATAAGCGGTAGTCGAAAACGAACCGGCCGATCCGGATGGTGCCGCCGCCGGTTGCGGGTTGAATCAGTAGGGTGCGAACTATGGAACTCTTGCGGTCGCGAAAAGCTTCAACTTCGCCCACAGTGTCTCCGCTCGATGCGCGGTAAAACGTAACGGTGATGCTGTCGGGCGTCTTGCGCTTGTAACCAAAAACGTATTCGCCCGCCTCCAGCGAAAAGTCACCCACTTTCATCGGCACCTGGGCGATGAAAAAATGCGAATACTTTCCTTCCGCGGAATAACCGGCGGTGATCATTACCACGCCCGCGATAAACTTCCCTTGCCCGTCGGTAACGCCCGACGCGGTGCGAAACTCGGTTTCGATGTTTTCCTTGATCACGGCCGCGCGAGCCGGGATCACTTTCCTCAGCTCCGATTCCGAGGCAGTGCGCCAGCCGGCCGGATTGCTCGCCGCGGCCGTACAGACCAGCAACGTAAACGTCAATGCGTGTACAAATTTCGTCATTATCAAATGCTCCACCCGCGGTCGGAAGCGGTGTCGTTATGGCTTCTGAATACGCCGAAGGTTGACGCCCTCATGATTACACGAGTTTCTCACAATGTTAAAGTATGCCGCGTACACATGCGTCGCTTACGACACTTCGGCGTTGCCGCAGCCCTGCTTCTGATCGCCACCGCGCGCACTCAAGCCCTCGATCCAAACAGGAGTCTGAAGGAGTTTGGTCATCAAGCCTGGACGACTGAAAACGGACTGCCACAGAACACAGTCCACGCGATCGTGCAGACGCAGGATGGCTATCTTTGGATCGGAACGCAAGAGGGCCTCGTCCGTTTTGATGGTCTGAACTTCACTGTTTTCGATAAAGAGAACACACCCGCCTTCAAAAGCAACGACATTCGCTTTTTGCAGCAGGATCGGCAAGGTCGACTGTGGATCAGCACGTCGTACGGGCTCGTGTGCAGGCACAATGGTGAGTTCACGAGTTACACCGCAAACGAAGGGCTGCCGGACAATAGCATCGGACCACTCCTGGAAGATGTAAGCGGAAACGTCTGGATCGGGACCGACGCGGGCCTCGCACGTTATGAAAACGGAAAATTCAAAACGTTCACCGTCGAGCACGGCCTATCAAGGAACGTAATTCAAACACTCTGCGCCAGAGCCGACGGATCCATACTCGTTGGAACCTCCGCTGGAGTTCAATCACTCACCGGCGATCGTTTTAGCGAATGGGCCATCCCGTCCGACTTGCTTCCGGCCAACATCACCGCCATCGCTGAAACGAAGACCGGTCAATTGTGGTTCGGCACCGTTGCCGGTCTAGTTGCCTTCGACGCAAAAATGATGGTGGTCAATTCGATCCCGTTACCGAATCGCGTCAATGCTTTGCTGGCCGACCGCGGTGACGTCCTTTGGGTCGCAACCGCGGGCGGCGTAGTTCGTGTGCGAAACGGAGCGCTCGAAAGGTTCACTTCCGCCGACGGCCTGTCGAGTAATCTGGTGCTCTCAGTTTTCGAAGATCGCGAGGGCAGTATCTGGATTGGCACCGAGACCGGCGGCCTGAATCTTCTGAAAAGCAAGAAATTCAACACATTCACGACGAGGGAAGGACTTCCGAACGATCTCGTGAAGGCTATCTATCAGGATTCGCAGGGCGGAGTCTGGATCGGTTCGAACGGCGGCGGACTGACGCTCTTCAAGAACGGCAAGTTTACGACCTGGACCACGACGGACGGTCTGTCAAGCGACGTCGTACTCTCGCTCGCCGGTGATGCCGCGGGCACCATCTGGGTCGGCACGCCCGATGGGCTGAACCGTTTCCGGGACGGAAAGTTTCAGACGTTCACCTTTGCAGATGGACTCTCGAACGATCTTGTCCGCTCTGTGTTTGTCGATCGACGAGGCGTTCTCTGGGTCGGCACGCGAGACGGCCTTAACAGTTTTCGCAACGACGAATTCACCACTTACACAACACAAGACGGGCTCGCGAATAACTTCATCGGCGCCATCTATGAAGACTCCAAAGGCAACCTGTGGGTGGGAACTCTCGGCGGTCTGAACCGAATAAGCGACGGGAAGTTTCAGACTTTTACGATCAAAGAGGGTCTCTCGAGTAATACCGTCATATCTCTTTACGAAGACGCCGCGGGCGATCTGTGGATTGGAACAAACGGCGGTGGACTGAATCGTCTGCGCGGCGACAAATTTGTTTCCTTCACCAATCGCAATGCCCTCGGGGCTGACGTCATCTACCGCATACTCGAGGATCAGCAGCAAAACCTGTGGTGCAGCTCGAACAAGGGGATCTTTCGCGTTAATAAAGCGGAACTCGAGCGAGTCGCCAATGGCGCAAACAGCAGCGTTGCTCCTGTGTTCTACGGACCTGCCGATGGAACTTTGACGCGCGAGTGTAGCGGCGGTGGGCATCCGGCAGGCTGGAAGACGAGCGACGGCCGTATGTGGTTCGCAACTATCAAGGGACTTGCCGTCATTGATCCCGAAAATATCCCGCTCAACACTTCGCCGCCGCCGCTGGCGATCGAACGACTTTTTATCGACAACCAGTCGATGTCGTTGGGTGAAAAACTGTCACTGTCGCCCGGCACGTCAAGGTTGGATTTCTATTACACGGCGCTGAGTTTCATCGCGCCGGAAAACGTGCGTTTCAAATACAAGCTCGAAGGGTTTGACGATAACTGGATCGACGCCGGCGCGAGCCGCGTCGCGTCGTACACAAACCTGCGTCCCGGGAATTACAGATTTCGCGTGATAGCGGCGAACAACGACGGCGTTTGGAACGAGAGCGGCGCCGCGGTCGAGTTCTACTTGCAGCCTCGGTTTTATCAGACCTACTGGTTCTACCTCATCGGTCTAATCTTGCTGGGAGTAACCGCGTGGCAACTGTATCGCCTGCGCGTCAGGCGAATGGCCCTGGAGTTTCGTGCTGTGCTCTCGGAACGTAACCGAATCGCACGAGAAATCCACGACAACCTTGCGCAGGACATACTCGGCATTTCGGTGCAGTTGGAGCTCGTGGCGAGATTGATGCCTGCCGCGGCGGAAGTGGCAAAGGGGCACCTGGATCGCGCGCGAATGTTGGTGCGAAACAGCATGACCGAAGCGCGGCGTTACGTTTGGGATCTGCGTTCTGAGGAGTTGCAGAAGAAGGACTTGCCGGCGGCGCTTGCCGATACAGCCAAACGCCTGACCGCCGACACCGGCGTCGAAGCGGTGGTTGACGTAACCGGCCCGTTGCAACCGTTACCGTTGTCCGTCGAGACGAACCTGCTCCGCATCGGTCAGGAAGCAGTTAACAACGCGGTCAGGCACGCTCAAGCCAGCCGCATTCACGTCGCCCTGAACTTCGACACGCGCAGCGTGCAGCTCAGCGTCAGTGATAACGGGCACGGTTTCGATCCCAGCGGACAGGTCGCCGACGGACATTTCGGTTTGATCGGCATGCGCGAACGGGCTAACGAGATTGGCGGTGTGCTGACTATCCAGAGCGCGGACAAACGCGGCACCCAAATCACGGTAGACGTACCGCTAAACTAGCGACGCGCCGCCACGTCGATTACTGCGGCTAACGCCGGTTTGGGTCTGCCTGAGCGATCGAATAGCAGCGGATGGTTGGTGCGGCCTCTCATGGGCCAGTTGTTCAGCCAGGAATCGCCGTCAGCCACTCCCCAAAAAGTGACGCGCTCGATCCCGTCGCGGTGCTTTCTATAAACCTCAAACAGCTCCGCATAGCGTTTCGCCAATGCCGTTTGCGTCGCGTCTGGTAATCCCTGGACGTAAGGGTTCAACTGCGGTGTCACTTTCACATCGACCGCATAGTCCGCGCCGGGTTTCGTGGTCCGAGGAAGCACGTCAACATCCAGCTCCGTGATATGAACTTTGACTCCGAGATTCGCAAACGCGGTAATAGTAGCATCCACCTCAGCCGCTGACGGCCACTCCATTAGACTATGGTTCTGTGATCCGACGCCTGAGATCGAAACACCGGCGGCTTTTAGTTTCTTGATCAGTTCCACGGCAGCAGCGCGCTTCGCCGGCAGCTCCAGGTCGTAGTCGTTGTAGTAAAGCTCCGCGGCCGGATCAGCTTCGCGAGCAAACTGAAATGCCTTGACCAGATAATCTTCGCCAATGATCTTGAACCAGGGCGACTGGCGCATAGTTCCATCCTGATTCAAAGCTTCGTTCACTACGTCCCAGCCTTTAATTCTTCCTTTGTAACGACCGACCACCGTGAAAATGTGATCGCGCAGGCGCTTCAATAAAGCCTCGCGATCGAGCGGCTGCTTCTTTTCGTCTTCAAATACCCAACCGGGGGTTTGTTTGTGCCAGACGAGCGTGTGTCCGACGATGAACATTCCGTGTTTCTCGCCAAACTCGACGAACCGATCGGAAGCTTTAAAGTCGTACCTCGCGGGTCCGGGGTGGACCAGCGCCCACTTCAAAACGTTTTCCGAGGTGATGGAATTGAAGTGGGTGCGCACTATCTCGGTTCCGCGAGCATCTTCTTCGAAAAACTGTCGTCGATTGAGTGCTGCGCCAATCAGAAAATCGTCTGCAAAGGCTTCCTTCAGGGCCGGCTGTTTCTGTGTCTGTGAAGCGGGCAAGACCGCGGACATCAAAAAACCAATCAAGCACAGAATCGCAAAGCCACTGGTCAAAAATTTCCGGTTTATGCGTCTCATTTGACTATACATACTAATCGAAGTTTTCTATTGTGTTTCAACTAATTAGCCCAGAAAGGGCCGACTCCAGTTGAGCAACAAGATCCGAATCATGGTCATTGACGATCAGGCGGTGGTGAGACAGGGGTTCGTTTCTTTAATCAACACCGTCGCCGACATGGAAGTGATCGCCCAGGGAGTAAACGGTCAGCAAGCGCTCGAGTTATATCGCCAACATCAACCGGACATCACCCTGATGGACCTGCGGATGCCGGTCATGAGCGGCGTCGATGCTATCGCCAAGATCCGGCACGAATTTCCCGAAGCCCGCATCATCGTTCTTACGACCTACGACGGCGACGAAGACATCTATCGCGCGTTGCAAGCCGGTGCGCAGGGATACTTGCTGAAGGACATGTTTTTCGAAGAGCTGGAAGACTCAATCAGGAAAGTCCACGCCGGCGCGCGACGTCTCCCTGCGGTTGTGGCCGAGCGGCTTGCCGAGCGAATGGTCGCCTCTGAACTCACCATTCGAGAGGTCGAGGTGCTTCAGGAGATCGTCAAAGGCAGGACCAACAAGGAGATTGGCAAATCGCTTGGTATCAGCGAAGCGACCGTCAAGAGTCACATCAACAACATCCTCGGAAAACTCGGTGTCACCGACCGAACCCAGGCCGCAACGCGAGCTCTCCAACGCGGCATCGTGCACCTGTAAATCTCTCCAACTTTAGTTGGAGATCACAGGTAAACCTACGGGCCATGACAACTTATCGCGTCGCTGGTACTCTCCACCCCGTTCTACACCAATTCTCCGGTTCCGAGTGAGAATCAAAGCTTCTTTCCTACCTAACTTGTTGCAGACTAACGAGGGGCTTGATTTTAAGACTATATAACTCGGAACCGGATTTCACTTTTTAAAAACCCACACATTTACCGAACACGAATTCTTTTCTGTAATCGTGCGTCAACCGACGATCCGCCCACGATGATCTCAACCTGATCCTTTTCGACGGTCCATCGATCCGCATCAGCGTCCCAATAAGCCAGACGAGATGCCGGCAAAGACAATGTCACCGTTTTTTCTTCCTTCGCCCGCAGATGGACACGGGTGAATGCCTTCAACTCCTTAAGCGGACGAGAAACGGCGGAATCGATATGCCTGACGTATAACTGCACGACTTCGTCGCCCGCTCGCTTGCCCGTGTTTTTCACCCTAACGCTGACGTCGATCGCTCCGGCAGCCGGCAGCGACGGCGTGCTGGTCTTTAAGTCACGATACGTGAACGTCGTGTAACTCAAACCGTAACCAAACGGGTAAAGAGGTTTACCGTTAAAGTACATGTAAGTTCTGCCGTGCCGGATGTCGTAGTCCATCATTGGCGGCAACTGGGCAAGCGATCTGGGCCACGTCTGCACCAACCGGCCCGCCGGGTTGTAGTCACCAAAGAGCACGCTCGCGAGTGCGCGGCCTTCTTCCTGGCTGTTGAGCGCCATGTGAAGGATGGCGGGCACGGTCTCCTGCGTCCAATTGATTGCATACGGAAAACTCGATTTAAGAACCACTATCGTCCTCGGATTCGCGCGCAATACTGCCTCGATCAGCTCTTCCTGTTCCAACGTTATCGACTGCCGGTCGACCGCCTCACGTCCTTCACTTGGCACGGAGACTTTCGCCCACTGGTTATCGAACCCGCCATTCGGATGATTTCCCACGCAAACAATCGCCACGTCAGACTCTCGGGCTATATTCACGGCCGCATTTCCATCATTGTTCGCGGCGTAGTTCACCTTCACCGATGGTCCGACAGCATTCTTAATTCCATCGAGGGGCGAGATCGCGTAAGGAGGCGTGCCGCTGTACCAGTCGAGCAAAACTTCGTTTGCGCGTGGGCCAATGACAGCGATCGACTTGAGCTTTCTCTTGTCGAGCGGCAAGAGATTGGTTGAGTTCTTCAACAGGACGATCGACTTCTGCGTCGCAAGCAGCGCAAGTGCTTTGTGTTTATCGGTCAGCCATGGGTCGGTCGACTCCTGTCCGATCGAGGAGTACGGCACACGTGAAGGAGGATCCAACAACCCAAGCCTGATCATCACTCTGAAATTACCGCGTAACGCGCGATCGATATCCGCCTCTGTCAACAACCCTTTCTTCAACGCGCCTCTCACCGCATCGCGATAGTCGTCGAGAAACTGTCCGATGCCGGCTTTTACGGACGCGGCGGCCGCAGTCTCGAAATCCGGATAGTGTTTGTGAGCGGTAACCAGATTCTTCATTGCACCGGCATCTGTGCAGATGATTCCATCCTGCCCCCACTGGTCGCGCGTAATGGTTTGCATGACAGGATTAATCGTCATCGGCACTTTGTTGACGGCGTTATACGCAGCCATGTAAGCCCTCGAGCCGCCTTCGACTACGCCCATTTGAAACGGCAAAGCGTAGTATTCGTGAAACAGCCGTTCATCAAAATCGGAGCTTGATTTATCGCGGTCGTTCTCGTTGCTGTTCGCGAGGAAGTGTTTCATCAAGGCGGCGGATTGCCAGTAGGTGGGATGATCGCCTTGCAAACCTTTGGTGAAAGCCACGACCATGGCGCCGTTGAAGTATGCGTCTTCACCGTAGCACTCCTCAGTTCTGCCCCAGCGCGGATCGCGCCCGAGATCCGCATTAGGAGATCTGATTACTATCCCGCCCTGGTTGTATTTCGGACTCTGAAAAACGTAACGCGCCTCGTAGCCTTCGACCTGTCCAACCTGTTTCAGTAAGTCCTGGTCCCAGGTTTCACCGAGGCCGATCCCTTGCGGAAACGTTGTGGTGGGAACCGTGCGAGGGCGACCCCATTTACCTGGTCCACCCTGGGTCAAACCGTGAATGCCCTCAACGTGGCCACTTCCTTTTATGCCTAATCTGGGAACGCTGGGATTCGTATCGAGACACTCGATCTTCTCGTCGATCGTCATCAACGAGAGAATGTTGTCGATTCGCTGCTCGATGGGAAGATCGGGATTCTGGAAAGGATATTGCGATGGCTGCTGCGGCGATTGGATCGCGACGGCGCTCGCTACGCAGATCAATAGGATTAGCAAACGAGCACCGCTCGTCATTGCTGGCCCTCGACAACCTTCACGTACTTCCGCAGCGGTGGATTGGTCAGCTTGTCGACACGTCCACTGGGCCACTTGATCTCGATGCTGTCAATCTTGGTTGCCGTTCCGACGCCGAGAATCTCGCGCGGATCGTGTGAAGAAAGATAACTGCCGCCTGCTGTCTTCAGGCGTCTGTATTTAACGCCTCCGGCTTCCCACGTGATGATCGCGCCGACGGCTGCCGAATTACTCTTCGTTGCGACAAGGTTCAGGCCCACCCAGTTGTTACGGTTTCCACCTTCATTTTTGAGTAGCAAAGGAGCCTCACCGTTGTTGATGATCAGCACGTCGAGGTCGCCGTCGTTGTCATAGTCGCCTACCGATAAACCCCTGGCAGGAAAGTCTTTAGCGAATGGCGGACCGGAAGACGCACTGACGTTCCTGAACGTCCCTTTTACGTTCTCGAACATCAACAGCGGCTCTTTGTATTTCACCTTGAGCGATTGAATCTCGACCATGTCGTCGGGGTGACCGTTTGCCAAAATCAGATCGGAATCACCGTCGTTGTCGTAATCGAAGAACCGTAAACCCCAACCGCTGAGCAAGCG
Organism: uncultured bacterium; assembly: GCA_965649955.1. Taxonomy (GTDB): domain Bacteria; phylum Acidobacteriota; class Blastocatellia; order Pyrinomonadales; family Pyrinomonadaceae; genus PSRF01. The sequence goes on from CBFGMX010000009.1 coordinate 12,387, forward strand.
CGTCGCTGGTCCAATCTCTCCCGGTTTATCGATGAACGTCAGGTCCTTCTGGTTGTGGTAGAGACTAAACAACTCCTGGTCGATGTTGGCAACGAACAAGTCCTGCCACCCATCGCCATCATAATCCGTCGCATCGACGCCCATTCCCGATCGGGGTGCTCCGGAATCGCTATAAGCGACGCCGGACAGAAGCCCAGCCTCTTCAAACTTTCCTTTCCCTTTGTTGACGAAGAGGAAGTTCGCCAGCGTATCGTTCGCGACGAAAAGATCCATCAGGCCATCGTTGTTTACGTCGGTCGCAACTGCTCCAAACGATTTGCCCAGTGCTGACGCGATGCCGGAGTCTTTACTGACGTCGAGAAACTTCCCTCCCCCTTCATTCCGGAAAAGAAAACTCGGTCGAGGCTTGAACACGCGCGGTACACAGTAGTAACGCCGGCCGGCGCGGTTATCGCCACAGAAGATGGTGCCCGTACCGCTGTACTGCACAAAACTGGAGACAAAAAGATCGAGCTTGCTGTCGTTGTCGTAGTCGAACCAGGTCGCGCAGGTGGACCAGTTCGGCGCCGCAACGCCCGCCGCGTCGGTCACATTTGTAAAAGTGCCGTTGCCGTTGTTGTGAAAGAGAACGTTGGAACCGTAGTTGGTTACGTACAAGTCCTGCCAGCCATCGCCGTCGTAGTCACCCGCTGCTGCTCCCATGCCGAAGTGGCCCATTCGACCACAGGCGACGCCGGCTTTGTCCGTAACGTCCGTGAACGTGCCGTCGCCATTGTTTCGGTACAACGCATTCTTCACAGGCGTTTTAGGCTCGTAAAAATCCGATGGTCCACTGTTGACCAGGTAGATGTCCATCCAGCCATCGTTATCGAAATCGAAGAAGAGACCGCCGCCGCCACACGTCTCCGGAAGGTGTCGCAATTCCGAGCGTCCGTTATCGTGGACCCATGTGATCTTGCTTTGAGCAGGAGGCACTTCGGCAAACGTCACCCCCGCGGCCGAGGGAGAAAAGGTTGGCGTGGCGTGGCCGGAGCCAGGTTGAAACAAGCCGCCGGACACAAGCAGTGCGAGAATGACAGCAAAGCAGAGGTACTTCATTCGTTTTCTTACCAAAGCCTTTAGTTGGGAAACTTTTCGCCCGGCCTCACAATTCGAATGTAATGGTCGGTGAACTTAAAGTGCGCAGCCTTTACTTCGACAGCCGGCATGTGGCACGAGGTACAGTCTTTCTCCGCTACCGGACAGCTTGAGCCATCTCCCGCGGCCTTCGCCGTCTTGCTCTTAAGCGTATGACACTCTAAACATCGCTTGTCGTAATAAGCGGGATCTTCCCTGAGCGGTTCGTGCGGGTTATGACATGCCGTACAGCTTATGTTGCGATCGTCTGAATAACACTTGCTGTGAAAGATCCGATACGGTTGAAAGCGCACGTTGTTGATCTCCATAGTCTTCAACAACGCGAACTCATCGCTGCCGCGGTGACATGAAGCGCAAAACTGTTGCGACAACTCATCGCCACTCAGCAAACCGGGATTAAATATCCCCGTCGCACCAGGCTCGCCTGCTTTAACGGCGGCAACGTGCTTCCCGCCTGGTCCATGACAACTCTCGCAGCGAATCCCGTACGCAAACTTGTCGAGTCGAAGCTGCGAGCCACTAACGGCGCCGGTCGCATGGCAACTGAAACAGTTCGAAACCTCGTGAGGCGGCAGGACGCGACCCAACGCATCGAGCAGCGACTTCGGTTCCAAACGCGGCGCGCCGATCGTGAAGTCGAGCGCCTTCGGTTCGTTGTAGAAACTTACCAGGCTTTCGTAGAACTTTCCCTCATGTTGAAGCACGTAAGTCTGGCCCATTTTACCCTGTCCGAAGGCGTAAAGGATCGGCAACGAGATCGTGTCTTTTCCATCGGTGACTGAATAGAAACTCTGTTTACCGTCTCGCTTGATCTGGTATGAATAGGCGCCGACGCGCATCGTCAGTTGTGGGTTCTCGCTGAGCACTTTCGATCCGCCGACCTGCTCCATCGCCATCGCCATACCGCTGTGCGCGAACGAAGCGAACTTCTTATGACAGTCCAAACAGACTTGATCCCCGAGGAAAACAGTGTCGGCGGGCACTCGTCGAGGGTTCCAACGCCGGTTCGCCTGACCGCTTACTGAAAGCGGATCGACCAGAACGACCGCCGTCGCCATAAGCGTCAGCACCAGCGCCGTAACGGTCAGCGCGTACTGTTTGACAGTTTGATTCATTTGTTACTGAGGACTCGGTTTTTCGGGTTTTTGATCGGGTACCGCTTCAGACTTATCAAGCTGCTTTTTCTGATTGTATTCGTCCTGGAGCTTCTTAAAGATCTCGCGTTCTCGCGCCGCCTCCTGCTTTCGTCCGGCTCGCGTGTAAGCGCGAGCGAGGGCAAAATGCATCTCCGGACTTGAAGGCGCGAGCTTAACTCCTTCCTCTAACTCTTTGACGGCCCGATCAATCTGGCCCACTTCCAATAGCACTCGTCCGAGCACGTTTCGCGCAGCGTAAAGCTTTGGCGCAAGTTGCACAGCCTTCTCCGCCAGTGGCAACGCGTCGTCGTATTGATCTCGCTTCAGATACTCAAAAGCCATCTGCACCATTGCCGGAAAATGCGACGGCGAGATCTCCAACTCGCGCTTGAATTCCTTCATGGCGACATCAGCGTCCTGCGACAGCATGAAGACACCAAACGGGTAGTGCACGTTGGGATCATTCGGGTATTGGGCCAGCAGCACGTCGAAGGCAGCGCGTGCGTCTTCGTTACGGCGGGCAGCCATGCCGTAGCCCGCACGGCCCGCGAGTAAAAGCTTCTCTCGCTGCGCTGGAGGAATTTCGTTCGGCAAAAGCGGCATTCTTAACAGCGCCAACCCGAACGCCTCCACCACCTTCGAAGTCTCTTTACCGACGGCGGTGAACTCCGAGAGAGTGTCGAAAGCGTTCTCAAAATACTGGAAACGGATGTAAAGCAGGGCGGTGTGATAACGGACAACTCCTGCGAGTTCCGAGTTGTCGTTTACTCCGAGCGATCGCGCGCGTTCTAAAGACATAGCCGCACGTTCAAGTTCCCCGGTTTGGAACAAGCACAAGCCGAGCATGGCCCAGGCCGGACCTCTCTCTGGTTCGAGTGCGACTAGATTCTGAAAAGCATCGCGGGCGGGCGGATATACATCCTTCTGATAAAAGATCGCGCCGACATACCACCAACCTTCAGGCCACTTCGGTTTGATCTTCAAAGCCTCGCCGTAGAGTGAAATGGCGTCTTCGAAACGCTCGGCCAGGCGCGCCTCGTCAGCAAGTTTCACGAACCGGTCAAACTGCGCCTCGGCTCCGGCTCGAGGTTGCGGCGCTCGTTGTTTGGGTCTGGATTTTTGAGTCGACTGGGCCACCGGCGTTGAAAGAACCAACGCGGTCACTAACGCAAGGACGGCAGTTGAACGATGACGATTCTGTATTACCACTGTGGTCGATTGTTATCGTTAGCCGGCGGTTTAGCAGGTGGAACTGGTTCTCCGACGTGCGCGCCAGGCTGCTTGGCCTGTTGCTCAGCGTTCGATTTCTGGATTAGGGCCTTTTCCCGGTCGCCGTCCTGTTTTCGATTCAAACGGTAGTACACCGACGCCAACAACACGCGCGCTTCGACGAAGTCAGCATGCTCTTTCAGGACACCCTCGAGCAGAGGCAGTGCGTCAGCAGGTTTACCCGCAGCTGCGTAGACGGCGGCGAGATGATAACGAGCGTACTGTTCTCTCGGCCGCAGTTGAATCGCGCGCTTCAAGTGGCTGAGCGCTTCGTCGGTTTCCTTATCCTGGCGGAAAAGAATGCCGAGATAGAGATTCGACTCGAAGTCGTTGGCGTTCGCCGCCAGTTCAGTTTTGAAAGCCGCTTTTGCCTTTTCGGTATCGCCCAGGCGCATCAACACGCGGCCGTGCCACGCCTGAAGCCCCGGAAGCTTTGGATTCAACTCGATCGCGCGTTGCGCTTCTTTCAGAGCGCCTTGAGCATCGTCGGCCAGCAACAGAATTGAAGCCATCAACAAATGTGCTTCGGCTGAATCTTCGTGACGAAACAATCGATCGATAATTGCCTGGCCCTTCTCGAGCTGACCGTCGCCGATAAGTGCGCTCCCAAGCAAGTAGGCAAGCGTGCGGTTTGAGGGCTCGGCATCAGCCAAGGGCGAAAGCCCCTGAATAACTTTTTTGTATTCGCCCAACCTCACGTAGGAATCCGCCAGGACCAACTGCGCATTGGTGGTTTGTGGACTGTTCGGCATCGTTCTTAGAAACCGCTCCAACTCAGTCGCGGCTTCCGCGAACCACGCCGCTTTGTAATAGGCCAAGCCGAGGTTGAAACGTACGGCGGAGTTTACGCCGTCGATGACGAGAGCTCTCTTGTATTGTTCGATGGCTTGTTCGTACCGGCCCAACGCTGAGTACGCGGCACCGAGGTTTGATCGCACGTCCACGCGCGCCGGATGCTTTTCCAGAATGGCCACATAAGCCCGCACCGCTGCTTCCAAATCTCCCGACTGGTGCAACTGAGTGGCGCGTGCAAATTCCTGTTCGACTGCGGCCGAGCCCTGGGCCAGCGCCCCGCCGGCGAAAAGCGCTCCGAAGATAAAAATGGAGATAAATACAGCCGCTTTACGACGTACTTTTTTAGTGGCCATTTATTAAATCCAGGCGAGCCTAAGATGCTCGTGATTATACAGTATCCATCGCGGTTTTGCCCTTTTTCTGGCTTCCACATTCAACTATACTGCCCTGAAATGAAATCAATTCTGAGCGTTCTCACGGCGATCATGGTCTGGCTTTCTCCGACCCTCGTCTGCGCTCAAACCACGTCCCCGCAGGACCAGGACGACGTCGTCCGTTTCCGTAGCAATGAAGTGCAATTGGACATCGTTGTTAGGGACAAAAAAGGACGTCCGATAAAGGATCTCAAAGCCGCGGATTTTGAGGTTTTTGAAGACGGCGTGGCGCAAAAAGTCGAGTCCTTTCGTTTCGTCACGAGAGAGGCGCCACCCGGAACATCCACGACGAAAGACAACAAATCAGACCCGTCGACAGCGGTAACAACTCCACCACCAATCAAGCGTTCCAGACCGGCGATTACCGCACTGGTGTTTGATCGGCTCTCACCTGAAGCGCGGGCGCTCGCCCGAAAGGCCGGTCTCGCTTATGCGCAGGAAGGTATGGCCAGTGGAGGTTTCACCGGCGTCTTCGGAATCGATCAGGCATTACGCACTATTCAGCCTTTCACCGACGACGCGCTGTTAGTTAAGAACGCTGTCGAGCACGCCACCACCACCGCCACCTCATCATCCGGCGCGGAGACGGCAAAGATCCGAGCGAACATGGAGCGCAGCGGCTCGCTAGACCAACAAATGTCAAATTCGGCCGCTGCCGTAGCGGCAGCCGGCGCCGCTCGCGACAATGCAGGAGCTTCCGAAGCAGCCGCCGCCGGCGGCCAGGCAATGCTGAGTCAGCAGTTCGTCGAGATGCAAACCCGGATGCTGGAGCAGTACGAGCGGCTGGAACGCGACCAGGAGGGACATGCAACGATTAACAGTCTCCTCGCGGTGATCAGCCCGATGCAAAAGTTGCCGGGACGCAAAACGATCATCTTCTTTTCCGAAGGCTTAAAGTTGCCGCCGGACGTGCAGCAAAAGTTCCCGGCGGTAATCAACGCCGCGAACCGCGCGAATGTGAGCATCTACTCAATCGACGCCGCCGGCTTGCGTATCGAAAGCGGTACCGCCGAAGCAGCGCGAGAGATCAACTCGATCGCCGCCGCGCGCATGGCGCAACAAGGGCGCGGCAATGATCGAGTCAGCAGCGGCCCCTACATGAGATCGCTCGAACGCAACGAAGACTTGCTGCGCTTCGATCCTCGCAGCGGCCTCGGTTCGCTTTCGGAACAAACAGGTGGCTTTCTGATTCGCGATACTAATGATCTCGTCGCCGGACTTCATCGCATCGACGACGACATGAATGGTTACTACTTGCTCACCTATGTCCCACAAAACAAAGACTACGATGGCCGCTTCCGCCGTATCAGCGTGAAGGTGGGGCGATCCAACATCGAAGTTCAGTCGCGCCAGGGTTACTACGCCGTCGAATCAGTCGGACAACTGCCGATGCTCGATTACGAAGCGCCGGCAATCGCCGCCGCCAGACACTGGAAGACCGGAGCGGTGCAAAATTCTCTGCGAGGCACTGCTCTCAGCTATCCGGCACCCGGTAGAAACGGATTGACGTTGATTCTTGCCGAAGCTCGTCTGTCGGCGTTTAAATTTGCTACCAGCAACGACAACAAAACCTATAACACCGATTTTTCGGTCGTAGCACTGATCAGGGATGAATCCGAACGCGTTATTCAGAAAGTAAGCCAACATTACACTTTGACCGGAGCCGCGCAGGACGTGGAGACCGCTAAAAAGGGCAATGTGCTGTTCTATCGCGAGGTGCAAATGCCGCCCGGTAAGTACCGGGTCCAACTCATCGCCTACGATCAAACAACCGGCAGCGTTAACGTGAGCACATCGCCGCTTGAAGTTTCCGCTGTCGATGAAAACAAGCTGCGAATCAGCAGCGTCGCGGTGTTAAAACGAGCGGAACGCCTTACGTCCGAAGAGCAGAAGCTGGACCGGCCGCTGCAATTTGGCGAACTGCTCGTTTACCCGAATCTCGGAGAGCGAATCCAGCCAAAGACTGCGAAACAACTCGCCTATTTCTTTACCGCCTGGACTCCTAAAGGTGTGACGAAACCGCTTGACGTGAAGTTGGAAATTCTCCAGAACAATCGTCCGGTGGGTAAAACGTCAGGTCAGCTCCCTGCACCCGACGAACACGGGCGAATCAAGTATGCGAGCTCGTTTGCGATTGAGAATTTTCCGGCCGGTATATTCGAGTTGAAGATCACATTGAGCGATGGCCAGAACAGCGTGACGAGTTCAGCCACCTTCGATGTTGGGCCATAAGCTAATTACTTCTTCTTGTTGTCAATCCTGCGCACCAGCTCTTTTGCTTCTTTGATCAATTCTCCCCGCGGAGCGGAATCAATATAGGCATTTACTGAACGGGCGGCTTCGGCGAGATCCCCTCGATCCAGATACACTCGAGCCAGATGGTAATGAGCGGCGATGCATTCGTCTCCGCCCATAATCAACGCCCGCGTCAGTTCAGCTTCGGCACTCTCCACATCGCCGAGTTCGAGTTTCGCGATTCCGATCCACAAACGAGCCACGGCTCGCGTGCTGTCGATCGCCACCGCCTGGTTCAAAACTGAAATGGCTTCGTGGTATTGCCGGCGCTCGACCTGGACCAATCCCATGTTGAATTTCGCATTGAAGTTTTTGGGATCGTCGCGGAGCACCCTGTCGAATTCCTTCTCCGCTTCATCGATACGTTTGAGTTTCAGGAACTGTGCGCCGAGATCATTACGCGCAGCGAGATACTCGGGGTAAATTACCAATGCTTCCTGGAAGTGCGTAGCAGCTTGTTGGAAGTTACCTTTGTTTACAAACTTTAATCCGATTTCATACTGCTTCTTCGCCGCTGAAGGCACAACCTGACGCAACTCCGCGGCGGAAACAACCTTCTTCAGCCGGTTACTTACAGTTGGATCCTTTTTCTCTCGCAGCTCCATGGTCAGATCGACCATCAGTCCGCGTCCGAGCGCAACCTTCCGCATCACCGGCTCAAACTTGTCGCTCGAAACCTCCGCCTGCACGTAGTAAGTGCCCTCACTCAGGTTTCTGATTTGAAACTCGCCGCTATTGTTCGTGTAAAGAGTGGAGAGAATGCTCTGTTCGTTGCGTAAAGTGATCCTGGCGTAACCTTCCACGCCAAATCCTGACGGAAGCGTGACTCGCCCACGAATCACCGCGCTGTGTGTGTCGGGAACCTTGTACTTAGGCTCAACGTCCTGTTGTGCGGGCGCCGTCGCACTCAGCGCCAACGAAAGAGCGAAGCTGAAAGTAGCGATAACCCGATGCCTCATAAACCGCCCCTCGGATGTGACGAACGGGGAAGAGTGAACGCAGTGAGCTTAGCCTAACACTACACGCTAAAAATCAGAACGGCGCGAGGAGCAAAGTGCCAGCTCCTCGCGCCGAACGGTTTAGGTAAACGCCCGAACGTCAACCTAAAACGTGAACTTCAAAGCGAACTCCACGATCCGTCGGCCACGCTTGTTCTGGATCTTGCCGAAGTTGTTGATCGTGTTATCCGTAAAGCTGAAACCGCCAGTCGGATCGCAGATATTGGCAGTGTTGCCGCCGTCACCAGTCGGAACCGTGACCCTGCGATTGCAGACCGTTTCCAACGCCAGGAAGATGTCGCTTCCGAACGGGCTGGTGGAAGTGACGTTAATCTGTGTCGGATACGCCTGATTGAATACGTTGAACAATCCGGTCCGGAACTGAATCTTCTTCTCTTCCGTGATGTTGAAATTCTTGAAGAAGGAGATGTCGAAATTGCTTCGACCCGGAGTGCGAATGTAGAACGGCGGTTGAGACGGTCCAGTGTTCGGGAACGTCGGAATTGCCAGCTTCGATATATCGAAGACCTTCGCTCCCAGCGCTGTGCCGCCAACCCGCGGATTGCCAAGATAGAGTGGTGTAATCGCGCCAAGGCTCGCGCCGGCGTTCGTTCCATTGAACGCATCCGACCCATACCATCCAACGGCCTGACTCGCCTGCGCGATGTCGCCGGTGAACCTCAACCGGATCGGAATACCACTCTGGATCGTGGTGATACCCGATACCTGCCAGCCATTGAAGATGCCGTTGGTGACGGCGTTCGAGAAGCCGCCGCGAGCGATGTCGGGCACGCTCCAGTTGTACGACATGTTAAAGACGTGCGTGCGATCGAATGGCAACACACCCCAGCTTCTGTTTCGAGTGTCGATTGGATCGGCCCAGGCCGCGCCGTCGCTCTCGTTAGTCGCGACAGTACCCAGTGCCTTTCCGAACGTGTAAGTAGCGAAGTACTGCAAGTTTCTGCCCGAATGGCTCAACGTAGCCTGCAACGAGTGATAGCTCGAAGTGCCGGTGAACTGGAAAAGACCTACCGAATTGAACGCGTCAAACGGCCTGAACCGGCGGAGCACAGCGCCGGCCAAACCGGCTCTTTCGACCGGCACGCTCAAATCAAGCTGCGTGTAGACCTTCGGATTTCCGTTGGCATCGGTTCCATTCACCGGACCGTTCAACGCAATAGTCCCATTCAAAAGCTGTCCCAACGGAATGATGTTGGCGTTGCGCTGCTGCGGCAAATGTCGTCCCTGCGTACCAACGTAGGCGACTGCCAAAACGTTATTCATCGGCAGTCGTTTTTCGATGGTGAAGCTCACGTTTGCAACTCTCGGTATTTCATTCGACTGGAGATCGCGAGACGCGATGTTGATAGCGCCGATGTTGCTCGTGAACGGATTTAAGGTGGTCAGGTCGCCAAAGTTCAAACCATTCGCGGAAGCCCACGGTGTATCCACAGTAGAGCTGTACGTGTTTGGCATCTGGCCGCTGGAGTAATAATCGTAGTTGCCCTGCACGCGGTTATAGAAGAGACCCGCACCGGCACGCAGCACCAGATCGCCCTTGCCGCCGACGTCCCACGCCACATTCAGTCGAGGCATCCATTGCACCGGCAGGTTATCCAGAACTCCCTTCGGAATCTCATCACGGGCGGCGAGCTTGAAGCCGTTTGGCCGGGTCCGATCGCCATTCAGGAACGCGCCTGCGCCTGGAACGTAAGCCGCAGGATCGAACAGCACGCCAAGACCCTTCCGCTCATAATTCTGTGGGAAGTAACCGGCTCGTAAGCCGTATTCGATCGTCACGTTCGGACGCATCTTCCAACTGTCCTGCGCGTAGAACTCGAAGTTGTAGTAACGGAAGTTATCCAGCGGACGCTGGGTAGATTGCGCAAACTCAATCGGTTTGCCGACGAAGATGTCGCCGAAGTTATTCAGTGTTCCGGTCGTCTGGCCCCACTGAGCCGTCACGATGTTCGTGTCGCTGTTTGATTGCTGGCGCTTGTTAGCCTGTTCGATGAACGCGCCGAACTTCAAAGTGTGCGTGTTCTGCACCTTCACCAGGTTATCGGTGATCGCGAAGCTGTCGTTCCACGCAAGGATCGGATAACCATAGGCGGTGTGGAAATCACCCTGACCCCAGGTCAGGACGCTCAACGGCACGTACGGATTGTTGTTAGCCAGGCTGGCCGGAATGTTCGGATTGTTTGGCGAGAAGAAGCCAACTCTCTGGAGACCGAGAGCTTCCCACGAAACTTTCTCCGGCTCGGCAAAGTCGTAATTCAGCGAGAGCTTGCTGGCGCTGAAAAGGATTTCGTTGGTCATCGTCGGCGTGATGATGTTGGTCAGGTTCACGACGACTGAACGGCCAAGGTTCTTACTCGTCAACTTGCCGGGCAACTCGTAGTTCGACGAATCCCACCACAAACCGCGCGGGAAGCCCTGTTCTTCATACTCGCGGGCGAAGCGCACGTACAGTTTCGTCTTTTCGCTGATTGAATAGTCGAAGCGAGAAGTGAACTGCTGTCTGTCGTTGGGCCTAAGAACGCTGTAAACGTAATTCGGTTGGCCCGGCGCTGCTGACAGGTTTGGCTCGGGGAAAAAGTTCAAAAGCGCTCTGCCAAGCGGATGTGCGCACGGAGCGAGATTGCCGCCGGGCGCGACGTCGTTGTTATTGCCGGGATTACCGACGACTCCGCCGGCCGTGCAACCAGCCGGAACGGTCACGTTGGGGAACTCACTGAAGTCGCCCTGGCGCTGCCTGAGCGTGGGCACGGTGAAACGGCCCGAACCTTCATCAACCTGCTGGTAGTAGCGCTCGTAGCCGACGAAGAAAAACAGCTTGTCGCGGTTCTTGTTGAACTTGGTCCACGGAAGCAGAACCGGTCCGCCGACGTTACCGCCTGGGTAGTTGTACTTGCTCTTCGGGCGCGCAACGTTGTTGATGCTATTCGACCGATCGTTCGCCTGGAAGCGATGGTTTCGCATGTAGTCGTAGAGCGAACCGTGGAAGTCGCTGCTGCCGCCCTTGGTAGTGGCGCTGATCTGCACCGCGCTGGTGCCGTGCTCGGCCGCGTAGTTGCTCGTCTGGATCTTGACTTCCTGGACCATGTCCGGGTTGGCGGTGATGATTGTTCCGTTGTTGGAACCGATATCGATCATGCGCGAGCCGTCGATCGAGATATTGTTCTGCTCACCGCGCAGTCCGTTGACGTGATACTGGCTGTTGGCGTTTGCGCCACTGCCAAAACCGATGCTCTCGAGCTGCGTGTTGTCAGGCGCTACCACGCCCGGAAGAATGCGCAGCAACTCCAGCGAACTGCGGCTGATGATCGAAAGGTTGTCGATCTGTTTCGAGTTGATCGTGTTTTCGCGCGCGCCCGTTTCCGTTTGCAGCTGATCGGGGCCGGCCGTGACGGTGACGGTCTCAGCGGGTTGGCCCACATCCATCGGGATGTCGAAGCCCTTGGTGTCGCTCGTCTCGATCGTCAGGGCCGTTTGCGTTTTTGTCTTGAAGCCGGCCGCTTCAGTCTTGATGGTGTAGGTACCTGGCGGCACCGCGCTGAACGTGTAGGTCCCGTCTTCGCTCGACTTCGTTTGTCGTTCGTCTTTGTTGCGCTCGTTAATGAGCGTGACGACCGCATCGCGAATGACCGCACCCTGAGGGTCTTTGACGGTGCCTCGCAAGGTGGCGCTACCGGTAGTCTGGGCAGCCGCCGGTATCACACCGGCCAGCATCGTCAAAGAAACCACAAACACGGATACGATGAGCGTTGCGTAAAACCCGCGCATGCTTCGTAGAGTCATAATCACCTCCGCTGGAGCGAAATCCGGACCTGAACGACTCAAATTTTTTCAACGTGCCGAGGCCATCAACAAAAGCCTCGGCGAACTTCTGGAAAGAAGTTCGCGAATGGGGTCTAGTTACTTACTTCCACTGCAGAGTTTGTCGGGCCCGTTCTTCGAAACCGACTAGGGGTTTGTTGCACGATCAGACAAAAGCTTTATCTCAAGAGCTTCTTATTCAAACTGCGACGAAAGAGGTTTGTTGCACGACCGGGCAGAAGGCTTAGTACTACCTTACGGACACTTTGTCAAGGTTTTTTAATGTGTACTTAAGTTCTTTTTTATCCCGGCCGACCGATTCCGAGAGTTGCAGACAAGAGTCGGCTAGGCAATGACAGTGCCGCACTTCTCCGACCCGGACCCTTTCCACTTTTCCTGATTAACCTTAGCGATCCGGAAGAACGCGGCTTTCGTAGCGGTATAGAAAATTGGAGTTTTTGGGAAGAGCTACAAAATTTTGAATGCTCAGGCGGGCACGACGGGGCTAAATTTCCTCGCCAGCACCAAACTAAGTGCCCCCATGAGGCGAGTGTGATCGCCCAGCGTCGACGCGAAAACCGGAGTTGAAGGCAAACCGCTACAGATCGTACTCGATGCCAGTGTTCGTCGAAGCTCGCTCGAGATGAGGGGCCATGCGCGCGCAATGTCACCAGCGAGGATTACGGCTTCCGGACTTAACCCTTTAGTCAGGTTTGAGATTCCTAAACCGAGGTAGTAAGCGGTTTCGATCAATGCTTCCTTCGCGTCGTTGTCGTCTGCGAATGCCTTATCGATTAACTGAAGGAACGTGATGTCCGAATCCTCACTCCCCGCTCGCCGTTGCTTGTAACGCGCCAGCGCGGCGCGCTCCGACGCGAAGGCTTCCCAACATTCTTCACTTCCCGCAGCGCATGCTACCGGAGCGCCTTTGCCTATCGTCATGTGACCAAACTCGCCGGCGCCACCGGCCACTCCCTGATAGACCTGCCCGTCAAAGATGATTCCGGTTCCCAACCCTTCTTCGACAAGCACCAAAATAAAGTCGCGCACATCACGAATCTCCGGACGGCCTAACCACAGCTCGGCCAATGCCGCGGCGTTCGCATCGTTGTCGACTGTTACCGGCAGCCCGGTGATCTTCGTCAGCTCTGACGCGACGGACCAATTGCGCCATTTGAAATGAGGTATGAACAGAGGTATCTCGGTTTCAGGATCGACCAGGCCGGGCACGCAGACGCCTATGCCTTCAATGTTTGGATATGTCTTGATGAATCGCTGTACAACTGATGACAGCTTTCGAAACGTTGCGGTTATATCCGGATCGGTTGGAAACATTTCCCGATCGACAACGCGCCCGACGAGATCGGCAACCGCTACAGTTGTTTGTGCCGTGCCCACGTCGGCCCCGATCGCCATGCAGGCGCCGGCTCGCAAACGCAGCAGAGTTGGCGGCCGTCCTCCTGTTGATTCGCCTTCGATCTCGTAGATGAGTCCGCGCGTTTTCAACTCATCGACGATAAGCGAAACGGTTGAGCGCTGGAGGGCGGTTTCATGCGAGATCTCGGCGCGTGAGATTGGTTCTTTCTCACGCACGTAGTTGAGCACAATTTGACGGTTGATGTAACGAATGGTGTCGGCCCGGGCCACATTCGCTTTTTTGAGATTTATCCGACGCACCGTGTTTTGTCCGCGCCTATACTACGAATCAACGAGAATTGAGCACAACCGAAGCCGGCGGCAGATTGGCTGAGGTTGCTTTAAAAACTATCCGGCCCGGCTTCTGTTTCGTCTGCACTATAGCCAGTGCCATTCCGTGGTAGGCCTTGCGCTGTTTTCCCTTGAACGATTCGTGACTCGCCTGATAACCGTTGTCCACACCGGCAATCGATGCTTCGCCCGTTACCTCGAACTTGATGAGATCATCGGCAAACGGCACCAGTGTTCCATTGCGGTCGACAACTTTCACAGTTACAAACGAGAGGTCTACGCCGTCAGCTTTCAGCGTCTTTCGATCCGGGACCAACTCGATCCTCGCCGGTTCTGACGCAGTTCGCACCTCTCGTGTTAACACCACGCGACCGTTTTTTCGCGAAACCGCTTTCAAGACGCCCGGCTCGTAAGGAATTCGCCAGAACACCTGGACCTCGTCGCCTTGTTTTCTCTTCGTCCCCTGGGAACGCCCGTTAAGAAACAACTCCACTTCATCGGCGTTGAAGTACGCCACCACATCTACCTTTTCACCTGGCTTCCAATTCCAGTGCGGAAACAGATGCAACACTGGCTGGTTGGTCCATTCGCTCTGGTACATGTAGTACGTATCTTTTGGAAAACCAGCCAGATCGATGATGCCGAAATAGGAAGTCACGGAGGGCCAGGGATATGGCGTCGGTTCACCGATGTAGTCCCAACCGGTCCAGATAAACATGCCCGAGAAGAAGTCGTGCTTCTTCACAATCTTCCAGGTTTCTTCGTGCGTCGATCCCCACGGAGCACTTACGTTGTCGTAGGCCGAACAGGTGAAGTCAGGATTTCCGTCTTTGAGAACTTCATCCCAGCGCTTGGGCCAACGGCGAATTTGATCCGACGGCATGTCGTAACTGCCACGAGTTGCCAATGCCGAAGTTGTTTCCGTACCGATAATCGGTCGACCGGGAAACATCTTCTGCAGTTGCGGGATCTTTTTGTGGTCGTAGTTCGTGCCGATCAGATCCAAATCGCCCGCCGTCAGCAGCGTGTTTTGCTCGCTGACGCTATTGCAAGCTGCTGTGATCGGTCGCGTCTTGTCGAGATTGCGGACGATCGCCGTCAACTCTTTGCTGATCCTGCCCGCATCCGGACTGTTGTTCCATTGCTCGGCGACTTCATTGCCGATGCTCCAGATGAAAACGCTGGGATGGTTTCGATCGCGGAGCACCATGTCTTCGAGATCTCGCTTGTGCCACTCGTCCCAATCGAGGTGGTAGTCAAACTTCGTCTTCTCTTTCTTCCAGACGTCAAAGGCTTCGTCCATGACGATGAAACCCATCCGGTCCGTTAGATCCAGTAGCTCCGGCGCCGGCGGATTGTGCGATGTGCGGACACCATTCACGCCCATCGCCTTCAACATCTCCAACTGTCGCTCAATGGCCCGCGTGTTAACGGCTGCCCCCAGGGAACCCAGGTCGTGATGATTGCACACACCTCGGATCTTCACCGGTTTACCGTTGAGGAAGAAACCCTTGTCGACGTCGAAGCGAAACGTGCGAATACCGAGCGGCGTTTCGTAGCGATCGACAACTCTTCCGCCTTGCTCTAATTGCGACACCACTCTGTAAAGATACGGTTGCTCGTCCGACCAAAGCAGTGGCGACGTCACTTTCAGCGTTTGACTCACTTCCGCCTGCGAGTCTTTCGACGCCACGTTTTTCTCGGTGCCGCGGGCGACTTCCCTGTGGTTTGCATCCAGAATAATTGACGTCAGGTTTACGGGCGCAGCGCTTTTCGAACTGTTCTTAACCTTGGTTTTGATCGCTACCGTCGCTGTTTGCTCATTCACTTCCGGCGTCGTCACGTACGTGCCCCAATGTTCGATGTGCACGGGATCGACCGTGGTCAACCAGACGTTCCGGTAAATACCCGAACCTGAGTACCAACGTGAGTTTGGCTGTTGCGAGTTGTCGACCTTGACCGCCAGGAGGTTTTTAGTTGGGCCATACGACAGATACGGCGTCAATTCATACGCGAAAGAGCTGTATCCGTAGGGACGCTTCCCGAGATAGTTGCCGTTGATCCACACCTCGCTGTTGCGATAGACGCCATCAAACTCAACTAAGACCAGCTTTCCTCTGGCGTTCGCCGGCATGGTAAACGTCTTGCGATACCAAGCGATGCCGCCCGGCAACGCTCCGCCGCCCGTGCCCGCAGGGTGCTTTTCGCTGAAATCACCCTCAATGCTCCAGTCGTGCGGCAAGTTTAGTTGCCGCCACGGCGCATCGTTCAAACTTCTTTCCTGTCCATTGGCGACTTCGCCAAGCTGAAAACGCCAATCCTGATTAAACGACACTCTGCGTCCCGGCCGCGGATTAGCGAAACAAACCTGGGCCGCAACAAGGCACAAAATAAAAGATGCAACAGTGATGGGAAGGTTTCGTTTTTGGGTCATAGCTTTGGAACGGACTTGACAGATGAAGCACAATAACGACGCATCTTTTATCAGGCGTCAATTCAGAAAGCAAAATCTAATTCTCGGGAGAATTAACTCTTGAAGACAAAACTCCACTGGTGGCTTGGTCCAATGTTGCTTCTCCTTCCCGTTATTGTCGTCAAGGGACAATCAATTGGCGCTGTCACGCGAGCCGGCAAAACCGTGATAGCCATTAACTCCGGATGGCAGTTCCGTGAAGCCGGTAAAGCTGACTGGCACAACGCGACTGTGCCGGGCTGCGTGCACACGGATCTGCTGGCAAACAAATTGATCGATGACCCGTTTTATCGCGACAACGAGAAGAAGCAACAATGGATCGGCAAGACCGACTGGGAGTACAGGAGCACCTTCAAGGTCACGCAACAGCTACTCAATCGCGAGAACCTGGAGCTCGTCTTCGAAGGTCTCGACACCTATGCGCAAGTATTTCTAAACGATCAACTGATCCTGAATGCTGACAACATGTTTCGCACCTGGCGAGTCAATGCGAAACAGGCGCTGAAAGCCGGCGACAACACGTTGAGAATTCTTTTCCGCTCGCCGATCAACGAGATCCTGCCGGTGATGGCGAAACTAAAGTACCAACTGCCGGCGTCAAACGATCAGGGCGAAAAGACTTCGCCGTTCACGCGCAAAGCGCCCTACCACTACGGCTGGGACTGGGGACCACGGTTTGTCACCAGCGGCGTCTGGCGTCCTGTTTCTTTGCAGGCGTGGGACGATGCGCGGGTCAACGATGTGCAAATTGTCGTCAACAAGATCTCACCCGACGCGGCGCAACTGACTGCAAACGTCGAAATTGAGGCGAGCGATTCAGCCACGGCGACAGTGGTGCTCGATAACGTAACCAACAAGGCTGTCGCCGGCAAACAGGAAATCAAACTTAACAGGGGCAGCAATCGAGTTTCCTTCAACTTCACAGTCGCTCGGCCCTCGTTGTGGTGGCCCAATGGACTGGGAGCTCAACCGCTTTACACCTTCCGGGCTCGAGCCCTCGTAAACGGCAAAGTCACAGATGAAAGAACGACGCGTACTGGACTGCGAACATTAGAACTACGACGGCAGCGCGATAACTCCGGCGAGAGCTTCATGTTCGTGATCAACGGAGTTCCGGTTTTTGCAAAGGGTGGAAACTGGATTCCGTCCGACAGTTTTCCCACGCGCATTACGCCTGAGAAGTACCGCTACATGCTTGAGTCTGTGCGCGACAGCAACATGAACATGCTGCGCGTTTGGGGAGGCGGCATTTACGAAGCAGACCAGTTTTACGAGCTGGCTGATGAAATGGGCATTCTCATCTGGCAGGACTTCATGTTCGCTTGCAGCATGTATCCCGCGAATCAGGAGTTTCTCGACAGCGTGCGCGCCGAAGCAATCGACAATGTGAAGCGGTTGCGAAACCATCCGAGCATCGTCATCTGGGCTGGTAACAACGAGGTCGAAACTGCGTGGCGAAACTGGGGCTGGCGCCAGAGTCTGCCGTCGTCAGTGTGGGACGATTACGTCAAGATCTTTCACGGCGTGCTACAGGAAGTTTGTGATGCATACGATCCCTCGCGAACTTATTGGCCCAGCTCTCCTCATGGCGGTCTCGAAGATGATCCCGATTCAAAGCGCAGCGGCGATGTGCACTACTGGGAAGTCTGGCATGCTGAAAAGCCGTTCAGCGAATATGAAAAACAGCGGACGCGGTTCATGAGTGAATACGGATTCCAGTCTTTTCCGAATATCGAGACGGTCAAGTACTACACACTCCCGAACGAGCGCGATATCGAGTCGCCGATCATGCTTGCGCATCAACGCCACCCGCGCGGCAACCAGTTAATTCGGGAGTACATGTTGCGCGAGTATCCCAAGCCGAAGGATTTCGAATCTTTCCTGTACATGAGCCAGGTGCTGCAAGCAGAAGGGATCGCACTCGGAACAGAGCACCTGCGACGCATCATGCCGCACAACATGGGTGCGCTGTACTGGCAGATCAACGATTGCTGGCCGGTCGCTTCGTGGTCCAGCATCGACTATTTCGGACGCTGGAAGGCATTGCAGTACTACGCGCGCCGGTTCTACAACGATCTGCTTATCAGCCCGACGGTGAAGGACGGCAATCTACAACTGTATGTCGTGTCTGATCGAGTGAATGCGGTCCCAGCGAAGATTAAGGTCACGCTGTCGAGCTTCGACGGCTCCACTCTGAAGACGCTCGATCGAGACGTCACAATCGCACCGTTAAGCAGCCGCTCTTATTTCGATTCGAAGGTGTCGGAACTGCTGGAAGGACAAGATAAGAAGAGCGTGTTTTTATACGCGCAACTGCTCGTAAACGGAAAAGCGGTTTCCACTCACGACTATTTCTTCGCACCATTCAAAGAGCTGGCGATCTCGAAGCCCACGATCACGCCGGAGGTGATCGCCGCTAAAGAGCGTGGCAAGTTCCGCGTCAAACTGACGTCTGATAAGTTCGCTAAAGCGGTCTACCTTGCGGTGCCAGATCATGACGGCTTCTTCGCAGACAACTTCTTTAACCTCGCACCGGGGCGAGAAATGGTCGTTGACTTTCGTTCACGCAAGCCAATGACACTCGAAGAATTTCGAAAAAGACTGCAGGTTCGCTCGGTTTTCGACGCTTTCTGACGATGGTCGACAAGGTCCGTTGGGGGATTCTCAGTACCGCAAACATCGCGCTGGCGAAGGTGATACCTGCAATGCAGCGCAGCTCGTGGTGTGAGATTACCTCCATTGCTTCACGTGATTTGTCGCGAGCAAAGGATGCGGCGCGCGCACTTCAAATTCCGAATGCCTATGGAAGTTATGAAGAGTTACTGGCGGACAAAGCAGTCGAAGCAATTTACAACCCGCTGCCGAACCACTTGCATGTCCCCTGGACCATAAAGGCCGCGGAAGCGGGTAAACATGTCCTCTGTGAAAAACCGATCGCGATGAGTGCTAACGAAGCAAGAACGCTGCTCGATGTTCGAAATCGCACCCGAGTAAAGATTCAGGAAGCCTTTATGGTGCGAACACATCCGCAATGGCTCGAGACACGCCGGCTGATCAAGTCAGGCAGAATCGGCTCGTTACGGTCCATTACCTGCTTCTTCAGTTACATCAATACGGATCCGGCGAATATTCGCAACCAGTTGGAACTCGGTGGCGGCGCGTTGATGGACATCGGATGTTATCCGATTACGATCTCTCGCTTTATTTACGAAGCTGAGCCTCGGCGCGTGATGGCATTGGTCGAACGCGATCCGGTGTTTGGTACCGACTCGCTGACTAGCGCGGTTCTTGATTTTGCGCAAGGTCACTCGAGCTTTACTTGCAGCACGCGCCTGGCTCCGTATCAACGAATGATCTTCCACGGCACTGAAGGACGAATCGAAGTGCTAATTCCCTTCAATGCCCCAAACGATCAACCGACACAGATCGTGGTTGAGAACAGTGGTGCGACCCAATCGGGCGCCGAGGTAATCGAGTTTCCCATTTGCGATCAGTATGAGATTCAAGGCTCGCTGTTCTCGCAGGCGATTCGCCAGAATCGGGAACAGCCGATCCCGCTGGAAGATGCGATCCACAACATGGCCGTGATAGACGCGGTCTTTCGTTCCGCAACTACAGGAAACTGGGAGGAGATCGAATCATGAAACTCGCCACTTGCTTCACGATTGTTCTGCTTTCACTTTCAATGCTTGCCACCGCGACTCCGATCGCGCAAGACGAAAAGCAAAGCAGCGACAAGTTTGTTTACGCAGATTTTGAGAAGGTGGAAAACGGTCGACCCGTCGCAAATGGTGGCGGGCTGGTCCAGATCTACACCGCGCAGGAGTCGACGCCCGTAAAATACAAAGGGCTCGCCAACGCGAATCCCGGCGCTCCCGAGTTGATCGTACTCAAGGACGCGCCACAGAACCATCTCGCGTCGTTTGAATACAATCTGGTTGGTCCAAACCAGTGGGCCAACGTGACGCTGGAAATCCAGGGACGTCCGATGAAGGATGGAAAGCCGGTGGCCGATGATGTCAGCGGCTACAAGCAACTGTCGCTTCAACTCTACGCAACCGGCGTTGATTCTCTGCGAGTGGAATTTGTGAGTCACGGACAAGGCATCAATCTCACCGCAGGTTTTCCGCAACTCCCAATCCGCCTCAAGACCGGGCTCAACACTTATCTGATCCCGTTGAAAGGGTTATCACAACCTACGTGGGTTCCGGCGGACGATCGCGTCGACTCGAAAGAGGTGTTAAAGAAACTGACCGCAATCAGTATCAGCGCGTATTGCAATCAATGCACACCGCAGCACGGCATGGTCCTCGTCGACAATCTCGTGTTTCAAAAATGAAATTATGAGAACCCCCCACCTGCCGATTCGTCTGTGTCTGTGGTGGTGTGGAGGTCAGCGTTTGGATGCGGCCGTGGAGGAGTTTTTGAAAGCCTGATTGTCGAGCGTTTTGGTTGCGCCGCGTTTGAGTCGTAGTTCTATAACTTTGTCACGATAGCGAACCCTGCCCGGATTTCCGTTTAGACTTCGCACTCTTGCTCGCTCCAGCGCTCCGTCTTTCCACGCTAGATCAACTTGGAATCCTCCGCGTGCTCTCAGTCCTGTAACGGATCCGCTGGGCCATGCGGACGGCAGCGCAGGCAACAGCTCTATCTCTCCCCCGTGACTCTGCAACAGCATTTCCGTAATGCCCGACGTTGCGCCGAAATTTCCATCGATCTGAAATGGCGGATGGGCGTCGAACAAGTTGCGATAGACGCCGCCTCCGCCTCGAAACTCTTTGGTGAAAACAGGACTCAGCGCTTTTTGCAATAACAAATACGCGCGTTCGCCGTCACTCAACCTGGCCCACAGGTTGATCTTCCACGCCAAACTCCAACCCGTTCCGACGTCGCCGCGAAGTTCCAAACTCTTTCGTGCTGCGGCGAACAGATCCGGTGTCCGGCGTCGCGTAATCTGGTCGCTCGGGAAGAGTCCGTAAAGGTGCGACACGTGCCGGTGTTGCCGCTCGGGCGCTTCCAGGTCCCAGTCATCGAGCCACTCCTGGAGCTGGCCGTCCTTACCGACTTGCATTGGCGGTAAGCGTCGCTGCACCTCGGCGAGCCGGGCAACTAATGCCTTGTCGATACCGAGGATTTCGGCGGCGCGCGCGCATTGGCTGAACAGATCGCGAATGATCTGAGTGTCCATTGTTGGGCCGGCGCAGATTGCGACGCCGGCGGGATGTTTGTTCTCGGGCGAGATCGAGGGACACGTCACGAGCCAGTTGTGTTTCGGTTCCGGGACGAGCGTATCTAGGAAAAACTCTGCCGCGCCTTTCATGACCCCGTAGGCGCGCGCGAGAAACTCCTTGTCGCCGCTGAATTCGTAATGATCCCAAAGGTGCGTGCATAGCCATGCCCCACCGGTGGGCCAAAAGCCCCACAGTGGACCATCGATGGGAGCAGTCTGTCGCCACAGATCGGTATTGTGGTGACAAACCCACCCTCGAGCGCCGTACTGAACGCGGGCCGTGCGCGCGCCGTTCTCGACCAACTCAGACACCATCTGCAGAAGCGGTTCGTGACACTCAGACAGGTTCGTCGTTTCCGCCGGCCAGTAGTTCATCTCCGTGTTGATGTTGATGGTGTACTTGCTTTCCCAGGGTGGCGTCATTGAGGGGTTCCATATTCCCTGCAAGTTGGCGGGTTGGGAACCCGTACGGGACGACGAAATCAACAGGTAACGGCCGTATTGGAAATAGAGGGTGGCCAGATGAGGATCGAGACCGTTCAGAAACCGGGCAGGTCGTTGGTCCGTCGGTAAATTGGCGGACGCGGTTCTTCCCAGGTTGAGTTTGACGCGATGAAACAATCGTTGATGTTCGCGCACATGCAGCGAGCGCAAGGTTGCGACCGGCTTTTGCCGCGCGCGGCTCAAATGGCTGACTGTAAGAGAGCGTGGATCTCCGGTTATGTCTTTGTAGGTTCGATAACTGGTGGCGGCCGCAATTGTAATCAAGACCGAATCTGCGTTTATGACGATGATCCGGTCTTTCTCGGACCTCGTTGCGCCGCCGCGGGCATGCACATGCGCTCGAGCCTCGAATTTCAGACGACCTTTAATGCCGAACGCATCACCATTTTCACCTTGCAGCACGAGCGTTTGCGAGGTTTCAGCAGAAACGGTCGCCTTCTGCGGACTTTCAAAGATCACGGAAAAGCTCAGTTGTGCCGGCCTGTCGGCAGTCAGATGGACAACTATCACCTGGTCCACCGAGCTGGCGAACATCTCACGCGTGAAGGTTGTTGGGCCAACGGCGTAAGAAACCTTAGCGATCGCCGTGTTGAGATCGAGCTCGCGGCGATAGTTGACGGCGTTCTCGTGTGAGGGAAAGAGCAGCTTGAGATCTCCAACCGGTTGATACGGCATCTGCTTGATCGGCTGGGCCATCATCCTGGCACCGACCAGATCGTGTGCTTCTTTGTATTTGCCTTCGAAGATGAGGCGTCGCGCCTCGGGGAGTGCCGCTAATGATTGCGGATTGTTCGGGTCGTAAGGACCGCCCGCGTACAGTGTGTCTTCATTTAGCTGGAGCTGCTCGACGGTCGGCCCGCCGAAGATCATTGCGCCTAAGCGGCCGTTTCCGATCGGCAATGCGTCGGTCCACTCGTGAGCAGGCGAGTCGTACCACAACATGAGTGCGTCATTGTCAGGAACAAGCTGGCCCTGAAACGCGCTCAGGATCGAGGGTGCAAGTGGAAGACTCGCGGCCGCAGTTCCCGCACCTGACAAGAAGCTCCGCCGCGTTATTCTTCGCTTCATCTTCTATCGCACGAGCGCCGGCACCGTGATCTCCCACTTAACTTTTCCCGCCTGGGGATCTTCACGCAGAGCAAACGAGCGTCCGCGCGTGGCTAAAGAGAGCGTTTGCAAGGCGCCGTCAGGACGCGTGAAGAGGCCTGTTACCGGACCGTTGTCAGTGCTGAACACGCGAAGCTCGACGTTGTTCCAATCCATGTCCTTCGTGCTCTGCGCGACTTTGATATGCGGCAAAACTGAGTGATTCCTGACCAGCAGCACGACCGGAATCTTGCCCACCGTAATCTCGTGCCACTTCGATCCTTCGTACACTCGACCGCTTTGATAATCAATCCAGGCCCCCGGCGGCAAATAAACTTTGCGTCGATCGCCGCTCGCAAACAGCGGCGCCACCAGCAAGTCCGATCCAAACATGTACTGGTCGTCGATGGTCCATGAACCCGGATCGTTTGGATATTCGAAGAAGAGCGGACGCACCATCGGAAAACCGCGCGCAGACGAATCTTTCGCCTGAGCGTAGATGTAAGGCATCAACGAGTATCGCAAGCCCAGCGCCCGGCGAAAGTCCTCGGTCAGAGCCTCATCGTATTCCCATGGTTCTCGCGGAGGCGCTCCGTGCGCTCGAGAATGCGACGACAGCACACCCCACGCGAGCCAACGTCGATAAAGATCCCTCGGCGCACGCTGTACAAACCCACCGACGTCATGACTCCAGTAAGTGAAACCTGACAAACCGAACGACAGGCCACCTCGCAACTCTGCCGCCATCGCAGAATCGGTATTCTCCGCATCGCCACCCCAATGCAAAGGATAACGCTGGCTGCCGGCCCAGGTGCTGCGTGCCCAGATCACGTTCTCGCCGGTTGTGTCTCTCGTAACCTCCGCGACAGCTTTGTTGTATCGCAGCGGGTAGAGGTTATGTTCGTACCATCCGCTCAGGCCCGACGCATACTGACCAGTCACCGGCGCTCCCTCGCCGAAGTCAACCTTGATCGCACCGACACCAAGCTTGAGCAGCTCTCTGATCTTGTCTTGATACCACTTCACCGCTTCAGGATTACTGAAGTCGATCGTCGCATCCTCCGAGGGAAGCTGGCCACGATCGTTCTTGACGTGATACCCCTTCGCGACCATCTCCTTCCACAAATCGTTCTTGCTGGTGAAATACGTGTACTGCCAAAGCGTTATGCGAAACCCCTGCTCCTTCAGATCCGCCATCAGCTTTGCCGGATCGGGAAAACGGCTGGGTGCAAACCGGTAATCGTTGCGCCAATCAGTTTCGAACCATCCCGTATCGATATGAATTACATCCGCAGGTACCCGATGCGATCTTAATTGTTGGGCCACCTGGCGTACCTGCGCGTCTGAGTTGTAAGTGATGCGGCTCATCCAAAATCCGAATGACCAAAGCGGCGGCACCGGACTGCGGCCAGTCAACGCGGTGTACTCCGAAAGAATGTCTTTAGGGTCGCCAAGAAAGATAAAGAGATCGAGGTCTTCGTCGCCCGAATAGATCACGTTGTGCGCGTCAAAGTACTTGCCGAAGTCGAAAGTTAACGGAGCGCTGGTATGCACGAACATGCCGTACCCGTTGCTGCTCAAAAAGAACGGTATCGGCTTGTAGATCAACTCGCTTTGCGTACCCATGCCGTCCCGGGTAGAGACCAGAACGCGTTGCCCGCGTTTGTCGAATCGCGTAAACGACTCGCCACAACCAAATATCTTCTCGTCGTGCTGGAGCTCAAACGTCGCGGCTATGCGACGCGCAAGATCGCTGGAGCGGCGCACAAAGGAAAACGGTACGGGAGTGAAGAAAGTCGCCGGTTCACCGATGTTCTGCGTGCGGGTCAGCAAGCGCCCCCGCTGATCGTAGATTTCAACGTGCCAGGGCTGTTTCACTATCCGCACGCGCCCATGAGCACTGGTGTAAATGATTTCGCGATCGTTTTGCTCAACTCGCCATGACGAGTCTTTTTGCACAGGCCCGGCGAGCATCAGCGACTGGCCGTCGCTTAGTGGAACCGCCCTTGTCGAAAGGCGCAGGCGAATCGTTCGGGGACTCACGAAACTCACTGCGAAGGGCAAGACCGGATCTTGATCGTACTCGGTGTTGGGAAATTCAGTGGCCCGGCCGCGAGTGAGCTGGACGTCTATCTTGTTGAATGACAACGACGTACTTCGCCAATAACGATCCCATTGCAAAGTGCCCTGTCCCGTAGCCGTGTCGAATGAAGTGACCTTGCTTCCGATGAAGTAGACGTTTTCCATTTTCTGAAAGTCCTGGCCGACGTCTACCGGGTCGCCGAGCACTTGGGCCATGGCAGCAGTGGGAACCAAAACGAAGACGATCAAGAGAAAAAGTAGATTTGCTGATCTCATTTTTTCCTTTGCACCTGAGTTAGCAGAAAACCGAGTCAAGACGCCAGGCATGATCTGCTCCGGTTTCTTTTGCCGAAACAGCGATAAGTAAATCAACGAATTTCAGCGGCAGTGAAATGACGAAAGCGGATAGACTAGCGTTTTGGGTGCAGTCAGGGCAACGGTCTGGAGGTTGAGGCGGTAGTTAAACGAGCGTTGGTCGGGTAGCGCTACGAAGAAACCGGGAGCCATCCCGCTATCGTTTCGATGGGACGCTCGCTCACTGCTTCGAGAATCGCGTACTTCGCAAGCAGTCGGGTTGAGTCAATCGTTGGGAGCGACGAATTCTCTTCCGTTACTATCAGCGGTATCTCCGTGCAACCGAGAACGACGCACTCAGCTCCCCTCGACTTGAGATCTTCGATCGCGCCCAGGAACATATCTGTCGTGCGTACATTGAAGATTCCCAAACACAGCTCGTCAAAGATCGCCGCGTTGATTAGCTTCATCGTCGCTTCATCGGGAATCAGCCGCTCCAATCCTCGCTTCTTCAACGCCCTCTCGTAAACGGGCCCGGTCATGGTCCAACGCGTGCCCAGGAGTCCGACGCGTGTAGATCCGTTTTTGGTGAGTTCGTGGCAAACCACGTCTGCGATGTGCAAGCCCGGAATCGGCAGGTCTCCGGCAATCTGCTCGAGGACGATATGGGCCGTGTTGTCGGGGCAAACATAAAAATCAGCGCCCGCGTCGGCAACCATCTGCACGCCTTGCGTCAAAAACTTTCCGACTGCTGAATAATCATTTGCTTCCCAACCCGGCAGGCTGAGAGCCATTGGCACCGCACTCATCACGATGTTGGGGTGCATGTGCGGTCCAAGATGCACAGCCCCCTCCCGGCACGCGGTAACGAAACACAGAGCCGCTCCCTCGAAACTATGCGCGACAATACCGATTGTTTTCATGGGTTTAGTGTACTACCGAACAAACGAACGCAGCACGCCATCGATCCTTCGATCTATAAACGT
The DNA here is from genome assembly GCA_965649955.1 of uncultured bacterium. Taxonomy (GTDB): domain Bacteria; phylum Acidobacteriota; class Blastocatellia; order Pyrinomonadales; family Pyrinomonadaceae; genus PSRF01. The sequence continues at coordinate 38,632 of CBFGMX010000009.1, forward strand.
ACTAACCTCACTTACTAATCCCTTCGCTCCTTTTGAACTAAACCTTCCGGCCCCAAACATCCATCTTTTTTGAGCCGCTACGCAGCATAGCCAACCGTTTGCATCCGTGCGATAAGCAGGGTTTCCAAACCGTTCAGCAAACGGAGTCAATTGCGTGGCTGAAATTTACGTCCTCGTCGCAACGACCTCACCCGACCTCAAAGCGGAAGGCATCGCCTCTTCCGTCGTTGCGCGTCCGGACATGACACTTCTCCAGAATCGCGTCATACAGATAGACGAAGTCGACCACATCCTCGATTCAGTGCCGGTCGCAAACCGCTGCGCGCTGGTGCTGGTTGGACCATCCGCGGAAACAAACACTGTCGCTCAACGATGGCTCGCACGCCGCGACGATCTCGTCGTCATGCTGTTGGAAATAGTGGGCGACATCGTGCGAATTGGCTTGCGCGATCCGCGACTTGAATCGCTGGTGACGGCGTTGCGTGAACTCGTAGAGCGCGTCGGCACGCAGAGACGCGAGCGAGTTGTGAGCATTCAACTCCGGTCCGGCAGATCGGCTACCGCAGACACGGGCGAAGCTCCAGGCCAACCCCCGCCCCACCCGCTTCTCGATGCATCAATCAACTGGGTACACGAATTATTACGCGACGCCGTAGAAAGCGTTTCTGACGAAAACGGCGACGTTCACGGTTTGTCGGTGACCGCCGCGACACTCCTACAATCACTCGACGCGTCCGCGCGACGCGATACGGGCGGCCAACAACGAGAACTTCAAGACGCAGAGGAAGCACTCGATCGCGCACTCGCCGCCGCCGGCGAAAGCTCCGAGCCCCTGGCCGTCGCGAACCGCGTATTCGAACTGAATCCACTCGAATTCCGCATGATGGTCCTCGCTCTCGCCCCCGAACTCGATCTTCGTTATCAACGGTGTATCGGGTTCCTGCTGGACGAAATGGGCCGCCGCGTTGGAACGATGGGCCTATTTACGAGCCTGCTCGGCATTCCTCCCGCTGAACGCGGCGAACTAATCAACGGCGGCGCCCTCGGTAAGTGGCTCGTCTTCGAAGGATACAGCGGTCGTCCTGCCGCCGCTGACGAACCGCTGCGTGTCGATCAGTTTCTCGTTCAATGGCTGCTCGGCGAGACCACCTCGCTCAGCAACGATCCACGTGTCCGGCGCGTATTGCGCCTCACGCGCTGGCCCGGCGCGAGTCTGCTGCAACGTCACCAGGAACAGAGCAAAGCCGCCGAACTGCTCGAGAAGCTTCACAGTTCGAGCGACACACATTGGTTGTTACTCGATGGCGACGATCTCGCCGGCTGGCGGGCACTGCTCGAACTGGGCAGCGACAATAACCACGTGACTGCGATTCGTGTCGAGGTCAATCGATTGACCGGTGCGGATCTGATCGATGTCGAAGACTGTGCACGTCGCATCGGCCGCATGGGCCGACTCACCGGCGAACCGTTGTTCATCGACACCAGCAAGATAGAAGCGACGCCCGCGGAGGACGATTGGCTCCGCGTGTTTCTTGCTGGCATCAACTACACGGCCTGCAACGCCGCAGTGATTTGTCACGACGAAGCCCGCATCGTGCGACTGCTCGGAACCACACCCTACGAACTGATCGACGAAGCGCCACTGCCGATGGAAGCGCGCGTCGAAGCGGTCCGCACGGCCGCAAAGGAAGCCGGCGCTTACCTGACTGAAGACTTAGCGGCGACGATCGCGAGTCGCTATCCGATGCACGTCGACGCGTTGGAGCACTCGATGCACCTCGCGCGCAATCGCGCGAAGAACTATCACGCGGAAAATCCTGATCTCGAGCGCTTTACTTCAGCCTGCAAGGAACTCGCGTCGGAAGGTATTTCGCGCCTGGTCGATCGCCTGGAACCGGTTTTCAGTCTCGACGACGTCATCCTGCCCCCGGATCGGAAAGAACAGTTAACGGAGGTCGTGGACCATGTTCGTCTCGCGAGCCGCGTCCTCGACGAATGGAAATTCCGCGAACAACTTCCGTACGGACGTGGTGTGACGGCGCTGTTTTCCGGTCCGAGCGGAACCGGAAAGACGATGGCGGCGATGGGAATAGCGCGTCGCCTCGGCATTCAAGTACTGCGTTTGGATCTGTCCCGGGTGGTCAGCAAGTACATCGGCGATACTGAAAAAAATCTCGATAGTGTTTTCACCGATGCGCAGCGCTCGGGCGCGGCAATCCTGATCGACGAGGCTGATGCTTTGCTTGGCAAACGAAGCGAGGTCAAAGACGCGCACGATCGCTATGCAAACATCGAAGTCGCCTACCTGCTGCAACGCATGGAAGCGTACGAAGGTCTGGCGATTCTCACCACGAACATGCGGAAGAACCTCGATCCGGCGTTCACGCGCCGCCTCCGTTTCATCGTGGAGTTTCCGCGGCCCGACGCCGCGGCGCGCGAGCAGATCTGGCGCCTGTGCTTGCCTGAGGAATCGCACGAGATCGAGGACGTCGAGTTTCGTCAACTCGCCCGCAGGCTCGAACTGACCGGTGGTCAAATCAGACAGATCACGTTGCGCGCTGCATTCATAGCCGCGGCCGCAAACGAACAGATCAAATTCCAGCATGTTGCGACGGCGGTACGTTCAGAGTTTACGAAGCTCGGTCTGCCGCCAGTTGAGATCGACTTGACGCGGGCAAGGAGGGCAGCGTGAGCGCCACCGCGATTATCCAGGTGACCAGGGCGTTTCGCGACCGTCTGACGGTAGCGTTGACGAAGTCAGGCATTGCGGGGACAGTTTTCGTTGGTCCACTTGACGATGCAGATGCAAGTGGGGCTGCACTCATCCTCTTTCTTTATCGCGTCGTTCCGAATCCCAGTCTGCGAAATCGTGAACATATCGTGGCGAACCCATCGCCTTCGTTGCCAACTGTGTTTCGGAATTCGTTACCACTCGACCTGTATTACCTCGTAACGGTCGGCACGGTGGCGGCCGAAAGTGAGGACAGGTTCTTACAGGCGCTTGGCTTCGCGATGCGCGAAATTCAGAACAATCCTGATCTGACTGGACCAGACGTCGAGTTTCAAACGGTCCATCTCTCTCTCGAACCACTCACCACGGAAGAGTCCAGCCGCATCTGGGCCTTGTTTCCATCGGCGAATTATCGAACTTCGATCGCGTATCTCGCGACGCCTGTCTGGATCGATCCGGAGCAGCCGCCCCTGGACGCCGGCCTGGTGGTCCAGGATCAGCTACGTGCCGGTGTGAAGAGTTTGGAGGGCGTGTAATGAGCCGGCCATTCGAGATAAAACTTCCGCTGGAAGAAGCGTACAGCCGCCGGTCACTCTTTGGGATCGAGCTGCTTGACGCGGTGACGATGTCGCGAGTGAGCCAGGGTGTGAAGGTCACGGCTGAAGGGCTTCAGGGCCGGCCGATCGTAAATGGAAGTGGCGTTTTCGTTTGGCTGGACGAAGACGTAGTGCCATTGCAGAAAGTGTTAATCGATCCGGGGACGCTGCCATACGAGAAGATCGAACTCGATCCCTCCGACCTGACGCTTCCTCCCGATCCGCGGCCTTTGACAACTGTTGAGTTGTCTCCACGAGTCGATTACCCGTTTGCGCCCGGTGTCACCGGATTGCGCGGCACGTTGATCGAAGAACGAGTGGTTCCTCCAGTGCCTGTTCGCAACGCGGAGATAAGTCTTCGCTGGCTCGACGACGATGACGTCACCTGGCGTGACGCGCCAACCATCTCGCATACGAATTCCACCGGCGATTTTGTCTCGATCTTACGTCTCACGCCGGCCGAAGACCCGAATCTTGACAACGGCTTCGTCACCGTCCGACTGCGGGTGCGTCGCAACGGTGCCGAGCGAAGCTCTGGCGATTTCAAACTTCTGCAAGGTCGCGTCACGGACCCGTCGACCTTAGACCCGTTGACATTTGCCTGGGACGAGTTGCAGCCCTGAGTCCGACCTTTAGGAGAAATGTTATGAGTAAGTATGCCTGCAATGACAACGACGGCACTCCTGCCGATCAGCCAAAACCACCCGTAGGTGGCGATAAGTGCAAAGACATACCGGAGACGCCCCCACCGTGTTGGGAAAAACCCGATCCCTGTCCCACCGATCCGGATTGTGGTTGCCCTCCGGGTGGACCAGGTTCCGATCCGAACTGTCTCGAGAAAATGATCAACGAAAAGGCCGGTAAGCTTGCCGCCGCTGATAAAGACAAGGCATTTAAAGCGGACCTCGAAGCTTTGCTCACCAAGGCCAACACAGCCACGCAGGATTACACCCGCGAGAAGTACGAGAAACTCGTCAAACAATGGGTCGAACAGGATGAACAGATCGTCGAGCTGATACGCAAGCTCGTCTGTGCGTTACCCTGCTGGCGTTGCGTGATCGAGTGTTACGTGTGTCCGTTCATCAACCGCATGCACGACGCGGAAGAACGGCTCAAATGGGATCCCCAGAACTATCCCGACGCGTTCAACTGGTACGACCTGCTGAATTGGCACACGCGTGACAAGGCGGTAAAAGAGCGCCGATTCAATCGAATCAAGACCGTACTCGCCGCCTGGGAGAAACCGGCGCAGACGATCGAGAAAGTTCTGACCGATAACGCAAAACTGATCGCCGATTCAAGCAAGGGAATCGGGTCAGACGCGCCCAAGATCGCCTTCGACGTGTTTATGAAACTCGTACCGATGCATTTGGCAATAGCGCCGCCAAAGGGCAAAAAGTGGCAAACCAAGATCGATAAGAAGTACACCGAGTTCTGTAAATGCGATACAGGGTCGCCCGATGATTGCTGCGGCCCCGACGTCGGGTTGATCGAATGGAGCCTGCGTCAACGCCTCATTGGGCCACAGCCTTACCTCATTGAACCAAACCAGTACCTGCCGTTGATCTGCTGCCTCGTCGAGGAGCGTTATGGACCAGCACAAACTGCGCTGAATGACGCGGAGGCCAAGGTCCTGCTGTACGAAACCGAGATCAAGCGCGACCAGGACATCATCCAAAACGGCCTCAAGAACTTCGAGAAAGACGCGAAGGGCGCGATTCCCAGCGTGGTTGATTGCTGCGACGAGGAATTGCCCAAACCAGAGGAACAGTCGCAAACGAGCTGACCCTGAACCAGGAGAATCATCATGCCTGAATATCTGCATCCCGGTGTTTACATCGAGGAAATCGAGCGCGGCCCGCGACCAATTGAAGGTGTGCCGACAAGCACGGCGGCAATCATCGGCGAGGCTGAGCGGGGCTCAACCATGCCGCGACTGGTCACGAGCTACAAAGATTATCAACGCTGGTTCGGAGACGTGTTTCATCCGACCAAATTCCTTCCTTACGCCGCTAACGGCTTTTTCGAGAACGGCGGCAAGCGCGCCTTCGTGGCCCGGCTCGTCGGCGATGGCGCCACAACAGCCACGACTGCCTTCGGCGGCTTTATCGTTCGCGCCGCTGGTCCAGGTCTCTGGGGCACACGTGTAAGGGTGAAAATCTCCGACAGCACGACCCGCGATGCGGCCGACGTACCGGTCGGGTTCCGGTTGCAACTGGCCTACTGGAGCGGTCCGATACCAGACTTCGATCCCTTCGTCGATCGAACGACCCTGCCGCGGCCTGCGTTGACTGAGGATTTTGACGATCTCGTCACCGATGAGTCTTCGCCTGACTACTACGGCAAGCGGTTCCCGTTCATCGATCTTGAAAAAGGTGAGACGAATCAGGGTCCGGAGAGTTCTGCTCTCGGAATTCTCGTGCGCACGGTCGGCGTTCCGCCCGGTACGCGTCCCGATAATGGATTGAACACGCTCGCAGGAGGCGCCGATGATGCGGCGGCCCTCGGCGTCGACGATTACAGAGGTCTCGCCATTCCCGGGGTCAGAGGGGCTCAGGGTCTCGCCGCATTGGAGCTTGATCGATTTCGCGACGTTGCGCTGGTCTACGCTCCAAACGTTTCCGCCGACATCGCGCGCTCGATCGTGGCCCACTGCGAACGGCTCCGCTTTCGTTTCGCCGTTATCGACAGCGATAAAGGACAGGACCCAGGCGCGTTGAATCCTCGCAACACGATCACCGACAGTCATTACGCCGGGTTCTATTACCCCTGGCTGGTAACCGCTGATCCACGAACCGGTGCGCGCAAACTCGTGCCGCCCGGAGGTCACGTCCTGGGCGTTTACGCACGCTCCGATACTGAACGCGGCGTATTCAAAGCGCCTGCCAACGAGATCGTACGAGGCGCACTCGATCTGGAAAACGAGATCAACGATGAAGTGCAGGATTCGTTGAATCCCAAAGGCGTCAACGTGATTCGCAGTTTTCCCGGGCGCGGCATTCGCGTTTGGGGCGCGCGCACGATCACGTCGAATGCGCTGTGGAAGTACGTCAGCGTCCGTCGCCTCTTCATTTTCCTCGAACGATCCATCTACGAAGGCACTCAGTGGGTCGTCTTCGAGCCGAACGACGACCGGCTGTGGGCCCGAGTGACTGACACGATTCGCCTGTTCCTGCGGAGCCAGTGGCGACTCGGCGCACTGTTTGGCCGCACCGAGCAGGAAGCGTTCTTCATCACCTGCGATCGCACAACGATGACGCAGGACGACATTCTGAACGGGCGATTGATCTGCGAGATCGGCATCGCGCCTGTTCGCCCCGCGGAGTTCGTGATCTTCCGCATTTTCCAAAACACCGCTGAAGCGCAGCGCTAAGGAGCAACGTTTATGGCACGCAACGATCCACTACGAAATTTCCGGTACCGGCTCGAGATCGACAACATCACTCAGGCCGGTTTCAGCGAAGTGGCCATCGCCGACACTACGATTGACGCGGTTGATTATCGCGAAGGTACTGACCCGCCGCACGTGCGAAAACTTTCCGGTCTGACGAAATACGGAAACGTCACGTTGAAGTGGGGACTGACGACGGGTGGCAACGCGCTCGAGTTGTTCCGTTGGCACAACGACGTGTCGGCCGGCCAGATTAAAGAGCGGCGCAAGAAGGTCGTCATCGTGGTCCAGGACGAAGCCGGCGGCGACGCTGCCCGCTTTGTGGTCTCCGACGCCTGGCCCGTGAAGTACGACCCGAGCGACCTCAATGCCAAGGGTAATGAGGTCATCATTGAAATGCTCGAGCTCGCGAATGAGGGAATCGAGCGGGTGACGTAGAAGGGACCTGAACGATGAGCAACGTGACGCACCTCGGTTTCCAGACCGAGATCGAATTCGAACTACCGAAAGGCTACGTTGACGAAGCGGGGACGCTGCACCGGCGCGGGACCATGCGTCTCGCGACGGCGGCGGACGAGATCCTCCCGTTGCGCGATCCTCGCGTGCAACAGAACGAAGCGTACCTGGCCGTAATCGTTCTGGCACGCGTCATCACTCGCCTTGGTTCTCTGGCGGAGGTCCATACGGGTGTAATTGAAAACCTGTATGCGTCCGACCTTGCCTACTTGCAACGGCTGTACGAGAAGTTCAACTCGAGTGACGAGATCGAGCCGGAGCTTGTATCCGAAAAGCAGAGGGCGAATGGAAACAAGCCGATGCGGAGGATTACCGCGGTGGGGGAAGGATGAAGGCCTATCCCGTGAAGTCGTTGTACGAGGAGATGGCCTTCATTGCCTGCCACTTTCATTGGTCCCACGCAGAGATCATGCAGTTGGACCACAGCGAACGACGCCGTTGGTGCCGCGAGATTTCGGCGATCAATCGAAGTCTGGACGGCACTCCTGCTAATCCGTTTGACGTGGGGGTTCGGCGATGAACCGTGTGGATCCGTTGCGTGGCTTTCGCTTTCTCCTCGAGATCGAGGGTCTCACGAGTGCCGGCTTCATGCGCGTGAAAGGCATCTCGCGTGAGGTGAAGTATGAGTCGTATCGCGAAGGCGGCGTCAACGAGTACGAACACAAGCTGATCACGCAGGTGTCGTATCCGGTTGTTGTTTTGGAACGTGGCCTGGCGCTGGACGATCTATGGCGGTGGGCACTTGCCGTTGCTGACGGCGACGTGCAGCGCAAAACGATCTGGATCCGGCTTCAAAACGAGGCCGGAGAGCCGGCGTGGGCGTGGCAGGTTGAACATGCGCTGCCCGTGAAGTGGACCTCATCGGATCTGGATGCTCAGAACTCGCCCGTGGTGATGGAAACGCTCGAGCTGGCGCACCACGGGTTACGAAAGGCGACATGATCTGCGCGCGGGGAAAAAGCAAGCGGCGGAATTTGAAGCTGGCGGCCCGCGATGCCGCCGGCCGGTTTACCCTGCGTCGCAACAGTGGAAGAAGATCGAATGCGTGGGCGCCGCTGGTTCTCCGCTGGCGGCAGCGACGTTCGGCGCGACGAACCGTCCGGTCGGATCGCGTGATGTCGCCCGTGCAGCAACTGCTTTTTCCTCAAACTCATTTTCATTTTGTAACTGATGCGGCCGGCTTGTACGGTCGTGGGCCATCGTTCAGAGTTTTTCCCACGACCACGGTCTATCGCGAGCGCGTCATCTCGGAGCACAGTTGCACCAAAACAATGACGGTCCATGCTCCTTCTCAACCACACGGCGGTCGTCGTCCGTCATCTTTCACGGCCCTTCCAGCCGTTTCGTTATATCGAGAACGCATGGTCGTGAATCGAAATCGGACCAAGGCGGTGACGATCGATTGTGTTTCGCATACCTGGTTGTCTAACCGTCCGTCCGTGTTCACGTTCTCCGTCCAGCAATTACAGCCGCAGCGGCTCATTGAAAAAACCGAACGGCTTGCAGCATCCCCACCCGCCAGGTCATTCACAACACCGAGTCGACGGCAGCAGCGAAGATTGTTTATCGAACAAATCTCGTCCGCTGCTCGCGTCAAGTCGCAACGTGAAGAGATGACGCACATTTTCCGAACCCACTGGCGGACGTACGAACGTCAACAACGCGTTCTAACGTTGCCCTCGCCGGCGACGGAAACATTCAACGTTGTCAGTCCCCGACAGCGACAGTCCGCGATGGTCCAATTTGACCGTCCTGAGGAGCTGGTCTGGCGACGCAACCAAAGCCCGACATCAAGTTACGAAACGGATGACGGCTCGCACACTGGCGCAACGCCCCGGCGCGAACCGGTTCGCTCCGTTGTAGAAGAAACGCCGGCGCAAAGCGTTTCACCTGCTATTGCCCGGCCAACGCCACAGTCAATAACAAAACTCGATCCGGCCCTACTGGACCGATTAACGGACGACGTAATTCGACGCGTCGAACAACGCGCGCGTATCGAGCGGCAGCGACGCGGACTCTGAAAACAATGAGCAGAGCGCAGCTAAAAAAGGCCACCATCACCGTCCTTGACGGCGCCGACAAAGGCAAGGTAATCAGTGTGTTGTTTAATCCCACTGAATACTCCTTCGAGCGAAGCAACTCCTACAAATCGACTCCGGTGCCGGGACTCGGTACGCCGCTGATGCAGTTTGTCAACGGCGAATCGGCCCACCTCAGCATGGACCTCTTCCTCGACGATTACACAGATCCCAAAGGGCCAACTTCGCTTCAACAGAAGGAGAACGAACCGCTCACCAAACGACTCGCCGACCTGACGAAACTGCTCGAGATCGATCGCGATCTGCATGCGCCGCCGCCTGTGCGCTTTAACTGGGGACCCCTCGAATTCTCCGCGATCATCGAGAAGATCGGCCGCAAGGTCACGATGTTTCATCCCGACGGCACACCCGCTCGCGCGACCTTGTCCATCAGCTTCAAGGAATACCGGACGCTGCGACAACAGCTGGAGGATCCACGCCGCGAGTCGGCTGACAAAACCAAACGACGCGTGGTCGTGGGTAAAGAGCGTCTCTGGTACATCGCCGCCCGCGAATATGAAGACGTCAACGAATGGACCCGAATAGCAGCCGCAAATGATCTCGATGATCCGCGTGATATCGAACCGGGTGATTGGCTCCTGATTCCACCGATCGAGAATCCAAATGGAACTAGTAACCCTTTCTAAGAACTACGGCAATTTTTACGCGCCTGCATACGCGGTCCGCATCGGCCGCTCAGATCTCATGCGCGAACTGGTGGTCGCCGTCAGTCAGGTAGAAGTCGACATGGTGTTGGGCGCAGCCTCGCGCTTTTCGTTCACGCTCAACGATTGCTACAGCCACAAGTTTCATGCCTTCAAGACCGGGCGCGGGCAAGACCTGTTGCCGCTGCTGGCGTTTGGCGCCGAAGTGGAAGTCTGCATGGGCTACGGCGATGCGAAATCAACGCCGGTCGCCGTAAGTGGACTGATTACCGAAATCACGACGAGTTTTCCCGAAGGTGGATCTCCGGAACTCTCCGTTGCCGGATACGACCACGGTTTTCCTCTCACGATCGGAAAGAACTCCCGCACCTGGACCGAAGCTCGCGACAGTGATGCAGCGCACGAGATCGCCAGCTACAACAACCTCGACGCCGAAATCGAGACCACAAACGAAAAGCACGCGCAGATCGAACAGAACCAGGAAAGCGATTGGGAGTTTCTCAAGAAGCTCGCCGACCGCAACCACTTCGAACTCTACGTTGACGAACGCCGCAAGTTGCACTTCGCGAAACCAAACGACAAGGCCGACGCGGTGGTCCGGCTGGTTTATGGCGAAGGACTGCTGAGTTTCAAACCCGAAGCGAATCTTGCCGGGCAGGTCGCGCGGGTGGAAGTTTACGGATGGGACAGGCAGCAGAAGAAACCGATCGTCGGCGTTGCTACCACCGGAGAAGAATCCGGACTGAGTGGAAAAAGCGCGGGCCAACATCTCAATGCACTCGTGCGCGATCCGAGTAAACGACCAACGCTTCGTTTGCGACAGCCGGTGTTTACCCAGGCCGAAGCGGACCAAAGAGCAAAGGCCGCGCTAAGCGAGCGCGCCAAACAGTTTCTGACCGGTGAGGGCGAAACGATTGGTCTACCTGAAATTCGACCGGACCGTAACGTCGAGCTAGCCAATCTCGGCGATCCGTTCTCGAAGATCTATTACATCCAGCAGGCCACTCACAGAATCGACACAAACGGCTATCGAACAAGATTCAAGGTGAAGGAGACGGGTTTATGAGCACGGTCATGGATACAGCGTCATTGGAAACTGCACACGAGTCTGGCGGGTACGTGAAGGGAGTGGCGATTGCGATCGTTACTCAAAACGACGACGACGAGCAGATGTGCCGTGTGAAAGTGAAGTTTCCCTGGCACGACCAACCGAGTGAAAGCTACTGGGCGCGCCTCGCAACACCGATGGCAGGAGACGACCGCGGACTCGTCCTGATACCAGAAGTCGGTGACGAAGTGCTGGTAGCTTTCGAGCGCGAAGACCTGCGTTTTCCTTACGTCCTTGGCGCGCTGTGGAACGGCCAGGACAAACCACCGGTCGCGAACGACGACGGCAGAAACGATAAACGAATTCTCCAGTCGCGAAAAAAGCACTACCTGCTCTTCAACGACGGTTCCACCGGTGTCGTGGAACTCAAGCATGAAAAGGGCCGCAAGATCACGCTCGACGATGACGGTTTCGCTGTCGAAGACGAGATGGGCAATGTCGTGAAGGTCAACAGCAACAGCGGCGCGATGACGATCGAGGCTAAGGGCCAACTGAGCATCAAGGCCACCACGATCGCGCTCGAGGCGACGGGAACACTCGAACTCAAAGCAAGTGGCACCGTCACGATTCGTGGCGCTTTGGTGAACATCAACTAACGAATCGCAAGGAGAATCACATGGGCCAACCTGCCGCACGCGTCGGAGACCTCACGAGCCACGGAACGCCACTCGTTCCCGGACCGGGCTGTCCCACGGTCTTCATCGGCGGCCTGCCGGCGTGGCGCGCCGCCTCGGATACGCACGCGTGTCCACTTTTCGATGGTCCAAAACCGCATGTGGGCGGTGTCGTCGTTGTCGGAAGCCTGACTGTGATGATCGGAGGTCTGCCTGCGGCGAGGCAGGGAGACATGGTTGTTGAAGCGGGTGCACCAAACGCGATCGCGTTGGGTGCGCCAACAGTGGTGATTGGATGAGCGCAGACGGATTCACAACCGAACGTAAAGACTTCCTCGGCCGCGGCTGGAACATGCCCGTGGAGCTCGATCCACGCACGGGGCGCGTGTTGAGCGTGGCGTACGAGGAAGACATTCGTCAGTCGATCTTCATCATCCTCGAGACGGCGCCCGGTGAACGAGTAATGCGTCCGAACTTTGGTTGCGGCATTCACGAGCTCGTCTTTACCGCGCTCGATAGCACCGCGATCCAACGAATCCGTTCGCTTGTCGAAGAAGCGCTGCGACGGTGTGAAGCACGCATCGATGTCCTCGGCGTGACGGTCGACGAGGAAGTGACTATCGACGGCCAGTTGCTGATCGAGATCGAGTATCGCGTCCGCAAAACTAACCAGACCGGCAATCTCGTTTTCCCGTTTTACTTCCGCGAAGGGGGACGCACATGAAGGCGCCGCAACCACCAAGGCTGGAAAAGCGGCGCCGGCGCGAGTTCTCAGCGGAACTTCAGGAACGCGCGCGAGCGTGGATTCCCGCGTGGGAAGTCGCGGACAACGAAGGAGATTTCGGACGCGCCCTGCTGGAGATTGCCGCACGCTTCAATTCGGAAGTCGCGGAGCGACTCGACGGCGCGGGCGAAAAGATGCGCCGCGGCTTTCTCGATTGGCTCGCTGTACCAAGAGAAGCAGCCCGGCCCGCACGAATGCCTGTGGTCTTCAAACTCACTGACGCCGCACGCGAACCGGTGTTGGCGGCGGCACCCGTTCGGATGCAGGCCGATGCAGCGGGCTCGGCAGTCGTCTTCGAAACGGAAGGCGACGTGCGGGTGATTCCGGGTGTTTTGGAAACGCTCGTCGGAGCCGATGCCGATAAAGATGCGTTCTATCTTCCGCCGCCCGGATTGAGCGATCTCAAACCACTCAAGCACATGCCGGTCCAATGGCAGGTCAAGAGCTTTGCGTCCGCAGGCGCTGACAAGATCCAGCTCGATCCGGAATTGGGTTTGGAAGCCGGAATGCTCATCCGCGCCGGCGGACAGGAATACAAGATCGTCGCGGTCGACAAAGATCTAGTCACAGTCGAGCCGCCACTCGCCGCTGATCTAACGCCGTCGATTCCACTGACGAAGGTCACAACGTTTTCGCCTTTTACTGGCGCGCGAAATTGGCAGAAGCACGTGCTTTATCTCGGCGACTCCGAGTTATTGAACGTTGAGGCGAAGGCGACGATCGAAGTGGTCGGCGCGGCCGGAATGCGCGAGGGGTTCACGTGGGAGTATTGGGGCAAGCGTGCTCCGGATGATGAAGTCCGCTGGCAACGACTCAAACTCGCCGACAAGCAGGTGAACGATGCGGCGGTGCTCGAGAAAGAAAAAGGCGACGTAGAGCTCGTTTCGATTGGTGGTAAGAACAGCCGCTGGATCCGTGCCTACACCAATACGGTCGATCCAAGCAAGGATCCGGTCACGAGCGACGAATTCAGCCTGCGCATCAACGCCGCCGGCTGCGATGACGATTTGCCTTGTGACCCGGACGCGAAATCGGAGTCGCCCGTCGCCGAGGCGATGGCGAACACTACGCCTCTAGTTCTCGACAACGTGTTCTTTCCACTCGGAAAAGAGCCACGACAGTTCGACGCATTCTACCTGGGAAGTGAGGAAGCATTTTCCAAGGCGGGCGCCAAAGTTCAGTTGTGTTTTGAAATGGCCGACCCAACGTTCTCTGCGCTTGCGGCAGTACGTGAAGGAAATTTTACGAACCAGGTACTTGTTGGAGTCGCAAAAGATCGCGCGCTTCACTTGCTGTCGTTTAACCCGGCGACCGGAGAGATCGACAAGTTTCGCGACCGTGGTCCATTGCAACCCCCCGGACCTCCGCCGGTTGCTCTGGACCCGCAACCACCCTGGCCGTTACCAGTGTGGTCTGAAGTCGACTTCTTTTTCTCTGCCGGTTTTCTGGTAGCAACGTCGGCGAAGGATGCAATTTGGATCTGGCGTGAGCATTCAATATTGCCCAACCTGAGTCAATGGATTGACTTCGGGAAGTTGCCAACGAATGGACCAGTAACGGATTCTCCGGTTGACGGTCTCGTGTTTTTGAACGGCGCGCCATCGTTGCTGATGGCGTTGCGAGAGGGGCGTTTGTTCAAACGGACCTGGTCCACGCCGGGGCCGCAGTGGGATCCCGTCATTACGCGTACTGCGACGACGACGATTCGCTTGAAATCGATTGTTCCGGTTCTGGTAAGAGATCCCTTCGGCAGGCTCGTAACCTCCACGACGGCCGGTCTGCTCGGCATAGATGATCAAAACAAGTTGTTTGAAGTAAACACGGATGGGACCTGCACGCGCCGGCTCGGCGCGATCGATTTCGATCCGAAGATACGTCCCGTTGGGATCGAGATTGGCGGCCAACTGACGCTTGCGGCCGTTACGAAACCAGCCGACGAAACCGATCCGCAGGATCTCGTTGCTAACAACACTTTAACCACTGAACAGGTGACGCTCGACGCCGGCACTAAGGTGCTGGTCGCACTCGACGCGATCGTCGCAGGCCCCAGTACGGTCCATGTGCTCGCAACTGTTCGTGAGAGCAATGGCGGTCGTCTCATAACCTGGGCGCCATTTGAAACCGGACCCGCCGGATCCGTGTTCAAATCGCCGATCACGCCGGGTAGTGCGCTGTTGGAAGGGGCGCCGATCAAGGTCAATGACTTCGTCATAATTCCCGGGTCCAGTGCCGACCTCTTAGTTATTTCGTTTGATCCATCGCTGCGGCTGCTGAAGACCGACGACGTCGAGATTGGGGTCGTCTTGCCCGCTGCCATACCCGCTCTCGGCGTCAACGACCTGATGGTTCGCTACGACGCGGGAGAACCAGTCAGCCGGGAAATTACTTCGCCCGGCCTCACCAAAGAGGGTGAAGACTTCTACCCCATAGATTCGGACTTTCCCTCCGGGACAACTGGTCTCGACGCATACAGATTGTCAGCCGTTTTAACTGGAACGTTTGCTGATCCGGACCTCACTCTCGACACGGACGATCACTCAACGGCCGAAGGCGACTGGCTTCTGATCGACGACGAGTTTTACGAGGTCGATTTGATCACGATCAGCGGGACCGATCGCGTCGCGACACTTGTCACGCCAAACAGCAACGGCGAAACGCCGGCGACCGGCCAGTACGTTCGGCCGATCGAAACGCGAGGTCGTGTAGCGCCGTTCATGCGGCTCAACCCGAATACCAGCGGTAACTGGAATGCCGATCTTTTGGATAGCGTTCCGTTGTTGTTCCCGGGCGAGACACCGGAGACGCAATTCGCGAAGGCGTTTAGTGTCGCGGTTGGTAACAGACCGATCGTTGTAGTGCTCGGCGAGGAATTTCAAAGCGTTATCACCAATCCTGTTCAGTTCCTGGTCGATGCGGCGTTTGGCGAGTGGCGGCGAGACGCCAGCGATACCTCCGCAAATCCGGAGTTGTCGTGGGAGTACTGGAACGGAAAAGGATGGTGGAGACTTGATGTCAAACGGGACGAAACGCAAAACCTGAAGGCTACGGGCTCGCTGAGGTTCGTAGTGCCTGACGACATTGCTTCCTCTGACTGGGCCGGCAGGACCAACTTCTGGATTCGCGCACGGCTCGTCGGCGGCGACTATGGAAAAGAGACAGTCACGGTAACGATCAAGGATCTGGGTGGCGGCGTTTCGGAGCAAACGGTCAATCGATCATTGAAAGGCATCAGCCCGCCGTCAGTGCTGAAACTTCAAATAGCGTACGCGATCTGCGACGGTGTGCTTCCGAAGTTTGTCCTCACGCAGGACAGCGGCACGGTTCGCGATCAAAGCGATGCGAATCGTACTGCCGGCGCAATCGTCGAGGCGTTTGTTCCCCTCGCGCTGACGCTCGGCAGGCTGTCACAGAACCTGACCGCCGCCGCCGCGGCACCTGAAAAATGCCCGCCGGAGTGCAGTTGCTCTGGCCCACACACTGCAACCGTCGAAACCCAGGCAAACATAACCGCCACGGCAAGTGCGCCGGCAACAGCAGCAGCGACACGTTCGACGGGGCGTAGTCTGTTCATCGGTCTGGCGGCAACACCATCGAAAGCCCCTGTGAACGTATTCCTGCTGGTCGAAGAGCGCACGCACACCGCGTTGGCGCCGATGAAAGTCGAAGCGCTGATCGCAAACAGTTTCCAGCCGATCGTGGTTGACGATACAACTCGGGCCCTCGGCGAAAGCGGACTGCTTTCGATGTCGTTTCCGGTTTCGCCGACACCAAGCGAACTTTTCGGCAGAACCCTGACGTGGTTGCGTCTTACGCCAAAGGCCGGAACGAATGACGAGTGGGTTCCTACCGTTCGCGGCGCTTATCTAAACGCAGCCTGGGCGAGCGCGACGGAAACGCTCACCCGCGAACTGCTCGGATCATCCGACGGCGCACCGAATCTCACGGTCCGTCTCGCGCGGCCGCCTGTCCTCCG
This sequence comes from uncultured bacterium, assembly GCA_965649955.1. GTDB lineage: Bacteria > Acidobacteriota > Blastocatellia > Pyrinomonadales > Pyrinomonadaceae > PSRF01. The sequence goes on from CBFGMX010000009.1 coordinate 55,088, forward strand.
CGACACGCTCGAACTTCGCATTAAAGAACCTCTCGGCGAAGAGGAACGCGAAGCACTGCTGCAAAACGATCCGAAGAGGGTGGTGAACAACCTCCGCGATCTACCGGGCGACTGGGTGTTGTGGACGCAAGTCGTGGATCCAACTGACGAGCCGCCGGACGCACGCGTCTACGCGCTTGACGAGGCGAGTGGCGAGATCCGGTTCGGTGATGGAACGCACGGGCGTATCCCACCGATCGGACGCGATTCGATCGTGGCTTTTAGTTATAGCCGGACGGAGACGGGACAATCCGGCGCAACCGTTCCCGGAAACACGATTGGACCACGCACCGCACTCAATCTCATTTCTCCCGTCGAGACCGTCGAAACAGTGACATCCGCCGATCAGGCGGCCGGAGGTGCACCTGCCGAGTTGGACCAGCGCGTGCTGCGTTTCGGCTTTGCACGCCTGCGCCATCGCAATCGCGCAGTTACGGCGCGCGACCTCGAGGACCTCGCGCTGCAAAGCTCGCCCGACATCGTACAGGCCCGTGCAGTCGTCCGCCGCGGCTACATCAAGCTCGTGATCGTGATGCGCGGAGAGAATCCGCAACCTACTGCCGCGCAGGTGCGGGAGTTGCGACGCCTGTTACTCGACGCCGCGCCTGCCTCGTTGAGCGCCCCCGGCGCGTTGCGAATCGAAGGACCACAGGTCCACGTGCTCCAAATCGAGCTGGCGTTGCGTGTGGAAAGCCTGGACCACGCAGGCGAGCTCGGCGAATTCGTTAGCGCCCACGTCGAACGTTTTTTTGATACGGCTACCGGCGGCATCGATAAAGACGGCTGGCCGCTCGGCGTTAACCCCACTGAAGACGACATCGCGTTTGCGCTCATCGACGCACCACATTTGGAAAGCATCGGCAGCGTGAAACTACGCGAGATCGACGACGGCACCACGCGCGACTGGCCGGAGAAATTGAAAGAGACCGATATCGTTGTACTCGCTGATGATCCTGTGCGCATCGAGTTTGAAACGGCGGAGGTCCTGATATGAGCCCACTCGCGCCAGACCTCTTCGAACGACGTTTTGGCGATCTGATCGAGATCGGTCGCGCGAAACTGCCGTCGCTCGCGCCCGAGTGGACCGATCACAACGCGCACGATCCGGGCATCACGTTGATGGAGTTGTTAGCGTGGACTGCCGAGGCGCAACTATTCTCGTTATCTCGCTTGCGTCGTGACGAACGAGTGGCGTATGCGGCGATGCTCGGTCTCACTCCGGCGGGAACGCAAGGCGCCACCGGACTGATCTGGCCCGATCGTCTCGATCCAAATTCACCCGCCAGCACATTTGCGAAAACCGGCGTCATCGGCGAAGAGACCGTTATTCACGTAATCGGCTCGGAAACTCCGACCTTCAGGCCCACACACAAGCTCCTCTGGGTTCCTGGACAGATCGAACAACTCGAGACGCGCGGACTCCGCGGACGCAAAACCGATCACACTGCCGTCAACCGGCGCGGCGATCTCCCATTCCTGCCGTTTGGCGAACGCAGCGGGCGTCGAACTGTGCTCTCGATTACTTTCCATTGCCGCGATGATGCCGGCCTGTTTGGTGCTAACCGGCAGACCACCGCAGGCGCACTTTGGCCCATCGGCGTAATGGCTGCGCCACCTGTCCAGGAAACGATTGCAACTGTGACGTCGAGTAACGATCTGCACGCTCACCTTTCGGCGACGCTCGTTACGGGCGAAAACAGATTCCCGTTGCGAATCGCGTCTGATTCGACGCGAGGATTCCTCGGCACGGGCGTGCTGCTGCTTGACCTCGACAGCGTCACAGTGTCGCCACAAACCTTCACGATCGAATTCCGATCGACGAGCGGTTTTCCGCGCCCGCCCCGCGTGCTCCGCATCGAGCCTAACGTCGTTCCCGTTCTTCAGGGACAAACGATCTTCCGCGAGCTGCAAGTGGCAACCGGAGCACCTGACTGGAGTTTTCAACTCGGCGTTCCGGGCCTGCGATTCGCCGAGGGCGAAGAGCCGATCAAAGTCGAGATTGCTGAGTCTACTGGTGTCAGCACCTGGAGCCGTTGCGATCGGATTTCGGATCAAGGACCAGGAGACACTGTCTATGAACTCGATCTGAAAGATGCGCGTGTCACGTTTGGGAATGGCGTCAACGGTCGCATCCCGCCGGCGCAGTCGCAGGTCTTTACGACCTACGCGGTGTCGGACGGTGAAGCGGGTCGCGTCGCGCGCAATCGCAAGTGGAGTGTCGGAGGTTTTGCCGGCACGTTTGGGGTCAATCCCGATCCGATGACTGGCGGTACCGCGGCTTTCGGGTGGGTCGAGCAACGACGCGAAGCGCGCCGACGCTCACGAGACGATCACGCGCTGGTGAGTTCGAACGACATCGTGGCGGCTGCGAAGGCGTTGCCAATGTTGGAAGTCGCGCGCGCGTGGGTTCCTGTGCCGGACGAAAAAAGCCCGCGCATGGGTGTGGTGACGTTGATCGCGATGCGCAGTCGTCCTGAAGGAAAGGAACCCGAACAGCCTCCGGAAACTCCTCTTTGGCTCGAAGGCATTCGCAGCCAACTCGCGCCACGCGTACCGCTCGGCACACGACTCGTTGTTAAAGCGCCGCGATACGTCGAATTCACGATTCACGCGGTGCTCGAATCGGAGCCGGGTCGCGACGTTGCCGGGATCAAGAGCGACGTCGAGAACGCGTTGCAGCAGCGGTTGAGGCTGGTCGATTCACCAGCGGGCGTTTCAACGCGCCAGCCGGGAATTCCGTTAACGCGTCGCGACGTTGCAGCGTGGCTTCGCATGGTTGACGGAGTGAGACGTGTCGTCGATCTGCAACTACGCGGCGCTTCGCGCAAAAACACAGACACGATCGTTGTCCCTCAAAGCGGACTGCCACGCTGGAACTCGAGCCAGAGCACGATCGAAGTCAATAGACCACAAACCGGGAGGGCTCGATGAACGCGGACAAGCTCAAGAGCTACCGGTTTGCGACGGAGGCACAGTGGAACACATGCCTCTTCGTCGAAGCCGATCGTGACGTGCGACGCACGGATGGCGCTGTTCGTCCATTCCCGCCGTACGAACGCATCGCAACGCGGTTCGAGTCGCAAGGCGCGCATGCGCCGGCGATGACTCACGCGCGCGACGTGATTTGGCGCGACGACAATGGAGCACTCCATCGTCTGTCAACCTGCAGCGACACTCCGGAGACGCATCCGGCACCGCTCGCGATCGCTCACGCCAAACGCATCGTCGCCACGTCTGACGGGCCGTGGGTTATTGGTGATCCTCCTGATTCCGTCGAGCTCTATGACGATGAAACGCTGAGCCGGCTCCTTGTTGTCGATCTTCCGGACACTCGCGTAATCGACATCGCGACCGATGGTCAGTCGGTTCTGGTCCTCGTCGAACGCGACGGTGTTTTGCAATCGATTCCGATCGATTGCGCGGGACATCTCGGCGAACCGGTGGTTTTCGACGGCGTTTCCGGCGCGGAAGCTTTTGTTTTCCTGCGTCGCTCGCGGCGGTTTGTATTGCTGACCAGTGACTGCCAGTTGCGACTCTACTGGTTCAACGCGGAAGGTGGTAGACCGGTTTTGAGTCGCGTGGTTGGCGCCGTCCGTCCATGTTTCGAAGGTCACGTGCTCGGCACTGACTCGACGGACAGAGTGTTTCTCGGCGGCGCCGACGGCAAGGAGTTCAAAGCGGCTCCGTATGTCGTGATTTTCGACGCTGATGCGAATCAACTCGCCGACCTCCCGATCGATCGTCGTGATGGACCAATCACCGGCATCACAGCAACCCGCGAAAATCTGCTCGTGACTGGACCACGTGGTCTACTACGCTTTGCAGTCGCGGAATCCATACCGGAAGGCGCGGAACAAGTGAGCTTCACACTCGTGACGCCCATGCTCTTCTCGCCGGATCGCGAGGATAAACGGCGCTGGCTCCGCGTGCAGGCAATTGCGGATTTGCCGGAGGGGACCACGCTCGAGATCTCTTACGGCTCAACTGACAGTAATGAAATTCGAGATCAACTCAACGCGATAGCGACCGACAGTACGCTGTCCGCCACGCAACGCGTGCAACGGCTATCTAGCGAACCGCAGTTCTGGCGTGCGCCGACTGTGTTCTCCGGAACAGCAGCGTCCCCATCGTCAAAGACTTATTCAGCCAAGCTATTCGACGTCAAAGACCGGTATCTCTGGGTTCGCGTGGCAATGACCGCAACGACCGGCGCGCGATTGCCGTCGCTCTCCGAACTTGCGGTGCTCTATCCGGGTCGAACACTCATGGAAGACCTGCCGTCGATCTATCAAAAGGAGGAAGCGCGTCCAAACAGTTTCCTCCGCGATCTTGTCGGCGTGCTGGAAACGACAACGCAGGGCCTCGATTCACAAATCGGGACGATGGGCCGTCAGATTCATCCGGCAACTGCACCGGAACCATGGCTGAATTTCATTGCGCGATGGCTCGGTGTTCCGTGGGACGACGCGCTGTCATTGGACCAAAAGCGGGCCATCGTGTCGCGTGCGGCATATCTTGCGAAAGCGCGGGGAACTCGCGCCGGAATTGAAATACTACTTGAGACTTTGATACCCGGCACGCCGCGACGTTTTCGTGTCATCGACCGTACGGCAGACGCCGGCTTTGCGATCCTCGGCGGCGCGGCGTGTTCCGGCAGCACGCTGCCCGCCATGCTTGGCGGCCGCACACCGTGGAGCCGCGAATTGGATTCCGACGCAGTGCTTGGCCACATGCGTCTGCCGTGTCCCGGTCAGCTTAACGATGGCGTCTGGCACCTCACCGGAAAGATTCGCGTTGACGTCGCGGCGACAGCCGCCGAACGAAAGCAGTGGCAACCATGGTTGCTCGCGCTGATCACAGAAATGGTCCCACTCACCGCGCGCGTCGAACTTCGCTGGCTCACCTCACACGCAATGGCCAGCAATCGACTCGACGGCACGATGACACTTCAGTCTGCGCCTGCACCGCATCTCGGCACCGATGCGATTACCAGCCTCGCGCGTCTGCCGGAACGTGGAGCACGACTCTCGCCATCAGGTCCGGCTACCGGGATCCGTTTGCGTTGATGACAGGAGAATTTGTTTATGTACAGTTCAAACAAGACTACCAAAACACACCAAACCGGCAGCCGCAAAGCAGAATGCTGTACTGATGTGAAGTGCGAAACGGGACTGCGGAACAAATATTTCAACGGCAAACGCCTCAGCGCCGATTCGTTTCGAGTGGAGCAGGAATACTCGCTCGAACGGCGGCGGTTACTGAATCGCTCAATTCACGGTTGGGGTGTGGTCTACGGGTTTGGAATCACGTTGGAGACGCCGCAGCAAGGTCCTAACAACGGCGTGTCCGGCAGTCTGACAATCAGCGCTGGACTCGCGCTCGACGAGTGTGGCCGCGAACTTTTGGAAACCGGCCGCCCACTGAAATTCACTGAGCTGATCATCCTCGATGCAGATGGTAAACGCATTGAAGACGGCGAACTGCCTGAGTCGGAGTGCTGGTTACTCAGCGCTCACTATGCCGAGCAGGACACCGATTCGATCGTAGTCGAGGACTCATGCCGTTGTAAGTACCAGGAATGGGACCACACATGCGAAACGGTTCGCTACTCTCTGAAGCCGGTTGATTGTGAAGACTGTTGTCGCTCCTGGGATTGTGAGCTTGAGTGCGGGTGCGGCACGGGCCGCTGCTGCGATGGCGCTGCTGAAACTTACGGCGAAGGTGATCGTCAGGACGAAGAGAAGCGGCAACAACGAGGCGGCTGCCGGTGCATCTGCGATCACCTGATCGCCTGGAACCCAGGCGGCGATTGCAATCACTTGTGCGAGATCGAGGAGCCTTGCGGCAATGTTCGAGTCGACATTCGCAACGGTGTCCCGCTCGCCTGTCTCAACGTCGGTCGAGACAGCCACGGTTGTGTGATCTTCGGTTCGGATCTTGAAGTTTGCGGTCCGCGCCGTCTCGTCAAACGTAACGACCTGCTCTTCGACCTTATCCGCGGTTGCGATCTCACGCGCATCAGCGACTTCGGCTGGAAGGATTGGCACCGTCAGGAAGCGGCGATTCCTTTCATCGACTTCGCGGATGCGTTTGGTTCAGGCGCGGGTCAGCAATCCGAGTACGTCTCAAACAAGTTTTGGGTGGAGTTCTCGCGTCCGGTTCGAGAAAACACGCTGCGCGCAGACTGTTTTGCGATGACCGTGTTGGGCGCCGAACGCGAGGGTGGTTGGTGGCTTGTGTTTCGCGTTCCGATCGTCGGTGTTGACACGAGTGGATTTGATCCTGAAGCAGGAGATCCGCCCGGCCATGTTCGTGGAGCTGCGATCGTGGTGGATGGTCCATGGCTCGACGACGCGGTGAGAGGCCGCAGGACCATCTTCTATGGAGGCGAAACAAGAGTTGAATTCGAAGTTCGCGGAGATCTGATCGTCGACTGCAACGGTCAGACCGTCGACGCAAATAGTTTTGGGCTGTTCCGCGTGCCCACTGGCAACGCGACGGCCGGCGGTACGTTCCTTTCGACGTTCCGCGTGGAGCCGGCGCGTGACCTGCCGACCCGTCCCAATCCCACCTACGGCAGCGATCCCGTTAAAGGAGTCTCGTCATGAATAAATCCAACACAACGCTCGCAAGTAAGAAAGGCATGTCGACACTGGCAAGGCCGAAGTTTGCTCCCGGGATGCTGCTACAGCATGAGGACCTGGAACAGCTGACCTACTACACCCGCGATCTGAGTCGCCTCATGTTTCGCTCACTGTTCGGGTGCGGAGTGATGTGCGGTCTCGTGGTCACAACTGACAGGGACTGTGGTAAAGCGAGAATCACCATCGGCGCAGGCGTCGCGTTATCGTGCTCCGGCGATCCGATCGAAGTCCCGAGCGATGTGTCAGTGCTGATTGACCGCGAATGTCATCCCGACTTTGGCGAGACACTCTGGGTCACACTTTGCGGCACGACGAAGTGTTGCGCGCCGCGCACGTCGATGTGCGAAGGCGATGATGACGAGACGCAATCGGAGTGTACGCGCGAGAGGGATGGATATGAGGTCCGGGTTGAAACCGCACGCCCGGCGTGCGTCTGTGGATGTCCGGAACCGGATGTCGATGCGGGTAAGAACCAACCCGGCGTTGTGGAGAACCCGATTACCGCAACCGATCCCGCGCGCCGCACGACAGAGGATGCAACCCCGACTGATTGCATGTGTGTCGATGTGGAAAAGTACCCGTGCTACAAGAACCATTACGCCGGCTTGTGTGGTTGCCATTGTGACGACTGTTCCGACTGTAACTGCAAGTGTGTTCTTCTCGCTCGTTTGGATTACGACGCTGACAACGACACCTGGACCAGCGATCACTCGGTTCGCCGATTTGTGCGACCTGTCTTGATGCGCGACCCGCAAGTGGCGAAGGAAGTGGAGGAACGGGAAAAACCGGAACCACCAGAGCCGGGAAAGCCCGTGCCGCCACCTCCACCTCCACCACCACCGCCGCCGGCGCCCGTGCCCCAGTCTCCACCAAAGGAGGCGGCGCCTCAAGAGACGGCTGCCGCATCGACTGCCGCGGTCACGCCGAGTAAGGCGGCCAGAACGAGGAGGCGTAGAACCACGTCATCCACTTCTTAATCGAGCACTGGGCGCATGGCACTGGATCGCACAACTCTTTCGACTACGCCCTCGTTCCAGCGACGGCCCGTTGTCTTCAATAACGTTCAACGCGCGGCTACTGATAGTTCACGGTCGCCTGCGCGGGCGTTGCAGGAACGTCTCGGTAATCGTGCGACGCAGATGCTCGTCGCTCGATCGCTGGGCCGTAGCGCACGCGACGCTGGCCGCGCACGGGGCGCACCCGGTAGTTCAGAAAAGACGTGCTCCCCAGGTTCGTGTGAATGCGCAGATTGCAAACGAGCGCCGCTGAAGGGCCGCTTCATGGACCAAGCCTCCGTCGCTGCCGGCGGCAGCCTCTTGACATTCGGCCGCGATGCTGGAACCGGAGTCGCGTTACCTCATGGAAGTTTGTCAACAGAAGACGCATCGGCTGTCGGTGAAGGCGTTGTCGCAGTTGACCTGCCCAGAAGTCCGACCGGAGCGCAATCGATCGCTTCCGACTCCAGGCTAGCCGCGACGCCAGGAAACGTCTTGCGATTTCCAGGAAATACCGCGCTTCGCCAAACCGATCCTCAGCCCCTGCAACCTGCCCACTCGATGGAAAAGTCTGTTGTTGGACAAGCTAACGAGCTTTCGTCCGACACTTTGTTGCCGACAACACACGAAGCGACGCGACGGAACGGCGGGGTGACTTCTGCCCGGGGACAAGCTGCCGTGGGACCAACGACTGCGCCGCCCGCGCGGTCCAGTGCCGGTGCACGAGGGCAAGTTGTACAAGCGGACACTGTGCGCAGTCAGGCAATGATCGTCAGCATCGCACTGGGGTTGCACCAGCGGGTGAGCGGTCTCTTCGGCGGTGTACGCGCCTCAATCTCCACCTTCTTTACTTCAGCTTCAGCGACGGTGCAGCAGTTCATCGCGATCAAGCAAGCGCAGGTTGCTGCTGCTGTTGCCGCAACCATCCTGTCCGTGCATGCCGCCGTTGACAGGGCAGCGAGTGCAGCCGAGGCAACGGCCAGTGGTGTGCGAGAGATGATCGAGGGGACGGTCCAAAGTGCCGTGGGGTCGCTTCAGGCGCAGGTGCAAGGCATTGCTAATCAGATCATCGGCGTCATCAATCGGTTCCCACAGTCGAGTTTGCCGGGCGTCAGCCAGCTTCGTTCGGCCGCCGAGGCCGTGTTGAGACGCGCCGCGTCCGCAGTCACGGCTGGTTTGGGCCGAGTCGCTGCAATGATTAGCGCCGCGCTGGCAGCGGGCATGAGGGTGATACAGACCATCATCGGAGCTGCGCGACGGCTTGCCAGCCTGGTGGTCTCACAAGTGGGCAATTTGGTCCAGCGTATTCTTCAGGTGACGTTCCAAATGCTTGGTCGAATAGCAGCGGTGATTGGTTCGGCACTGCAAACCATTTTGAACGTCACGATATTACCGATTTTGAATCGCGTCGAAGGCATGATTCATCGGGCCATCAGCAAGGCGCAGCAGGATGCCATTACCGCTCTACGAAATAATCGCGACGAATACCTCGCGAGCCTGGCCTCAGGAGACGACTCTGGTGAGGATTCGCGATCAGACGAGCTTACTCAGGAAGCAGTGGCTAACAACCGGGAAATCGTTCAAACGTTCCGAGAGCGATCGTCAAGCATCATTGGCATGATCGTGCTACGCGTGACCGCAGCGGCATCGCAGATCATAGCTCACTTCAGACAGATGATCGCGCAAGTCACGCAGTTCATTACCAACATGGTCCGTCTCGCAATTGAGACCCTCACACGAATTGTCCAGGTGGTGAGCAATGTCATTCAGTCGCTGGTCCGGGCGGTGACGAGTGCGGTAACGAGAGTGGTCGCATACGTCCGGGCGTTGATCCAGAATCCGATTGATCAACTGCTGCGTTGGAGTCGGGAAGTCTTCAATCGAATGATCGACTTCATTGCTCGCATCGCCCGAAACATCATCAACGCGATCACTGGCTCACCGCAGGAACCAGCAACGGGACAGTTTGTACCGGGCCCAGGCCTTCAGCCTGCGCCGCCGACTCTTGATCCGGGGCCTGTTCCGATCCCGATCCCAGCGCCGCCCGTACCAGCGCCGACTCCAGTACCGGCGCCAGTGCCGGTTCCGGCGCCCGCGCCGATTCCGATCGTCGCCATTATCATTATCGTCGTCTTAGTGCTTCTCTTATTGCTGTTACTGCTTTATCTGCTCTACAGGTGGTTAAAGAGAAGGCGGCGCCGCAAGCGACCACCCGAGATTTTACACAAGACGAAGCAAGCAAAACCTGGGTCGCGTACGCGAACTACGATCGGCGTTGGCGAGGAAGTGTTTCTTGAATACACGCACGGGAGTACTACCTGGGCGACCACGGGTGGTGTGCTTTCGTCGACAACCGGCGAGAAGGTGCGGCTGGATGCGCCAGACACAGCCGGGACTGTTACGGTGACCGCCGGAACCGCACCGCCCCTCTCGTTCACCGTGATCGCTCCGTCAGGTATCGCTATGACGCGGCGTGGGGGTATGAAGCATAACAAGAATGTTCCTGACTCAGGCATCAGATTAAGGCCGCATCTGGCACCGGATACGGTGAATTTCTACAGAATCACGTACCACGAGATGGACGTGCCGGCCACGATAGCAACGGGACATTATTCATGTAATCCAGGCAAAAACGGTCACTGCGGTAAGGGAGGCGGTAACGTGCCGTGTAACAATATTGATGCGACAAATAAAGTGGTATCCGGCCAAGGAACCGAAGTTAAGGGGGATGACTGTGCTTTCTCAGGTTCCTGCCCAGGGAACCCACTCACGCCAGGCCGAGTGGGCGTGACGATACCGCACGAATACAAGGTTAATGGTCCATCCGGCGGCGCATTCCACGCGTTCCCGTCAGTTTTCCAAGTACATACGCTGGAACCAGATGCCATTACGCTGACTACGTCGAAAGGTGGCGCGACCGGAACCATTAAAGTGACCGATAACACGGTGAGCAACGGATGCTAAGGCAATTCGATTGCACCGACTCTCAGAGGCGGTTGATAATGCTTCAACAGAACTCGCTATCGTCATGGACCCGATTGAGAAAAACATTTCCGATGTCTTTGCAGCGTTCAGGAGAGAGGACGATCCTGATCTCTTATATGTCGCATTGAATGAAGTCGAGGACGTTCAGCGATATGCAAAACCGGAAGACAGAAATGCTTGCAGGCGAGGCATTTCGTTGTTACTGATTTTCATGGCAGCACTCGATCAGCATATCGATCCCAAGTGGAATCCGAAGAACGTGCCCCTTACACGGGTGCCACCCCCTGAGCCGTACATCTCCACAACGCTTGACGGTGAGATCGATCCTGCCGAGATTACTGACCCTGGCTTACGCGCCCGTTACGAACAGCAACTAAGAACAAACCGGGAAGAAGTGAAGCGTTACAGGATTCAGTCTCAGCTTCGAAGCCTTGAGGAGCGGGCGATCGATGATCTCAAGCTCTTTGCAGAAAGATGTTTCACGGGATCATCAGCAGATCGACGGGACTTCCAAGCGTTGCTCGACACCGCCTCGTTGAGCGACGCGCGTAAGAGGTCGGTTCGAAAGGCCGTAAGACTGCGGCTGTGGCCATTCGGTAACTAACCAACGAACGATCCATCATCACCCACTCCGTCCGACCGAATTGAACCGCGCGATCCACGGCGCCTCACGTACCCGGCGCATCGCTTGGGCGCGGCGTTGCAGTTGTAGCTTCTCGAGAACGTGATGGACGTGGTGCTTCACTGTCGCGACACTCAGACAGAGCTCATTGGCGATCTCCTTGTTGGAAAAACCTCGCCCGAGCAACTCGAGCACTTCGCTTTCGCGACGGGTCAGCGCCAGGTGAAGATTTGACTCGTTCGGACGCGGCTCACGGCCAAACAAAGCGCGCAGCAGACCGCCTGCGATCTCCGGCGGGCAGGGCAAACGTCCGGCGACGATGTCCGAAAGGGCTTTGCAAAGCGCATCGATGGACGCATCGCGTGCCACGTATCCGGCAAAACCGGCACGTCCGCATCGAATTACTTCCTGTCGTTGCTCGTTCAGACCGAGCGCGACGAGTGCGACATCCGGCCATTCCGCGGCGGTGGCGCGCACGTCAAACAGGTCAACGCCCTGCGT
>CBFGMX010000010.1:0-60795 GCA_965649955.1 uncultured bacterium
ACGCGCAGCGTGGCGGTGCCGCATCCGTAGATACGAATGACGGCAGCGCGAGCAGCGGACTCTGTTTCCGGCACATCGTTGAACTGGATCAGTGGAGGCTCGCCGACGTTCTGGACCACGCCGCGAACGACGTTAGTGAAGTTTGTGTCGTAGCAGGGCGGCGTAACGATCGACAGATGTTTGTAGTTGTGCGGCTCACCCATGTCCTCCGGCAACGACCATGGACGGATGTCGTGGAACTCGCCGTGGCCGCTGGACCATGGCTCCACGTTCACATTCATCTCCGCCGACTCCGATCCATAGACGAGATCCGGCTCGAGTCGTTCAGTATGGTCCGGGTCGGTTTGCCAGCGAGCAAAGAGACGATCGACATTTGAGTGCAGCAGGAAGACGAACGGATCGCGAAACGAAATGTGCGGATCTCCAATCGTGCCGCCTATCAGCACGCTATGCGCATCGTTGTGCGCATCTTCGAGGAGCCCGCGCATTTCCTGGTAGTCCGCGGCGTTGACGATGTCGTCGTCAACACTCGAAGGAAAGGTGCCGCCGCTGTAGTCCCGGGTCAACGTGCGTGGAGGATCGGCAGGGTTGTTATGGTCCGGGTCAAACGCGTCGGCGCGGTACGGGTCTGCGCCAGGGACGTAAAATCCGGCAGCCAGCCATGGGTCGCCGGCGTCACCATCGGCGCTGCCCATGAAGTCTTCGGTGAAGAGCGGCGTACCGTCGCGCGTCCAGTCCCAGTAGTGAAGCGACAGGCGTTCGTCCACCTGTCTGATCATGATTTCAAACCTGTTCACCATTTCGCGGTGCCAGGCCAGGAACTCTGGTCCACCGTGCACATGTGTCGCCTGGTGTATTTCGTCCTGCTTGAACCAGTGGCTGACGCCTCCCGGAGGTGTATCGGTTTTCGCTCCAGCGAAAAACCGGTTGTGTAGTTCCACTATTGCGTTCTTGAGCAGTATCCGTTCGGACTCCGGAACATCAAGAATGCTTCTGCGAATTCCATCTCCTAGCGCCATGGTGCCTCCGTGGTTGGAAGAGTGCTGAGGTAATTGAGCGCGCCGATCCTGATCAGCTTTCGGGACAGCGTGTCGGGAGGCAAACTAATCGGCGTAAGCGCAAGTCGTATACCGGAGGTAAAACTGACGTAAAACGCAGTGAGGTGTGTTGGTCACGTTGCGGCGTGGCGTGATTGTGTGAACTATTGTTCACGCAGACGTGCACAATAATCTACACTGAGCACGAGATTGAACATCATGAAGACCGATTACACATTCGCCTAAATCGATGACCTTCGCGCAACGCTTTCTCGAACTCGCCAACTCACGAAGTCCTTTTTGTTTGGGGATCGATCCGACGCCTCAGCTACTGAAGGCGTGGAGACTTCCGCACAGTGCCGTTGGTCTGGCCCAGATGTGCGAGATTGTCGCGGAGGCCGCCGAAGACCACCTCGCAATCGTGAAACCACAGATCGCCTTTTTTGAACGGTTCGGTTCGAACGGAATCCAGGTGCTTGAGAAGCTGATCGATGCTTTCCACGAGCGCGGTACGCTGGTGCTCGTCGACGGAAAACGCGGTGACATCGGTAGTACGGTCGAAGCTTATGCACAGGCTTATCTTGGCCCGGACAGTGCTTTCCACGCCGACGCTATGACGGCGCACGCCTACCTCGGTTTTGGATCTCTCAAGCCTCTCTTAACCCATGCTGTTGGCGCGGGCGCCGGTGTTTTTGTTGTTGTCCGCTCTTCTAACGTCGAAGGTATCCCGCTGCAAACCGCAGTACTTAAAAACGACGGACGCACCGTCGCCGATTCCCTCGCCGAAATGATCACGGAATTTAATAGCCAAACCAGCGCTAGTGAAATCGGTCCGGTAGGCGCGGTCGTCGGGGCCACTATTGAAAACGATCTGCTATCTACGTTAGAACGACTACCGCAGTCGCTCATCCTCGCGCCTGGTATCGGTCATCAGGGTGCTACTTATGAGGATCTTCAAAGGCGGTTTGAACGCCACTCGGCGCGTGCGATTCCATCGTCCTCACGCGCGGTGCTCGATCGTGGTCCAGACGTCGAACAGCTACGAAGCGAGATCATAAAGCAGTGCGAGGAAGCGCGATTGTTTCACTAACTACTCACTGCAGATCCAACAACCAAATATCACTCTCCGAAGTGTACACCGTGAAATAAACAAGCGTTCCGTCACGCGAGATATCGACGCTCCTCAAGTCGCCTTCGCTTGACGAGAATATCTCGCGTGTTTTCCTGCTCGTTATGTCGCTGAGATACGCCTTGTTGTCCGCGAAGAACAGAAAGCGAGTGCTGTCGGGAAGCCACATCGGGCTACCGGAGAATGGGACCAGCGGCTCGTAGCGGTTCGTCTCAAATGAGAAATAGGCGATCTCAAGCGGTGGCCGGCTCAGCGTACCGATCAGTTTCTTTCCGTCCGGTGACCAGTCCCACGCGACAAACCGTCTTCCGGCATCGGGTGCGGGAAGCAACTGCGGCGTCTGCTTGTTCCAGTCCTCATTCATCTTGAAGATCTTGTTCACAAAGTTGTCGTGAAGCAGTATTCGCGAGCCATCAGGGGACCAGAGCGGAAACGTCGTATCGCCGGAACTGTCAAACGTGAGTTGACGAGGATTGCCCGCGTCTGCGTCCAGCGTCCAAATCTCATATCGGCCACTCCGATCCGACGTAAACACGATGTGCTTACCGTCCGGCGACCAGCGCGGGTAGCGATCGAAGTACTTATCATTAGTCAGATCACGCCAGTTCGAACCGTCGCGGTTGACGACTGCGATATCGTCCTGCGTACGTCGCGGCACACGCATCACGAAACGCGACCCGTCAGGCGACAGTTCAGGACGGGCAATCTGTCGATCGCCACGCGTGATCCAAAACGGTTCGCCGATAGTCTTCTCGGTTTTCAAATCGAATTTAACAGCTTGAATGTTTGCTCGCTGATCGGTCTGGACGTAGATGAGTCGACGCCCGTCGTGCGAAAAGTTTAAGTGTCGATTGAAAGTCGAGGGTGTTGCGACCGGTTCCGGTTCTCCCTGGACTTTTCCCGTCCTTTCGTCAATGGCGACGCGCCAAAAACTCATGCTGCCGCCGCGATCGCTCGCGAAATAGAGAAACTTTCCATCGTGCGACCACACAGGATTCCAGTTTGTCGACGCGTCGTTAGTGATGACTTCGATCTCACTTCCGCCACTCGCAATCGTAGCGATATCGCTCCGCCCCGCTGCCGGCGGCATGAACCAGAACGCGATCCGATGACCGTTTGGCGACCACGATGGTTGCATCCCATCGTTCTCGCAAAGCATCCGCTTCCGACCCGTTTCGACGTCGATCACCCACAGCGCGCTGGGGCGAGTGTTCCGCGTGGCAGGTATGTCGTGGCCGTAAGTGCTACAGACGATCTCTTTTCCGTCGGGTGACCATGAGGGGTGATGACAGTTTTCGGTGACGAGCCTGACGTTCTCGCCCGTTCGTTCCATGACGTAAATGCCGACCGGTTGACGCGTCGAGCGAAATGCAATGCGTTCACCGTTCGGCGAATAAGCGGGCTCAGTCTCATCGGAAGGTGTGTTCGGCGTGAGCGGGTGCGCGTTCTTCCCGCCGACTCGCTGCACAAACAGATCGAAGTTGCCGTTCTCGTTGCTGGCGTAGACGAAGTTCTGTCCGTCCGGGGCAAGAGCCGGATACGCCTCGGTTCCGGGCTGAGTTGTGAGTTGCAAATTCGAAGCGGCGGTCCAATTCGGCGCGGCTACTGTCTTCGGTCTGGTAAAAAACCAAACGGCCCACGAGAGCGCCGCTATCAGAACCGCTGCTGCAACGGGCCACAAGCGTCGCAACTGAAACGGCGCCGCTACAGGTGCTCGTGTCCGGCCGGACGAACTCGATGGCGAGGAGTCGATCGTGCGCAGCACGCGGCGAATGTCTGCGCGGAAGTCCGACGCCGTTTGATAACGCAGCTCTCGATCTTTTTCGAGTGCTTTGTTGATCACCTGGTCGAGTTCCGCAGGCAGATTCGGGTTCAGAACACTCGGCGCCGCCGGTTCAATCGAGAGAATCCCGTTAATGGTCGCCTGCCGCGACTCGCCGGTGAAAGGTCTCTGGCCCGTAACCAGTTCATACAGCACTACACCAAGGCTCCAGATATCCGTGCGATGATCGATCGGCTCGCCCGCGGCTTGTTCCGGCGACATGTAAGACAACGTGCCCATCGCCACGCCGATTTCCGTTTTCGCCGCATCGACTCTTCCGGAAGACACTTCCATCAGTTTCACGAGGCCAAAGTCGAGGACTTTGACGTACCCGTCCGGACGGACCATCACGTTGTCGGGCTTGATGTCACGATGCACAACGCCAGACTGGTGTGCCGCCGCCAACGCTTCCGCCACCTGGGCCACGATCGACAGTAACTCTTTCAAGGTCAATTTCGCTCGCAGTAATGAAAGCGTTTGTCCTTCGACAAACTCCGTCGCGATGAAGTTAAGACCGTTTGCTTCGCCGACTTCGTAGATCGTGATCAGGTTAGGGTGGTTCAGGGAGGACAGCGCCTTCGCCTCGCGTTGGAAACGGGCGATTCGATCGGCATCGGCAAGAAAATGCCACGGCAGAATTTTTAGCGCGATCATGCGATCGAGTTTGGTGTCGCGTGCGAGGTAAACTTCGCCCATCCCACCGGCACCGATGAGCTTTTCAATCCGGTATGTTCCGAGTTCTTTGCCGACGAGTGAGGCGATGGTTGTGAGTTCCTGGGCCAACTCACCGGCGGCTACCGACATCGCCGAGCCTTCCATAAACTCCACGGCCCGCGCTTGTGCGTCGAGTAGACTGAGGACCTCCTCATAGATGATCGCGTTGCCTCTGGAGGCTTCGGCGACGAAGCTCTTTCGTTTCTCCGCCGGCTGTTCCAAAGCCTGTTCCAACAGCGCGTCAACTTGTTTCCAGAGCTGGGGGTCCATTGGTTAATTACTACTGAGCTCCCGATAAAGCCACGCCTTCGCTTTGTTCCATTCACGCATCACGGTGATCGGCGCAATCTTCATCACTTCGGCGGTCTCGTCGACACTCAGACCGCCAAAGAAACGCAACTCCACGATGCGGCTCTTTCGTTCGTCCATTTCGGCTAGACTCTTCAACGCTTCGTCGAGCGCGAGCAAGTCCGGATCGTTGCCCATGGGGACCGTCATTGCGTCTTCGAGCGAGAGTTGTTGGACCTCAGTGTTCTTGTCTGCGCGCGGGCGTCTACGAGCGAAGTCCACGAGGATGCGACGCATCATCTGCGCGGCAACTCCAAAGAAATGGGCGCGGTTCTGCCAGCGCACGGCTTTCCAGTCGATGAGACGAATGTAGGCTTCGTTGATCAGGGCCGAAGTTTGCAGCACGTGGTCCGCGCGTTCACGGCTCATGTAACGCTTGGCGATGCGATATAGTTCAGCGTGAACGAGTGGCGCAAGTTTCGCGAGCGCTTCCTCCTCGCCAGCGCTCCAGGCTTCGAGCAGTTGGGTAAGTTCGTGCGAGTCAGGTGCGTCCATTGAAAACAGTTTGTGACTGGCGAACTAATTTGGCAATATCCGTCGAATCAGTTTCCGTATCACAGATTGGACCGAGAACACAATAGATATAAATGAAAGAATGGCCGGTAAAGATCGACGCCCTGCTCGAACCTCTCCTTCTCGAGCGTGACGACGATCACGCCGACGAGCTCCTGCTGAAGCTCATCAACGTTCACGCCGATCCGGTCATCAAAGGCGTCATTCGATTTAAACTACGGCTCAGCGTAACCCAACGCGCGGAAACCGACGACATTTATCAGGAAGTGCTGCTGCAACTACTCGCTCAGTTGCAGAAGTTTCGCAAACTACCTGAGGCGCATCCGATCGCCGACTTGCGCGGAATGGCCGCCGTCATCGCACATCGCACTTGTTCGCGTTGGATGAGACGCCAGTTCCCCGAACGGCACGCACTAAAGAACCGGCTTCATTACCTGGTCACACGTCAACACGGTTTCGCGTTGTGGCAGAACGCTGAAGGTCAACTCGTCGCGGGCTTCGCCGTCTGGCAGGGCCAAAAGCAAAGCGACGCGCGTCGAACGTTGGACCTCGAAGCGTTGCCAGGTCACATCCGGCCACCAAAAGGAGCGAAGCCACACGAACTGGCCGACACGATCGCAGCGATTTTCAATCACGTTCGCTATCCAATTGAGTTTGACGAACTGGTGACGGCGATGGCGTCGTTGCTGGGAATCAGCGATCAGCCGCTCGAATCGCTCGCTGAAGATGAAGACGCAATGGCGTCGGTGCCGGATGTCGGGGAGCCGGATCCCGCGTGGCGAATCGAGAAACGAATGTTTTTGCAACGGCTGTGGGAAGAGCTGGAGCAACTACCGCGCAACCAGCGCGCGGCCTTGTTATTGAACCTGAAAGAGTCGAGCGGTTTTGGCTGTATCACGCTCTTGCCCGCCACCGGCATTGCGACTTTGCGGCAAATCGCGACTGCCCTGGAAATGACTGCGGAATCGCTTGCCGAGCTGTGGAATAACTTGCCGCTGGAGGACACGAAGATCGCCGAGATGCTCGGATTAACGCGGCAACAGGTCATAAACGCCCGAAAATCCGGCCGCGAACGGCTCACAAGGCGGTTGAAAGGATTTATTTGATGACCGTAGTAATACGCGACAGTTTTCACCAACTTATTGAAATAGACCCCACCGGGACCCCGGCGAGGACAAAAGAAAAACTGTGGTTCATTTGACTCAAAAACAGATTGAGGACTACTGCAAGCACCGGTTAACCGCTGCGGACTTGCTTTCAGTGACTGACCACCTCGGCGCATGTGAGGTCTGCCGAATGCAAATCGAAGCGGCCGGAGATGGTGACGCGGCATTTTTCAGCATGCGATCCCAGGTGTTTGACGAAGCGAACGAAACCGGCGCGCATCTCACGATGGACCAAACCGCCGCCTTCGTAGATCAACATCTCACCGGCGAGGACCTGCGCGTAGTCAAAGATCATCTGACGCATTGCGAACACTGTGTTCTCGCAGTGAACGACCTGCGCGCGTTTCGAAACGAGATCGCACCGTCACTCGATCGCGACTATTTGCCGGCGTCAGCTCCTCCACCCGCTCAAGCCCGGTCGCGTGGCTGGTTTGGCTCCAGGTTCTTACCGTTTCGAGTATCTCCGGTTGCATTCGCAGGTACGGCATTCGCGCTCGTGCTACTCGTAGTGCTGGCATCGCTGATTTGGCGAAGACAGTCAGAACGACAGCCGCAGATCGCTGTTACTCCCACTCCCGAGTCGCAACCAACGGCACCGCCGCAGAGTGAGTCACCCGCGCCGCAGCCCGAGCCCGTCGCCGTCGTGGCCCAACTCAACGACGCCGCCGGAGTGCTGACTCTGGATCAGCAGGGAAAACTCTCCGGCGCGGACCAACTGCCACCGGCCTATCAGGATTTGCTGAAAAAAACTCTCAGCAGCGGAAGGATTGAAAAGTCGTCGCAGCTTCAGGGACTCACGCGTCCGCCGAGCTCTCTAATGAGCTCTGACAACCAGCAAAACTCATTTGCGGTGCTCGAGCCTCTCGGAAACGTGCTGCTCACGAACCGACCGACATTTCGCTGGTCGGCAATGGAAGGAGCAACCGGTTATGTCGTCGAGGTATACGACTCGAAGTTCAACCCGGTTGCTTCGAGCCCGCAACTCACAGGCCTTACGTGGACCACAACACTCCCGCGCGGCAACGTCTATTCGTGGCAAGTAAAAGCAATGAAAGACGGACAGGAAATCACCTCGCCGCGTCCACCGGCACCGCAGGCGAAGTTTCGCGTACTGGATCAAGCGAAGGCCAACGAGCTCGCGAACGCGCGTCGCGCTCACTCGTCGTCACACCTCACGCTCGGTTTGCTCTACGCAGACGCGGGACTCTTGCGTGAAGCCGAACAGGAGTTTCGGCTGGTGCTAAAAGCGAACCCGAACTCCGACCTTGCGCGCAACCTGCTGCGTCAGGTGCAGTCCTTACGTCGCTGAACTTTTTGAGCGTTACAGTCGAGGCCTTCAAGTACTGTTATTGTCCGTCACCTACCAACACGAATCCGGCCCAATAAAACGGATGACTGGTCGCGGGATTCTTCATCAATTTCAACGCCGCTTGTCGCAGCGCATCTGACTTGCTTGCTTTTGTTTTGGTCGATCCGAACGGAGAGATCAGAGACCGGTGGAAGTGGACCATCAAATCGCGAGTGCCGGCGGATTCGACTTTCCATTGACTTACCACGATCGACGGAACACCGGCAATAAACATGGCCCAGGAAAACCCGATCATTCCCTCCCCTGCACCAATGCGGCCACGGGCCGTTTCACAGGCTGAAAGCACCGCCAGGTCGGCTTTTAGGTCGAGCTGCATCAACTCCCATGCTTCCAACAGGCCGTCGTCGTTCGGTCCACCTTCAGCGAGAGTGAGGTGTGAATACATTGGCGAGGCGTTGTTGAGCGTGCCGTGGGTTGTGAAGTGAAGGATGTTGGCCGCAGCAGCCTCAGTTTTCAACAGATCTTCGCGCGCTTCCCGGCCAACGTAGATCTTGCTGCGTGAGGCGCCATACAAACGTCCGAGCGCCTTTACTTCCTCACCGGCCTCGGGCAACGGGTCGAAATTATGATTACGAAGGGTCGATCCCGTGCGTTTCACGGTGTCGCCATCCCGCTGCGGAATGCCAACCGCGAGTAACGTTGGGGGAGCGAGAGTCGTCGACTGATTCGTTCGGCGCTTCGTCATTTCGCGCAAGACGGTCAACGAAGGCGCATAGGTAATCGAAGCGTTTTCAATGATAAAACGATTCGAGTTGTCGACGAGTGCCTGGAACGGCAGGTCCCACAGGCTGCTGTCAGGTGCGATTACGAGATTGTTCTTACCCCGAAGCTGCGCCTGAGCCGGTTTGAGAAGCAGATCGTGGAGTTTGACGGCCGAGGCGCGAAATCCGAGGTCTCGCGTTGCGAGTCGTTGGCGAAACGATTCGATCTGTTTTGCCAGTTCTTCTCGTTTAACTGGAAGCGTGTAAGCCTGGACCTCGACATCGGCTTCGTCACCAGGCTTGGTGATCGCAAATAGAAAAGTTTTGTCGTCGGTTACAACGTATTCCAGTAACGCGCTGGAGGCGTTTGGAAGCAGACCGGCGAGTTCCGGCGCGTTGATGATCGGGGCTTCACCGCGTTTTGTTTTCAATTCCGGATGCGCGGCGTAAAGCGAATTCTGAAACGCTTCGTAATCAAGACGCGCCTTTTCGAGTTTGGCCTCGACTTCGCTGATTTGAGACGCATCCTGCTTTTCCGATTGAGTGAGGCGCGTCAAAGCTCTATTCAGCTGCGTCAGTTCGGATTTCAACCGCCGTTCTTCTTCCTGTTCGGAGACAGTCATCGCTTTGTTAACTCGAACGCGCCCCTGTTGCAGCATGTCGAGTAACACACGGGCCTTCGCTCGTTCGGCAAAAATGAGCGCCTCGCGTGGCTGGTTCTCTTTCACCAGCACGCTGAGCAGGCCTTGATGAGCCGCGAGTCCGCGTTCGAAATAACGCTGGCGCTCCTGCGCGCCGCCCGCCGTTTGTGTACGCAACTTTTCAATGATCGAAACCGCTTCGGTAAACGTCTGCCGCGCTTGAGACAAACGATTCAGTCCAAACTCCGAGTAACCGAGATTGATGAGCGACACATAAAGGTCACTCTTTCTTCCCTTCCCACGCGACAGTGACACAGCTTCCTCGGAAACTTTCAACGCCTCCGCGTAATTTTCCTGCGCCAGATGGACCGCGGCGATGTTGTTGAGTGTGACCACGGTCGCTCGCCGGTTCTTAGTAGCGTCGAGTCCGGCGAGGGCTTCGCGGTGATAGGTCAACGCTTCCTCGTATCGCTTCTGTGCGGCGTAGATCCTGCCGATCTGATCGCGGATCATGGCTGCGCCACCACGATCGTTTTCGATCTGTTTCAGGAGCTGCTGGTAGATCTCGAGGGACCGATCCAGATTGCCGAATGACTTGTATTGGAGCGCCAGGTCATGACGGAGCATTGCGATCGAGAGCGTGTCTCCCAACTCGTGTGCGATCGCCAGTGCTTTTTCAAAATGGGCGAATGCCTGCTCCGCATTGTTCTGGTGTGCGTAAATTAATCCGAATTCAGACAACGAAATCATCATGCCGCGCCGGTGGTTCGTCTCTTCGGAAAGGCGCAGTGACTTTTGGGTAACGTCAAAGGCGCGGCGGTAATCGCCGAGCGCGCGATACTCATCGCTGAGGTTTTCCCAGGCGAGAGCCATACCGCGTTTATTGCCGGAAGCTTCGTACAGCGTAAAAGCCTTGAGCGTGGCTACTAAAGCTGCTTCGTGTTCGTCCTGGGACTGTTTGACAAGACCGGTGTTCAACCACGACCCGGCGATTCCCGCCTGATCTCCAATCTTTTCCGCAACCATTCGCTGCAAGGCGATGTAATGCATTGCCAGGTCGAAGTCCGCACGCGTTTGATGGCGAAGCGCGCGAGTGCCCAGTGCATTGAGTAGTGTGTTGTTAACGAAACGTTTTTCTTTTTCGAGGATCTCGTCACGCTCACGATCCGAACGCGCCGCGCCGAGCCTTCCGGCAAGTTCATCCTGGACCAGGAACTCTCGTTGGATCTGCCACCCTGATGCGGTCTTGATCCATTCGAATGAGCGACACGCTCCACGAAACGGATCGAAGGTCAGCAGTATCGCTCCCGTCTTCTTGTCGATACGACGTTCGTCGGCGGTGAAAAACGAAATTGCCTTGTCGCCTGTGATTTCGAGCTTTGTAACTTCGGAAGTGATGAAGTTGATGCGCGCCTGGGCCAGCACGCCTTTGTAGTAGCGGAAGTGTGTGGCGAGGTTTGGGGATTGAGGGTCCCAAAACTTGCGCATCCCGTCGAGGTCACCCGCCGCCAGCGCGCGTCCGTATTGCTCTGTCAGCTCACGTAGATCTTTTTCCTCAGCGCTGACCGCGCGCACCGGCGTTGGGGCAAACGAATGTGACTGCGCAAGCGCTGGAATTGTCAGGGTTAAATTCAGGGCGATTAAAGACAGCGCTGCGCGGAACGTGATTGGCATAGAACGTCCCCTTCCGTGTACAGGCTCAACAGGTACACGCGCAAAAAAACGCCGAAAAGGGCCATTTAAAAAACTTTATTTCGCTCAGTAATATGCCGAAGCCTTCAGCAACTTCCACATTCGGTGTCGGTAATCTCTGAAGGAGCGAGGCAGCGTATTCATATGCCAGCGGGAGTTCATACAAACAGATCATTTCAAATTATTCATCACGCGAATGCCTCGCAGTTCAGGGTCGCAGATCGCCAAAGTTAACTCGATGGTTTGGAGTTGAAAGGAGATTTTCATGTTCGGCAGAGTAGCAACGTTTGTATATGGTGTTCTGTGTTACCTCGTATTCTTCGGGACCTTCCTTTATGCGATCGGCTTCATCGGCGACGTGATGGTGCCGAAGTCGATCGATTCGGGCCGCACCGCTCCACTCGGCGAAGCACTGTTGGTCAACGCCGCGTTGCTGACGTTGTTCGCCGTGCAGCACAGCACGATGGCGCGGCCCTGGTTCAAACAGATGTGGACGCGCGTCATTCCAAAGCAGATCGAACGCAGCACTTACGTTCTGTTGTCGTCGTTGGCGCTGATTCTCTTGTTCGCGCTGTGGGAGCCAATTGGCGGCGTTGTTTGGAAGGTCGAGCAGCCGGCGCTGCGCGCGGTGCTTTATGGGTTGTTTGGGCTCGGGTTTCTGCTGGTCCTGATCAGCACGTTCCTGATCAACCATTTCGATCTGTTCGGACTGCGGCAGGTCTATCTGTATCTGCGCGGCAAGGAGTACACGCAACTGCGATTCGGGACGCCGATCCTCTACCGGCATGTCCGTCACCCGCTTTATCTCGGCTGGCTGTTCGCATTCTGGGCCACGCCGACGATGACGATCGCCCATCTGGTGTTCGCGCTAGCGACCACCGCCTACATCTTCGTCGCCATACAGTTCGAAGAGAAAGATCTGATCGACGTCCATGGCGACGCCTATAAGCAATACAGACGAAACGTGCCGATGATCGTACCCGTGCGGATCGGCAAGAGCTAGATAAATTCAAACTGATTCATATCTCAAGGAGAAGAACATGCACTACATCACAATCAAAAGCGTTATCCGGCTTCTTGTCATGCTTGCGGTCGCCGGTTTCGCAATTCAGCCGGCGTCGGCAGTAACGATGCCCGCCAACGATAACGGTCCGGAGTTGCCGGAAGCGTGCAGCAGCATCGCGGTTGAGGCAGGCAATAGGCTGGCGTTTCACGTCTACGCGAAGGGCGTTCAAATTTACCGATGGAATGGAATCTCGTGGTCATTTGTTGCGCCCGAGGCGACTTTGTACGCAGAGGAGAACTTCTTCGGCGAGGTCGGCATTCACGGCATGGGCCCGCATTGGACCAGCAAGAGCGGCAGCAGAGTGGAAGCGGAGCGCGTTCAGAACACCGGCTGCCGGCCTGATCCTGACGCAATAGAATGGTTGCTTCTCAAGATGAAGACCACCAGCGATTCCGGCATCTTCGGGAGGGTCACGTTCATTCAGCGAACCAACACGACCGGGGGCATGGCGCCGGCTGAACCGGGCACGCTGAACGAACTCAGAAGGATCCCCTACACCGCCGAATACTATTTTTATCGAGCGGAAGGTTCGGTGGGCCAGTAACAAGGGCGGGTTGGAAAAGCGAAAGGGTGTTGCCGGGGCAAACGGCAACGCCCTTTCACTGTGATGACACTAGCTTTTTTGTAGCGCGTCTGTCAGCGCTTCATGCGCCGTCTGACAACTCCGCCTAAACCGATCAATGCCGAGCCTAGCAGTAACATTGAAGACGGTTCAGGAATCGTGGTTGATACACCGACGTCGCTTCCCTCGCTGTTACCCGCGAGCGGCACCTCTTGGAACCTAACGAAGATCGCGTTGCAAATCTCCGCCTCCGTCAGTCCGGCAAACCCGGCTCCGCTGACGGTGAAAGATGCGCTCTCTCCCGGCAGCAGTCCCAACGACACCTGACCCGAGTTGAAGTTACCGGAATTGCCGGTAAGGAACCCGAAGTCGAGCACAACGGAACCGCCGAATCCGTGCGGCACGTTTCCGAGGTCAGCGTCAGAGAAGGTAAAGGTCGATGACAAACTCGGGGCTTGCATACCTGTGAAACCATTCAGTCCCGAGGCACTGGCGTTCCCTAGTGGTGGCAAGTCAAAACCGATACCTGTGATCGTCGACGTCGATCCGGGTTGTGTGATGTGCGACGTGTTGGTGATCGTGAACGTGAGTGTGTTGGTTTGAGCATTGAACTCGCAGACCACTGTTGCAGTGGAAAAGCTGCCGCTATCAACACCAACGACAGTGATTGTATCAGCCTGTGCTTTAGCCGACATGCAGGCGATGATGGCTATGGCACCGAGTGAGAGAAGTAATTTACGAAATCGGGACATGGTTCCTCCTTGTACGTATCCTAAAACTAGCCCACCAGCCGCCCGCACACGGCGATTTTTTTGACTGGCACTGCTGGGGCAATGCGCTTCTAAATATCTTTCACCTTTAGTGGAGGCCAAAGAATAAGGATTTCGCAACCTAACGTCAATAAAATTTTTAGTCGTGATAGAAACTTCACAGGTGCGGAAACAAATCGCGTAAGTCGAGGTGTCGCCGGGGTTTTTGGGCATTTTTGTTGGTGCAAAATGCCCGTGGAAATATGAAATTTTGGATATCCGTCCCGGTGGTAGACGACCGCTTTAGGGCCATTGGATCACTTTCGCCTTCGGTTGTTGGTTCTTTGGGGCTGAAATCACCTGCTGGCCCACGGGCGGCGCGGCTGGACTTTTGGACCGCGTCTCGTCCGCGGGGCGTAAATCGACCTTCGGCGGCACCGGGTCCGGTGGTGTAGTGACCGTCTGGATCCTGTCGGTTTGCTCGTTATTAAAATCATTCGGAACAGCACGAGACCTCGCGAACGCACGGGACCGGCGGGCGGTGGCCGGCGGCAAACCTTCCCCGCCCGGCGCTTCAGGTTCAACAATCGGTGCCGTTTCGGCGGTTGGATTGCTCGTCACGGATGGCTGTTCCGCAGAAGTTGTTGGCAGAACTGTTATCGACGTCGAGCTAGCCGCTTGCGGCGCAGAGGTAGCAGCTGAAACCGGGGCCGCTGTTGTCGTTGGAGCCTTCGCGGTGGTACCGGGCGTTGTGAACGATGGTATTTTGTGCTTGAAGAAATATGCCGCTCCGGCGCCTCCGCTGATCACAACGAACAACGCCACTCCGATTACCACACCAGCCTTTACGGAACCCATTCGCGCCATGAACGCCGTACTGGCGTTGAAGTTTCTCGGCGCCTCATGCACGAGGTCCCAGATTTCAGGCGGCTCCTTAAGCGTTCTTACGACCGGTGGTGGAACTGGTAACGCCGATTTAATTTCCGGCTCAGGTTTAGGTCCAGGTTTAGGTTTAGGTTTAGGTTCAATTTCAGTTTCAACCGCGGATGGTGCCAATCGTTGGGCCTGCTCTTTGCGCTTCTCGAGACAACGCGCCACGTCACCAAAGCTGCGCGCCTTCGCCCATTGGTACGGAGACGTCCCAAACCGCGTGGCGACATCAGTGTTCGCTCCGTGCTGCATCAACATCCCGACGATCTCGGCATGGCCAAAGAAGGCCGCCAGAGACAGAGCAGTAAAGTTATCGTTCCTCGTGAGGTTCGGATCCGCGCCATGGTCCAAGAGTGCACGGACCATCTGCGTGCGACCGTGATATGCGGCGCGCATCAGCGCTGTCATGCCGTGTTCGTTACGCGCGTTAATATCGGCCCGTGGCAACACCGCCTCGAGCTCATCCATTGCACCGCTTTCCGCGATGCGCCACAGCTCGCGCGTCGCTGCGTTCGGAACAACGACCAGTTTTCGTGGTACCGCCATAAGCTTATTTCACCACCATGATCCGATCGCCGGGGCGTACTAACGGATCGGGAACCTTACCGGACTCGATGTCCTTCAACTTAAACTTAGTCACGGTCAAAAACCCGCGGCCGTCGTCGCGTCCCAACCGCGCCTCCTTCGGCTTGCCAACGACACCACCGGCAGCGATCATCGCCTGCATCAAAGTCAGACCTCGACGATACGTCTTCTCGCCAGGAAACTTCACTTCCCCGCCGACATAAAGAAACTGCGTCGCGTTCGCATGCAGCGTGACAACGTCACCCGGCCGCACCAGAAGATTCATCTCACTCGACTGCGTTAAGTCGACCTCGAACAACTGGTTCGCCTCATTTCGCATGACGGTAACTCGCGCGGCTTCCGGCAACGGTTGAGCGTCAGCAACAACAACATAAAGCGGAATCGCTTCTCGTCTGAGAATCTTCGTTCCCGCGTCCTTTACCAGACCGCTGACGAGGATCGCGTGGCTCGCGTAATCACGAACGGCGATCGTGACTTTCGACGTATCGAGTGCGCGTCGTTTCAGATCGCTCTCGATCCGCGAGGTAACCTCCTCGACCGTCAAGCCACCGACCTGCATCGGTTCCGGAAGTAATGGATGCTCCAAGTGGCCGGATGGCGTAACGGTAAACAACGTCGATTGTGACGACGTGGAATCGGTTACGCGAACATCCAGCACATCGTTTGCGCCGATGCGATAGATGCGCGTCAGCGCCATCTCGTC
Organism: uncultured bacterium; assembly: GCA_965649955.1. Taxonomy (GTDB): domain Bacteria; phylum Acidobacteriota; class Blastocatellia; order Pyrinomonadales; family Pyrinomonadaceae; genus PSRF01. The sequence goes on from CBFGMX010000010.1 coordinate 15,728, forward strand.
GGCGTTGGCCTTGTTCTCCGGTACGTCTTCATTCTCGACTGAGGCCGGCGCCGGCGGCGTCTTGGCCGCTACCGAAACCTGTGAGCCGACCGGCTGCTGCTCCGATTTGATTGGCTTCGGTTCTACGGTGGTGGCGGGTTGAATCGGGATTGGCTTTGTGCCACCGCCGTGTGGCTGCAACATGGTGCGCGCAAATGAGAGTCGATCCTGCGCTTCAACGTCTTTCGGGTTGAGCTCCAGAGCCCGATCGAGGTTTTTCGCGGCTTCGGCCCAGCGCTTCATGTCGAAATAGGCGTGACCGAGAGAAAAGTAGGCATCGGCAAACTGCGGATCGAGAGCTACTACCTTCTCGAACGTCGCAGCCGCTTGCGGAAAAAGACCGGCGAGACCGTACTTGATGCCTTCTTTGTACAGCCGTCGGGCGGCAGCCTTTGCTTCGGGCGAAACGGACCGTTCGCTACGCGACGTTGTCGCATCGTTGGAATGGTTGGTTAAAGCAAGCGACTGGTTTTTTGGTGCGCCTGTTTGCGCGGTTACGAGATCTCCACCGGCTGCGACAGACAATACGAGAATGGCGGCAATACTGAGCGACTTGAGCATCGCAATCCCCCTTTTCAAGAGACACCTATCGGTAATTGAACGCGCCGCACGGTTGGGGAGAACAGGGGGAGTAATACAAACGCAAAATGCGCAAGAACAATTCAGGCTAGGGCGGTGTCCCTGCTTATACCATCTTTAAGCTTTTTATTCCAGATGAATTCCCGCGCGGAGAGGTGCACCGGCCATACAGAGGGGTGACTGGAGCGCGGGGACAGATCGTCCCCACGCTCCAAACACGTGTTAAGCCCTCGGAGTTGGTTGGCCCGGCTGCGCCGACTTTGATTGTCCTCTTTGCGAGACACTCGGCTGACCTGGTTCGCCCGCCTGCCCACGATGCTCAGGCTGTTGATTTGGTTGATTCGCGGGTTGCGCTTTTTGTTGACCCGGCTGGTTCGGCTGCTGACCCGGCCGCGGTTGTTGACCACCGGCTTCGGGTTGAGTAGCGGTTTTGACCTTGTCCATCGCGTCGCGCGCGACCTGTTGTGCCTTGTCAACGATCTTCTCGCTCGCTTCACCCATGTACTCGTGCTCGATCTGAGTCGACGGCAATGCCAGACCAACCGCCGCTCCAACAGCAATCGCGGCTGCTCCGACTGCCAGCGGATTCTCGTGAACAAGACGTTGCAAACCGCGTCCTGCGCGAACTGCACCTTCCTTCGCCTGGTGGCCCAGATGCGAAACGGTTTCCGCCGTTCCATGCGCGAGCTCGTTAGCCGTGTGCGTCATTTGCCGTAACGCTCCAGGTTTTGAGGCGCCATACTGCCGCGCCGCACCAGCGTACTCGCCCGACGCGCCATACTGTCTCCCCGCTCCGGCGTAACGAGGCGTGGCCATTCCGTAACCCGTCTCGGAGTCAGATTCGTAGGTTCTCGAACGCATCGTGCGCCCGTCCGCATTACGCACGCGGCTGACGATGAACATACCTAATCCCAACCCGACCAGAGCGAACGGAATCGGATTCTGCCGAACAGTGTTGGTTAGTGACGATCCCGTCTCCTTCAATTTCTCACCGGCGCGTCCCAGCGCGTCCATCGCCGGTTCTGTGACGTTACTGATCTTCTCGTTTACTGTTTCCATTACTCTTTCGACCTTTCCGATTGTAGCCTCGCGAACTGTCTCTTTAACCTGACCCATGAGATGTTCCGGGCTCAGTCTTTCCTGAATCTCGTTTAGTGTCTGTCCCATCTCGGCGCGCGTGTCCTCGATATCGGCCTTGATGCGTTCAGTCTCGTCCGTGGGGTTCTCGCGATCGTCCAGCGTCTCCGCCGCGGTCTCTCCGTCGTTTACGCGGGGCGGCGAAAACCGTCCTTCGTCGATCGAACCTTCCTGTTCTGTTAACCGATCTGGTCTTTGATCCATTGCGCGTCCTCCTTCAACGACTCGACTGTTTCCTGCGGCTTCAACTGCATACTCCGAAGCTCCGCAATCGCTTTACTGATCAACATCCAGGCAACAACAGCGATAACGACGCCGACGATCAGTGCGGCCAGCCACGCCGGCATGACACGATCCAGCAGCAGGATCACCGCGGCGCCGATTGCCAGCAGCGCCGCGTATCCAATCGCGCCGCCGATAACCAGTGAGCCGATGTTTGTTCCAACCTTCGTTGCCTTTTGCGTGAGCTCGACCTTTGCGAGAGCCACTTCGTTTCGCACGAGGGTGGTGGTCTCATTCACCAGGTCTGAGAACAGTTCGCTAAGCGGACGTTCGTCTGTCCGTCTTGCTTCATTCATGCGCGGTTGCATAGTGCACCTCCTTCAATCACAACGCGGCCGACGTGGTTTGCACGTGAGCAGGCTGTCGTGGCGGTGGCGGCAATCCGCGTCCCAGGTTTGTATTGGATTCACTGATCGGCATCGAACTCTTAAGGAACCGCGCGCCCGCGAGGCCTAACAGGAATGCGCCGCCGAGCAGTAGGGCCGGTTGGCGTCGTCCAAAGTTTTCGATCTCCGTCACCAGCGCTCTCGTGTCGTTCTCTCTTAAGTAGTTTGTAAATCGTTCGAGACCTTCGGCTGCCTTCCTGCCGTATTCCGCGGCGTAATGCGCGATCGGTCCTTGATCCTGCCCGCCGAGTCCTTCGCCAAGCTGTCGCACGGCGCCGGCTACCTTCTCGATTTCGGTGGCAGCTTCGTCTTTCTGCCGGTCTATTCTTGAACCTGCTTGTTGCTGCACTTGATCGACAACTTCACTCGTTGTGTCTTTTGCTTGTTGAAGAAGATTGTCAGCGCCGCCAGGCGCTGTACGTTGATCGGTCTTTCGTGGCATTTCTAATCCCCCTTGCTAAGTATCGCGTTCCATTTTCAAACGTCATTCTCAACCATCGGGAGATGATGCAAGAATCACGCCTCGCTTCGTCAATCTCACTTGCGATCACAAAGAGCACGGCTAAACACAAATTCGTAATCGCGCACGAATGAGTTTGAAACTCGCAGGGAATTAAATTCGCCCGCACTATAAGTAACGTCAACGAACGAGCAAGGAGGGTGGGATGAGTCTCGATATTTTCAAGGAGAAAGGGACCCCATTAGACAAACAACTCTTCACCTGGCGCGACCTCGTACGAACGCCTACAAGTAAACTCGACGACGACGCGTTCACCCGCGTTCGCATCATCCTCATGAACGGCATTGAAAGTAACGCGTTGCGCAACTCGCATGCGATGGCGCGCATGATGAACGGCCAGTTTCGCTTGCCGCTCGCAAAAGTCAGACGCGTTGAACACCATCAACAGACAATGGTGAACTGGTTGCTTCCTCCCGACCTGTCGCCACTCGAGACAACCATCGGTTTCGAACAGGTAGCGATTGAAGTGACCGCCAGCGTCGCGCAGCACGAGCCCGACGAATACCTGGCACAGGTTTATCGCTTCGGACTGCTGGAGGATTTCGATCACCTCTACAGGTTTTCAGCTTTGATGGATCGCGTGGGCGGCGCCGACGCAAACACGATCGTCCAGAATTATTCCGACATCATGCCCGGCAGACCGACGCAGGTGGAACATCGCGCCCCTGAAGACGATCTCCGCGAGCATTACGACTGTACCAAAGCGGATCCACTCACCAAGATTCACGCCGCGACCATTACCGCCGGGGAAAACCAGACGCACGATTACTACATGACCATCGGGCCGATGTTTGCCGATCCGATCGCCCGCCAGCTTTACGCGGAGATCGCCTCGATCGAGGAACAACACGTGACGCAGTACGAGTCGTTAATGGACCCGAACGAAACGCCGCTCGAAAAGTGGATGCTGAACGAACTTACCGAGGTCTACAACTACTATAGCTGCGCCACTTACGAGACAAACCCGCGCATCAAGCAGATATGGGAGAGGTTCGTCGATTACGAACTCGGACACCTGCACATGGTGATGGATCTCTTCAAGGAGATCGAAAGACGTGACCCCGCTGAGTTGTTGCCGAAAACGCTGCCGGAACTGATCGATTACCAAAGTCACAGGCAGTTTGTTCGTGAAACACTGGCCAACGAAGTGGATCTTCGCGCAGCGGGAACCCGGTTCATCAACGTCGAGGACGAACCCGAACAGGCACCCGCGTCGATCGCCTATCGCGACCAGATGAATTCCGAAGGTTCGCCTAGTGAGATCGTCGCCGCCGGATACGTGTGGACGCCGGGGACCGAGCTGGTAGAAAAGAAGAGCATTTTTGCAAAAGGAGCAAGCGCATGAAGAGCACGGGGGCACAACAAGCAATCGGTAACCGCACCGGCATGCAGACGTCGCCGGACCTGGCGGAGGAGTTAGTGGAAGGAGCAGCGAACGCCACGCCGAGTTCGGAAGGCGGAGCTGAGGTGATTGCCGAGAGCCGCGTCGACTACATCGCGGAGGGTTTTCCACTCGGATCGATGCCGGCGATGCCGGTATCTGAAGAAGCCGACGCAGACGAGGATCAGGCCGCAATGGCGGTGCTGCTCGATAAATTAAGCGAGCGGCTTGCCTTCGAACGCATGGGCGTGCGGCTCTATGAAGCGCTGCTCAACAAATGCGAGACGCTGGGCGAGACAAGTCCGGGACCGACGCTTGACGACATCAGACATATCGGCAGCGAAGAGTTGGACCATTTCCTCTTGCTCAACGAAACGATTAAAGGACTCGGAGGCGATCCGACGATGGAGAGTCCGTCTGCGGACATCGCGGCGGTTACGTCGATGGGCATTATGCAGGTGTTGACCGATCCGAGAAGTTCGGTACCTCAGTGCCTGCAAGCGCTGCTGACGGCGGAGCTTACCGACAATGCGGGTTGGGAGCTGCTGATCGAGCTGGCGTCGAATCTCGGGTACGACGACATGCGACAGCAGTTTGAAACCGCACTCGGGCACGAGGAGGAGCACCTGCAAAACGTGCGGGACTGGCTGTCTGATTGTGTTTTGGAACGAACGCAACCTGATGCCTAAATAGCGCCGGACTTGTTCGGCAAAACACTTACTTCAAACGAGGGGAAAATACATGAGTACACCTATATCGCAATCAAACAGAGAGGGCTCGCAACTGGGTATGGATCGACAGTCATTAGGACAACCGATAGGACAACCGAGAGGCGAGATGCAACAGCATTCGGAGGGTCCGGTGGCTCGCACGCTGGAACAGCAGACGGCGAAGCTGCCGTCGGATATGTTTCTGTGGGCGGCCGTGGGATCGATCGGCGCGTCGGCTGTGCTTCAGTTGATGGGAAAGAAGAACGCGAGTCTTTTTGTTGGTGAATGGGTTTCGCCGTTCCTGCTGCTTGGCGTCTACAACAAGATCGTCAAGGTTGCGGGGTCCGACAAATTCGATCGAGCACATTGATCGCCAAACAGCGCGACTTCGGAGTTTTAGGCGTATCTCCGGTGTTTTCTTCAATGAACACCGGAGACATACGTTTAACCTGCCCGTGCTCGTTCTGATTGGATCATTCTTAGTACGGTTGAAACAGCACTCGACTACTCAACTCTTTCGAGATACCAGATGTCGACGTCGATCTCTTCCGCGTAGTGAACGATAGGTTCACCCTGCGGTTGTGTCAGTCGACTTGCCTCCAGCATCGAGGATCCCCACTTCGTCAGTTCCGCTTTCTGGAGCGGCCACGGCTCGTGGTAAATGCGGGCCCGATAGAGTTGCTCGTCGTGTTCTGTGTAGAGGATGTAGCGCTCCGTTAAGAAAAACTCCTTCGATCCGGGCTGTGATTGCGGCAGCGGGTCACCAATCTTCCATGTAGCTTTGAACGCAGCAGCCGGATCGTCGTCTCGATCGAGGCGGTAGTCGATCGTCCTGCCGTGTTCTTTCAGCTTGATATCGGCGTAGTAATAAGGCAGGTGGTAAACAGTGCGCGCGGCCAGGACTGCGGCGCTGCTGTTTGTGTCGAGCGAGAAGAACCATACGCCGGGAACGCCGTTGTGATGAACGTAAGTACGGACGTTTAACTCGTGCAGCGCACTCAGACCCGGCACCGGAGGAACGTACGGCGGCAACGCACGCACGTCCCACATCGTGAACGGTGTGATCGCAATCCACGCTGAATCGCCGTAGGTATCGATCTCGAGTGAATCTGGGACGTGTGGACGCAGCAGGTTCTCGCTGATGCGCCAGTGCATGAAGAGCAGTTTGCCCCACGTCTGGTGCATCACAGGCTGGCCTTTTGGTCGATGCCGCGCGGCGAGACGATCGACGTCCTGTGGATGCCGCATTAGAGTTCCTTCTGTTCCGCGTTTCCGTTGGACCGGCCGTTTGACGACGCGCGACGCAAAAGGGCGTAACCCAATGCTGTTGCCAGAAACGCAAACGAACCGGCAGTTACGCGCGGATGCAAACGAGCCTTTGTGTAGAGACTGGTTTTGTTCACGTGTCCTTCGTATTCACCAGTCTCATTCAACTCGCCGGACGGACGGTTCAGAGCATTGTGTTGCCCGGACGAATGCTTCTCGCGCTGCTCAAACTCGAACATCGTGCGCTGCATGTACTTGTCGGTCAAGCTCGGAGCGTAATAACCAGCCATCGACAAAGCCTTCGCCGCCGCGCCCACGTAAAGATCGCGCACCGGGTTTTCCGCCGCGTAAAGAATCGCCTCCGCGACCGTCTCCGGTGCGTAGACCGGCGCCGGCACCTCGGGTTCAGTGGGCAGGAAGTTCTTTGCGTGCCGTGCGTACGGAGTATTGATCGCCGCGGGCTTGATCAACGTGACTGAAACCGGAGCTTTGTCGTACTCCAACTCCATGCGAAGCGCATCAGTGAAACCTTTGACCGCGTGTTTCGAGGCGCAATATGTTCCTTGTATCGGGATCGCGCGATCGGAAAGCGTGCTGCCAATGTTGATGATCGCGCCGCCCTTCGTCCCCAGGTGATCGGCGGCGACGAGCGAACCGTAGACAACGCCCCAGTAGTTCGTTTCAAACAACCGGCGGTGATCTTCGATCGGCACGTCAGTCAGTTTGCCGTAGATCGAAACAGCGGCGTTGTTCACCCACGTATCGAAGCCGCCGAATTCGACGCACGCAGCGTCACGCACATTTCGCACGTCGCGCTCGACACCGACATCAGCTTTCACGTACGTGGCATCAGCGCCGGTGGCTTTTAGTTCTTCAGTCAACGTCTGCAACGCCGATTCGGTGCGCGCGACGAGAACGAGTTTCGCGCCGCGCTTTGCCGCCATGCGTGCAGTGACGAGTCCGATACCGCTGGTCGCGCCGGTGATGACGACGACCTGATCTTCAAGTCTTTTGAGTTTCACGGCCGTACCTTTTTAAGCGTGTCGCGGGTGCTCCTCGCGAATGCGAACCTCATTACGATCCGGGTGCGTCAATGAATTCGGCGCGTTCAGGTGCGCGTTTTCGGCGACACCCACGCCGAGTCGTTCAACAAGTTCGCCACCCAACCAGCCGCCAAGCATGGCCGCACCGACGCCTATAAACGAAAGTGCCAGCGCAACTGTTGGAGGCGCCTCAGGTGCGTCGTACCGCAGTAGCCAACTGATCGCGAACAGTGCCATCACGAATACATTCGTCAACCCGTGGAGCAGGCCGATTCGTTTCGCCCTGGTGCCGTTGGGAATGTTCAAGTAATCGATCAACCCAAACACCGCCGCGAGTAATCCGCCTACCACGCCTGCCGCGATCATCCAGAACGAAACCGTCGCCCACGTGGGGTTTGCCGTGACCAGATAGATGACGTCAAAAATCACGCCGGTCGACAGAAGGCCCAGCGGATAAACGATCAGGATCGGATGAATCGCATGGCCGAACAGTTTTGCCTTGCTTTCCATAACTTCCTCCCGCTTGAATAAAGCGTCGGTGGATGATCAATGATCTTTCGCGCTGTTGCGATCGATCAGTTTCGAAAAGCGGCTCATCTTGCCATCGGCGGTCTCGTCTTGATAGAGAAACGCCAGCCCGTTCTTTTCAAAGCCGTCGAAGAACTCTTCCCACGAGATCTCCTCCAGACTCTCTTCACCCGAGAAACCCGGGTAATCAATTCGCAACAGGCCCGGACTATTTCGACTTTCAGTTCCCTTCACTCGCGCGGGATGTCCGCCCCGCTCGTCAACCCAGCGTTGAATCTCTTTATGATCCGTCGTCGTTTGTGATGTTGTTTCTGCCATCGCACATTCCTCCGTTGAGTTGTGTACTCAACTAGCGAGCCACACGTAACTCCTTGATTTCGCACATGAATGCGACCGGATTTTGTATCGGAACCTTACAGATGGGATCGTGAAAGGAACAGTTCCGGCTATGGCTGTTCGCGGAAGAACTCCGCATGAATTTCGGCAATCGCCTCGACGGGAACTTTCGGCCGGCGATCGTACGTGAGCAGACCGTTGATCTCCTGTTCAATGTCAGTCAATTGCGTGTAACAAAACCCGGCGAGAAACTTTAACGACGATATACCGCGCATCAGATCGCGATACTTCTCGAGAAACTCTTCCGGCTTCTCGAAGGAAGCGTAGAACCTGTACAACAGATCTCGCTTCTCGGGCGGTATGTCCGTCGGTATCGTCAAGAACCCACCGACTTCGGACAGCACGATAGGCTGGCCGCGGTATCTCGAGCCGCGCGCGAAGAGTGGTTTGTCGACCCAAACTTTCGGCGGCAGTTCTCCGCTTTTCAAAGTCGCCTCGTATCGAGTCGAGAGTTTTTCTGACGACGGCGTGTAATCGTGGATCGCGCAGATGTCGGTAATGTCGGTGTGTTCCCAGCCATCGTTATCGATGACGGGTCGCGTGGAGTCGAGCCGCCGTGTGACGCGCACCATGCGTTCAATGAATGCGTATTGTCCCGCGTGCTCCTGACTCAAACCGGGAAAGCCCATGCTCTCGTTCACCGGAACCCAGCAGATGATGCAGGGATGATTGAAGTCACGACGAAGAGCGTCCTGCCATTCAGCAGACAAGAGATCTTCGGCCTTCGACGACCACTCGCGCGCGTTCGGCATCTCTTCCCAAACGAGCAGCCCGAGACGATCGCACCAGTAAAGCCAGCGTGGATCTTCGATCTTCTGGTGTTTCCTTGCGCCGTTGAATCCACACAGCTTTGTCCAACCGATGTCCGCCTGTAGCGCTTCATCGGACGGAGCAGTCAATAACCCGTCCGGCCAAAAGCCCTGGTCCAGGACCATCTTCAGGTACGTCGGTTTGCCGTTGATCAGAAACTTTCCCTGGCGCAGTTCGATGCCACGCAAGCCGACGTAGGAGGCCACTTCATCGAGCAATCTATCTTCGTCGTAGAGTCGCACCTGGAGATCGTAAAGATGCGGCGACTCAGGCGACCACAGCTTCGCGTAAGGAATCGTGATCGCGACTCGTCCAGTCGCAACTGCTGTCTGGTCTTCGCCGATTGCAACGCGGTTCCCGTCTTCCAGCACTTCGACTTCAACGCGCCACGCCGCTGACGGCGCATGCAGAAACACCGTCAACTCGATCAGATTTTTCTTAGCGTCTGTGTTCACGCGCAGCTCTTCAATGCGAATCGACGGCACAGGTTCGAGCCAGACCGTTTGCCAGATCCCGGTAGTGCAGTAGTAATCGATGCCTTCCGGCAGACCTGTGAACGACTGCTTCCCGCGCGGCTGTTCCGGATCCTGACGATCTTCAACGCGCACAGTTAAGCGGTTTTCGCCTGACTTCACATAAGGCGCGATATCAAATTGGAACGGCACGTGGCCGCCGCGATTGTGTCCGACTTCCTGGCCGTTTATCCAAATGGTGCAGGCGTAGTCCACGGCGCCAAAGTTCAATAGAAGATCGCGCTTGTAAAACTCGTCCGGCAGCTCGAACGAGCGCGCGTACCAAACCACTTCGTGGATCGACTTGTCGTTTATGCCGGAGAGCGAAGTCTGGTAGGCAAAAGGGACGATGATGCGTTGAGGTAACCTGCGGCCGTCGAACCAGCCGAGGCGCAAACCCTCCTCGTTGTCGTCAAACGCAAATTCCCATTCACCGTTGAGATTGAACCAAAGGCTTCGCACAAAATGTGGACGTGGGTATTCCGGTCGGGGGATATCTTTTCGGCTTAGAACCATGCGTTTAGCGAATTAATAGTGCGTCCTTCCAGTATCGAATAGATCTTTTATGTCCCAGGCGGTTAGTCTGCCGTGACAGAGCAACCGCCCTTCGTCGCTCACTTCGTAATCACTCCCGTCGGCGCAGGCAGTGCAAGCAAGCTTGTATGAAACGTGCCCATTCTCACCATTGGAAAAGGCTATAAGTTCACGGCCATTCGGCAGAGAATAAATACCACGATCCCTGAGATGCATCGAAACTCCCCCCGTGCTCGCTCTTCCCTTCCTTCTCACATCCGCTGTCGCGGATGATGTTCTTGTTACAGCCCCGTCCTCAGAGTGTGTTCTCGTGGTAACTCAGTCACTACTGATATCCGGCTGTGACCGTTGCCATTGCCGTTCCCGTGAGTGTACGCGACCGCTTCGACCCGCTTCATGCCCGCGATCTTGCCGTATGTCGTCAGCGCCTGCGCGACGATCTGGTCCATGTTGTAGTACTTGTACGTCGCCAGCCGCCCGACGAAATGGACCTTCTGCGTTCGATCCGCCAGCGACTTGTACTTCGTATACAACTCAGCATTCTCTTTACGCGGCACCGGATAATACGCATCTCCCTGCGACTTGGGAAACTCGAACACGATGCTCGTCTTCGCATGTTCCTGCCCGGTTAAGTATTTGAACTCCGTCACACGCGTGTAGAGCTGCTCGTTCGGATAGTTAACAACCGGCGCCTGCTGATAAACCGGCGTGTCATGCGTCTCGTGTTTGAACTCGAGTGACCGGTACGGCAACTTCCCGTAACAATAATCGAAGTAAGCATCGACCGGTCCCGTGTAGATCATTTGCTCGAAGGGAATGTCCTTCTCGATCTCGCGATAGTCGCAATTGAGCATGATCTTGATATTCGGGTGATCGAGCATGTTCTCGAACATGCGCGTGTAGCCGTGCTGCGGCATCGCCTGGTACGTGTCGGTGAAGTAGCGATCGTCACGATTTGTGCGTGTCGGGACTCGCGAAGTCACGCTGGCATCAAGCTCCGACGGATCGAGCCCCCATTGCTTGCGCGTATAATTGCGAAAAAACTTCTCGTACAATTCTCTTCCGACTTTGCTGACAACGACGTCTTCCGAGGTTTTTACGTTCTCCACGGGTTCGGCAACCTTCTTGAAAAACTCATCCACTTCAAACGACGTCAAATTCAAGCCGTAAAGACTATTGATGGTGTCGAGATTAATCGGAATCGGAACTATCTGACCGTCCACGCTGGCCCTCACGCGATGCTGATAAGGACGCCATTCTGTAAAACGGGAGAGGTACTCAAACACTTCCCGGGAATTCGTGTGGAATATATGCGGGCCGTACTTGTGAACCAGAATTCCGGCTTCGTTGTAATGATCGTAAGCGTTGCCGCCGATGTGCGGACGCTTGTCGCAGAGCAACACTTTTTTGCCCGAACCGGCGGCGAGCCGTTCGGCGAGTACACTGCCGGCAAAGCCGGCACCTACAATGAGATAATCAAACACGATTTACCCTCCTTGTTCGCATGAATTTATCGAATGGCCGCAGCTCCTGCTCGATGTCCAAACGTGTCGAGCGGCACTGTGGCTGATTTGGCGAGTCTTTTTCTCTCGATCACGGCATCAATCAAATCCGACATCTGTTTCCAAGTCTTGTCCCACGAAACGTTCGCCAGGAATTCGTCGACTCGCGCGAGCCACTCGGCTTCGTCCGATCTCGACAGGATCTTCTCGGCAGCGTAAATGAACTCGTCCGGCGTGTCAGCGATCTCAACCAGTTTCAATTCGCCGTACGGCCTGACAACGTCGCGGATCGACGTGGAAATGACGGGTTTGCCGGCAGCCAGATACTCCGGCGTCTTCGTCGGGCTGATAAAACGCGTGGAATCGTTGCGCGCAAAGAGCAACAGCGCGACGTCCCAACCCGCCAGGTAGGCGGGTAGTTCGTCGTACTTCTTCGCACCGAGATAATGAATGTTCGCGTGCTTCGGCAGTGTTTCGGGATCGATCTTCACCACGGGTCCGATGATCACGAAGTTCCAGTCAGGCTTGCGCGATGCGACCTGATCGAGTAGTTCGCGATCGAAGCGTTCGTCGATCACACCGAAGAAACCGAGGCGGGGGTGTGGAATGTCGATTTGATCTAAAGGATCGTTTTTGAGACTCCGGGCTTTGCCAAAATGCGATGCGTCGATGCTGCTTGGGAAGGCGTAGACGGCGCGATGTTGGTTACGCTTGGCTTCATAAAGAGTCTGACCGCCCGTAAACACGAGATCAACACGCCGGAACAGCTCTTTTTCGAGTGCCGGTAAGAGCGGGTGAGCGTCCTTGAACGCCGAAAGCTCGTCCATGCAGTCGTAAACAGCGCAAAGCGGGTTGAAGTGGCTCGTAAAATTGAGCGCCATCGGCGTGTAATACCAGAAGACGTAGTCGGTTATCGCGTGCTCCAGAAAGAGCCTGTAGGTCATCTCCTTCATAACAGCGGTTATGGCTATTTCGCTGCGGAGGCCCTCGGGTAGTTGAGGCACAACTACGTATACGCCGGTGTCCGTCTCGCGCACGTCGAGCCGCATTGAGCTGTGTCCAAATACGGGTTCTTCTATAAAGAAGACTCGGCGGTTGCGGGCACACCGCGACAAGAGATGCTGGGGGCGTTGGTATACAAAATCCCAGCGGAGATGAGAGAAGCAGACGAGATCAATACCCTTAGTCATGGGTCTCCTCCTAAGCAGTCCTTCCTAAAGCTCACAGTGCCGCACACACACACGACTTGCGCGGGAGTCAATCCACAACTGCGACTTTGATGTTCTTGGCCGGCTGGGTTTGCGAGAATCTGTTGTTGTCCCCACCCGGCAAACTATGGGTTTGTTTACTACTGGCCCATTAAACTATTGCGGAGTCGGCGTTTGCGCCTTATTTTAATACAACAAATTCGCGCTATGTTTTCTTCTCAGCCGTCCGAAAGCCCTCTTTCGTCACGTGTCACTTCTACGGCAAGCGCAATGCCGTAATCTTTAGCAGCGATTTCACACGGATGTTTGTGCGAAACTAAACGAGATAATGGCATCATGCTTGCGAGCGAGGTCGCGTCATGAATTCGTTGTGGAAACTCGGCGGCTTAAGTTGGATCCAGCTTGGGAAACGAGTTTGGACGGAGATCAACGACGATGATGTTTGGGGACGCGCGGCGCAGCTCGCGTATTACTTTCTTTTAGCACTCTTTCCACTACTCATTTTCCTGACAGCAACGCTCGGATTGATGCTCGGATCCGGTGAAGGATTGCGGGCGTCGTTGTTCAACTACCTAAGCCAGGTGATGCCGGGCTCCGCGTTTCAACTCGTGAACTCCACTATGACGGAGATCACGCGTGCGAGTAATGCCGGGAAACTTTCGTTCGGACTCTTAGCGGCGCTGTGGGCGGCTTCGAATGGTATGGGTGCAATCACGCAGGCGTTGAACGCGGCTTACAATGTGAAAGAGTCGCGCCCGTGGTGGAAGCAGCGGCTGGTTGCGATCGCGTTGACGATTGGGCTGTCGATTTTGGTGATTGCGGCTTTGTTGTTGATCCTGTGGGGCGGGAAGCTCGCCGATTTCCTCGCCGTGCATTATCAACTTGGGGGTCTCTTTCCGATTGCGTGGAAGACGATTCAGTGGCCAATCGTCTTTGCGTTCATGATCACATCGTTTGCTTTGATCTATTTCTACGCGCCGGATGTAAAGGAACAGAAGTGGAAGTGGTTGACGCCGGGTTCCGCGGTCGGTGTCGTGTTGTGGCTCCTCGTTTCGTTTGGCTTCAAACTCTACCTCCACTACTTCAACTCATACAGTGCAACCTACGGCTCACTTGGCGCTGTGATCATCCTCATGCTCTGGCTCTACTTCACCGGAGTCGCGATCCTGATTGGCAGTGAAGTAAACTCCGAAATCGAACACGCTGCCGCCGAAGCCGGCGCTCCCGACGCAAAAGAGCGCGGCGAAAAGACTCCATCGGATAACAAGCAACAGGCCGCGAGATTCGCGGTTGGACCACGCTAATCCCCCAATCCGCCTCATCCAAAAACATGGTCCACCTACGAGTTTTTGCTTAACAAAACTCACTGAACATTTCGTGCGCTTTTTCAGTATTAGACCAACGGTCTTCCCACGCGACTAAACCACCATACCTTGTTCCGAAATATTGGAACGCCTCCAACCTTTTGGATGAATGACCGTCAATCACGGTCATCAGAGGAGCACCACTATGAGAAATCGACTACTCGTGTTCGCAACAATCGTCAGCGCGATAGCAACTACACACGTCTTCGCGCAAAACGGCACGCATCAACTCAACGCCTCGCAGCGCTCTTACCAACAAGCCCGCCGCGTACTCGACGACGCCATCGAAGCACATGGCGGCCTCGAAGCGCTGCGTTCGATCAAAGATTTCACACTCAAAGAGAAGAGCAAAATCCACGCGCGGTTTCAAAGCCCGTCGGCCGAACCTCCGTTCGCTACCGGAACTTCAGAAGAAACGCTGATCGTCGATACGGAACGTGGATTCGTCTTCGACGATCTGAAGGCGGCAAACGCAGGCTTCAACAACTGGGTCAAGACCGTTATCAAAGGTACTGAAGGTCAGACGTACGACATGTGGTCCAGGACCGTCACTCCCATCGCCAATCCATCGCTCAACAACTTCCGCGGACAAATGCGACGTCTTCCACCGTTCGTTCTGCTCGAAGCACTGGATCGCGCAGCAACTCTTCGTTGGTTGGGCGAGGACGAAATCGGCGGCCGCAAGCAGAAAGTGATCAGCGTTATCAGACCTGACAATCAGCAACTGTCACTCTCGTTCGACGCGCAAACGAATCTCCTCACCCGCTACGGTTATCTTTACGCCGATCCGGTAACCGGCGACTCAGAGATCGCGCAAACGTATTCAGCCTATCGCACGATCGGCAAGTTAAAGCTTCCAGGCAGCCGCGTGCTCTACAACTCTGGTGGCGTGATTCAGGAGGCGGAATACACAGATCTGCAAATCAACACGAAGCCCGCCGAAAGCGTATTCGCGGGACCGGAAGGTTTTGAGAAACTTGCGGCGCCGCCAGCGACACCGCCGCCGCCGGCCGTCAGCAAAGTGGCCGAAGACGTTTACATCCTCCAGGGTTTGGCCGGCGGCACGCACAACGTACTCTTCGTCGCGTTCAACGATCACATCCTGGTATTCGAAGCGCCAGAACAGATTCTCTACGGCAGCAACTCGGTGCAGGCGCTGGCGAAGATTAAGGAAACAGTCCCTGGCAAACCGATTAAGTACCTCGTGCTGACCCATCATCACTCGGATCACGCCGGCGGTTTTCGCGAATATGTCGCAGAGGGCGCCACGATCGTGACTACCGCGAATACCAGAGCGTTCCTGGAGAAAGCGGTAGGACAGTCTTCGCTGCTTCCAAAATCTTCAAAACCAAACAAGCTGTCGATTGAGACGATCGAAAACAAGAAACGGGTCTTTCAGGACGACAAGCACGTGGTGGAGATCTACGACATCGGACCGAACCCGCATGCGAACGAGATCCTGATCGCGTACCTGCCGAAAGAGAAGATCCTGTTTCAGGCGGACCTGCTGAACGCGGCGCCGAACGGCACGATTCCGATCGCGCAGGATTCGACGATTAGTTTTAGCGAACGGTTACAGCAGTTGGGATTGCAGGTCGAGAAGATCTACGGCGTGCACGGCCGTGCCGCGACACCGGATGAGTTGCGCACGTCGATCGAGAAGCGCCGCGCTTCCGATTTGAAGTAACTTCCACACGGCCTTTCAGATTCGAGCGGTTCGCCTAGTTGCCGAGGACGTTGGACAACAACGCCGCGGAGAAAACCACGACGAGCATCAGCGCAAAGGCGCCTGCGAGCGCGCGTCCCCACGGTCGCGCGCCGTGGTCTTTCTCTGCGTCTTCCACGGGCAGCGGATCATTCAGCCACACCATGTGCGTGTACGCCTGCATCTCGTCGAGGCGCGAGTGCACCGGCACGTGAAAGCGATTGCGAAAGGGGTTGTGATAAGGGTTGTAAATCTGGGTCGACTTCATGTCTCCTGCTCCTCGCTTACTGGTGCTGAAGGACTCAGCGCCGGGCTGAAACAGCAAGGAGCAACGGCTGTGCCTCTACGAAAATCCGCGTTTTTGTTAGCGAAAACAGTGATCCGGTGACTTTTTACGTCGCGCCGTACACGAAGTGGTTTACTCGGTCCCACGATCTCTGTGTCGGGCAGTTGGGACGAAACTGTCCGCGTTTCACGTTTGGAATATTCAGACGGAGGAATCGTGAGGCTTTGGCCGTCAAATCAGTTGTCTAACTAACCGCGCGATCCGTGATCTCCAAACCTTTGTCGATGATCGCAAACGCCTCACGCAACTCGGCTTCGGTAATACACAGCGGCGGATTCGTGAAGAACGTGTTCCAACGCACCAGCGTGTATAGTCCTTCCTGCCTGAAAAACTTGCCGAGCGCCTGCATCTCGGGCGACGTGCTGTTGAACGGCGCAAGCGGCTCGCGTGTCTCACGGTTGCGCACGAGCTCGAAAATGCCGAACAACCCGATGTTGCGTGTGGCGCCAACCGACGGGTGCCTGCTTTCCAGGTCTTCCATCAAGCCGCGCATCACGGTGCCCATGCGACGCGCGTTTTCAATGAGATTGTCTTCTTCGTAAACGGAGATCGTGGCGATGCCGGCAGCGCATGCCAGTGGATGGCTGTTGTACGTAAGTCCACCGTTGAAAAAATTGTTTTGGAAGTGATCCGCGATCTGACGGCGCATTCCGACCGCGCCGAGTTGCACGTAGGCGCTCGTCAGGCCTTTCGCCATCGAGATCAGGTCGGGAACGACTTTCCAGTGGTCCACCGAAAACCATTCGCCGGTGCGACCGAAGCCGGCCATCACTTCGTCCGCGATCAGCATTATGCCGTGCTTATCGCAGATTTTGCGCAGACCCTGCATGTAGCCATCGGGCGGAATGAGAACGCCGTTGGTCCCAACTACCGGCTCCACGATCAACGCCGCGATGGTCTTCGCGCCTTCGAGCTCGATTACCTCTTCGGTGAGGGCCAGCACGTCTTCCGTCGTGTCCATTCCTTTCTGAATGCCGTGATAGAAATCGGGAATACGAAAGACTCCGGGGATACCCGGCTCGGCGGCCCAACGGCGCGGATCGCCCGTCAACGTCAACGAACCCGCGGTCCCGCCGTGATACGAGCGATAACGTGCGCCGATCTTGTGACGTCCGGTGAACAGGCGTGCGATCCGAATGGCGTTCTCGTTTGCTTCAGCGCCACCGTTGGTGAAGAAGAACGCGTCGATGTCGCCCGGCGTGATCTCCGCCAGCTTCGCACTGAGGCGCGCGCGAACGTCAGTCGCCATGAATGGATTCGCGTACGCGAGCGTCTCTGCCTGTTGCTTGATGGCGTTGATGACACGCTCGTCACCGTGACCGATGTTGACGCACATCAATTGGCTATTGAAGTCGATGAACCGTTTTCCTTCCGGGGTCCAGAAGTAAATTCCCTTCGATCTCGCTACCGGGATCGGATCGACAGCCGACTGTACGGACCATTCAAAAAGCGTGTGCTTGCGACAGAGTTCGACGATCTGTTCGCCCGTCAGGTTTTCAGTGGTTGTACTCATAGCGCGCGATGCTATTCCAAATTGCGGGCGATGACAAACGCCCATTTAACTCAACCCGAGGTTTTCACATAGAATGAACCTTATGATCAGCGTCCTTTATATTCTCCTGGTGTTTTTGCTGGTTCTGGCCAACGGTTTCTTTGTTGCTTCGGAATTTGCTCTCGTCGGCGTGCGGCGCTCGCGCATCGAAATGCTTGCCGCACGCGGCAGCCGCAGTGCCCAACGTCTTTTGGAACTACTCGCCAATCTCAACACCTACATCTCAGCCACGCAGTTGGGTATTACGATGGCCTCGCTCGCTCTCGGCTGGGTTGGCGAACCCGTCTTTGCTCATCTCCTCGAGGCGCCGTTGAGGGGCCGCGTTTCGGATTTAACGTTGCACACGATCTCTTTCGCTATCGCCTTCGCCATCATCACGTTTCTGCACATCGTCCTCGGCGAACTCGCACCGAAGACGCTGGCGCTCGAGCGCGCAGAGAAGGTGGCACTCGCCGTCTCCTGGCCCATGCAGGCGTTTTACAAAGTCTTCCGCTGGCCCATCCGGATGCTCGACTGGTCGGGAACAAAAATCGTGCGCCTCTTCGGTCTGCATCCGTCAGGCGAACACACGTCGGTTTATACGGAAGACGAACTGCGCCGCCTGATCGACATCTCTCGGCAAAGTGGCCAGCTTAAGGACGAAGAACAACAGTTGATTCATCGCGTGTTCGAGTTTTCCGACGCTGAAGTGAGCGAGGCAATGGTGCCGCGCACGCAAGTCACGGGACTGCCGGCCAGCGCCACACTCTCCGAGGTGAGAAACGCTTTTGCCTCGACCGGATATTCTCGACTTCCCGTCTACGGTTCGAGCCCGGACGACATCATCGGTCTAATCTTTAGAAAAGACGTCGACATGGGAAGAATCAACAATGACGGCTTCCAACTCAGGGACTTCGTTCGTCCACCGACCTTCATTCCCGCCACGGCGTCCCTGGGCGAAGCGTTGCGGCAAATGCAGTCCGCGCGCGTTCATTTCGTTTTCGTAATCGACGAGCACGGCGGCATGGAAGGCATTCTGACACTGGAAGATCTGCTGGAAGAGATCGTCGGCGAGATCAATGATGAGTTTGACGAAGAAGTACGCGAACAGATCAAACGCGAGGGCAAAACGTACGTGCTTGACGGCATGTTGAGTGTGCGCGATGCGAACCAGTATCTTAAACTCGACATTCCCGAAGACGCCGGGTACACGACCATCGCCGGTTTCCTGATGGATCGCGCCGGACGCCTTTTACATCGCGGCGACAAAGTGGACCACGAACGCGGTGTGTTCGAGATAGAGCGCGTGGAACAACGCCGCATCACACGGGTCAGATTAATTCCGCACTTGTCTGTCTTATCCGTCTTACTGGTGTGATTACACAAGCCCAAATACGTTCAACCGAACCATTAATAAGGCCGTACATTCGTCGCACACCAGTGCTCGAACTCGACGGCGCGGACTTCGGTCTCGATTCGATCACGATCGTTCTCAAACTCGAACTCTTCCAGCACGGGGGATCGTTCAAGGCGCGCGGCGCATTTACGAACCTGCTCACGCGCGAGATCCCGGATGCCGGTGTTGTCGCTGCTTCCGGCGGGAACCATGGTGTCGCCGTCGCATTCGCCGCGATGAAGCTCGGCCGTCCGGCAACGATCTTCGTGCCGTCGGTCGCTTCACCCACGAAGGTCGCTCGTATTCGGCGCTATGGCGCGGAACTGGTGATCGCCGGCGATCGTTATGCGGACTCGCTTGAAGCCAGCCAGGAATGGACCGCGCGAACCGGAGCGCTTCCGATCCACGCTTATGAATCGGTCGAGACGCTGCTCGGACAAGGGACGCTCGGCCTGGAGCTCGAAGAACAGTCGCCGAGGCTCGATTCCCTTCTGGTCGCCGTCGGAGGTGGTGGACTGATCGGCGGAGTGGCGGCATGGTACGGGAACCGTACGCGGATCATCTCGGTCGAGCCCGAGCTCGCGCCGACTCTTCAACGGGCCCTCGAAGCCGGTCGTCCAGTCGATTCACCGGCAGGTGGCATCGCTGCCGATTCGCTCGCGCCGCGCCAGGTCGGGCAGTTGATGTTCCCGATCGCCCAAAAGTACGTGCGGGACTCAATCCTCGTGACGGACGAACACATCGTGCAATCCCAGAAAAAACTGTGGGAAACCGTGCGAATTGCGGCCGAACCCGGCGGGGCGGCGGCTTTTGCGGCGCTACTGTCGGGCCGGTACCAACCCGGTGCCGGGGAGCGCGTCGGCGTTGTTGTTTGCGGCGGAAATACGGACGCAGTAAACTTCGCCCCAACTTCGTAATCCAACCCACAAATTTCTCTTGACACTTACCAGTCAATCAATTAAATACTGTTTGTCTTTGTTATCTTTGCAAAGACGTCACCCGGCGCGGTAAGTCCTCCCTGCTCTTCCAGGAAGCAGAGTTCGAGTCAAACTAACAACCAAATAGAGGTGTTTCCATGTCTTTCCCCTTCATCTCCGGACTTCGTTCCAACGATTTGGCCATCGACCTTGGCACCGCCAACACCCTCGTTTATGCAAAAGGACGCGGCGTGGTGCTCAGCGAACCCTCCATTGTCGCTATTAATAAGGTCACGAATAACGTGGAGGCCGTTGGAAAGGAAGCAAAAGAGATGCTGGGGCGGACGCCCGGCAACATCGTCGCCATTCGGCCGATGCGTGACGGCGTCATTGCCAATTTCGAAGTAACCGAAAAAATGCTTCAGCACTTCATTCGCAAAGCGCACAACGGCCGGACGTGGGTCAGCCCGCGCGTCGTGATTGGCATACCCAGCGAGATCACGCAGGTCGAACGGCGCGCCGTCGAAGATTCGGCATATCGCGCAAAGGCGTCGGAAGTTTATCTGGTTGAAGAAGCCGTCGCGGCGGCGATTGGTGCGGGCCTGCCGATCACCGAGCCGCACGGCAACATCGTCGTCGACATCGGCGGCGGCACGACCGACATCGCCGTGATCAGTCTGGGTGGAATCGTTTACGCGCGTGCCGTGCGCACCGCGGGCGACGCGATGGACAACGCGGTCGCAGAATATGTGAAGCGCAAGTACAACCTCTTGATTGGCGAGCGCACCGCGGAAGAGATTAAGATTCAACTTGGCAGTGCGTTTCCGCTGGCTGAACCACTATCGATGGAAGTGCGCGGACGCAATCTCGTTGAAGGGATCCCGCAAACGATCACTGTCACCGACGAAGAAGTGCGCCAGGCACTCGAGCCGGCTGTGAGTTCGATCGTCGATGCGGTACGAGTCGCGCTCGAGCGCACGCCTCCGGAGCTCTCCGCCGACATAATTGATCGCGGAGTGGTCCTAACCGGTGGTGGTGCGTTACTCGCGAACCTCGACGAGCGATTGCGAACCGAAACCGGCCTGCCCGTGTTCGTTGCCGACGATCCACTGACGTCGGTCGTGCTCGGCGCCGGAAAGATGCTTTCTGACTTCGCGCTGCTGAAGCGAGTCAAGTGGGAAAACACGCTGCAATACTGATTCTGCTAAACCTTCGCGTGATCTGCGAGTAATCTGGACCACGGCCATGTTCGAATCGGAAGAGCAGAAACAGCGCGCCGAAGTTATCGTCATGTTGCTGGCGAAGCTCTATGTTGTTTTGGAGCTTTCGCCAGACACGTGCCCGCTTTGCCACAAACCTCTCTCGCACGACGCGGAGTGTCCGATCGCGCTCGCCTGGTCGATGCTGAATCCGGAACAACAAAACCAAGCCAAGACCGCCATCCGCGCCCTCGCACTTAGCATCGGCTGCGACGACTCCTTCGCCGACCCTGTCGTTCATTAAAGTTTTCGTTCATTAAAGTTTCCCGCAAGAGTTCAAAGACTCAAAGAAAACCGACGGTGGTGACCACCCTTGCGTCTTCGTTGCGTCTTTGCGCCTTTGCGGGAAACCACTGTGCCCTTTTCCCTGTTTCGAAAAACGCTGTGTTAACCGTATTATTCGGAGCGCATGGGATTCATGAGTAAGACCGCGGCGTTCATGGGAATGCCGGCGTTGCGAAATCTTGTTTCCGATTCGATTGCGATCGATATGGGATCGGCGACGACCGTGATCTCGGTGCGCGGTCGTGGGCTGGTCGTCGATCAGCCGTCGCTGGTTGCGGTCAACAACATCACGGGAGAAGTAATAGCCGTTGGCCAGGAAGCGCGTCACATGTACGGGCGCGAGGCAAGGGACGTCACTGTTGTCGCTCCCCTCGTAAACGGTGTCGTTGCTGACTTCGAGAGGACCCGCACGATGCTGGCGCACTTCGTCCGCGAGGCGCGCAGTGGCGTCTCGTTTTTCAGCCGGCGGGCGTTGATGAGTGTCGATCCGGTCGTTACGCAGGTCGAGCGCCGCGCGTTGCTCAGCGCCGCGGAACATGCGCGCATCGGCCGCGTGCTGATGATGGAAGAAGGACTGGCGGCTGCGTTTGGCGCGGGGATTAAGACGAACGACGATCATGCGTCAGCAGTGGCCGACATTGGAAGCGGAACGACGAACGTCGCGATCATTGCGAACGGGGCGATTATCCACGCACATTCGAACCGGATCGGCAGCGGCGATATCAACGCGGCAATAGTCAATCACATTCGTCGCCATCGCGGGCTGGCGATTGGTCCACCCTCGGCCGAAAAGATCAAGCTTGAACTCGCTTCCGCGACGCTGCCGGAAGATCTCGCCGCCGAAATGACTGTCGGCGGGCGTGACGTTCTGACCGGAAGTCCGTCCGCCATCGCGATGACTGCCGGAGAGATCTATCCGATCACTCAGTATGTGGTTGGGAAGATTCTTGAAGGCGTGTTGACGACACTTGCCGAGCTACCTCCGGAGGTCGCGGGTGACATCTACGATCGCGGGATCATTCTGACTGGCGGGGGAGCTTTATTAAACGGCCTGCCCGAATACTTGCGAGAACGGTCGAAACTTCCCGTGACAGTTGCCGACGAACCGCGTTATGCCATCGTCCGCGGCCTCGAACAGATGTTCGATGAACCACTCTTACTGCGCCGCGTGGTCCGTAGCGAACCGCTGCTGGACGCCTCAAGCGAAGCGTATTCGTAATGGCTGTAATCTCGATCCCTACAAAATAAAACCTACTCACAGTAGCGATCCGAAAATCCAACCTGTAACGTTGCAGTCATCCGAAGTCGGAGCGTACTGCTGTCAACTAAGCCAGCGGTTAAGCACAGATCGATCCCCCGAGTCCGCGGACGCGGTTCTGGGCTAGCCGGATCCGCGGACCCGATGGCCCTCCTTCATAGGGCCACCCAAGGCCGAGATTTTTTTATTTACGATTTGAGCCTGACCGTTTAGGATGCTAGTGGGTTTGACAACTTAACAACGGCCAAATGAGCGGCTCAACCTCCAATACTAACGAGTGATGAGCGCCGCCGTTGAGCATGGAAGGTTCCTACTCACGGCGACAATTCCAAACGCGCACATCTTACTCCCAACAGCGAGTAGATGCAAGACCCTTTGCAAAAAGGATCGAAAAAGTCACTCAACACAGGCGCTCTCCAGCCTCCCCTCAGGAGGCGACGCCTGATGGGCAGCCCGCGTCCCAAGCCACTCCGACTCGCCGAAAAACTGCGCTACATTCGAACGCAGTTGGGCCTCTCACAAACCGAGTTGCTCGAACGCATGGGCCTCGCCGGTTCAATGCACTACGGCCGGATCTCAGAATACGAGCAGGGTAAACGCGAACCCAGTTTGATGACCCTTCTCGCCTACGCACGCACAGCCCAGGTCCATCTCGAAGACATCGTAGCCGACGAGTTTGAACTTCCCCGCAAGTTACCAGGCAAAGTCAACTACCGCGGTATCACGCGCAAATCAGCTTCTTCCAAACGCAAGTAATGTAATCCGGCCTGAACCACGGTAAACTCGCAACTCCATGCGCAGACTCTTTCGGATCTCCGGACTGGCGTTGCTCGGTATTCTCGTCGGCGCCACGTTATACGAAGCAATCATGTTCGTGCGCGTCTACCGGCTGCGCTCCAACAATCCCTCCGCCACCTCACTTATGGACATCCGCGCAAGCGAAGCAAAGAAAAAAGGCCAGCCAGTAAAACGCGAACAGATCTGGGTGCCGCTCGAGAAAATCTCAACTAATCTTCAGCGCGCCGTGCTTGCCGGCGAAGACACCAACTTCACCACTCATCGCGGTTTCGACTACGAAGCCATCCGCAACGCCTGGGAACACGCGCAACGAGAAACAGCTCGAGAAGCTAAGCAGGAAGGCGAAGACGACGACTGGCTTCCGAACTTTCCGGAGTTCAGGCGCGGCGCCTCGACGATCAGCCAACAACTCGCCAAAAATCTTTATCTCTCGTCGCAGCGATCGCTGTGGCGAAAAGGACAGGAGGCAGCGTTGACTGTCATGCTCGAGCGTTCGCTGAGCAAGCGTCGCATCCTCGAGATTTATCTGAACGTAATCGAGTGGGGTGACGGAGTTTATGGTGCGGAGGCAGCTTCGCGTCGTTACTTTCGCAAGTCAGCATCGGCGCTGAACGCAAACGAAGCGTCATTCCTGTCGGCGATGATTCCAAACCCGCGCACTGTTTTCAATCCGCAAATCAATCCGCGTCGCGTCGCGCGCCGCCAGCGAATCATCATGCGCGGCATGCCTTACATAAAATTGCCTTAGATCCGTGGTCTAAACTGCAAATTCCTTCGCGAGTTTCAGTTCGGCCTTGCGCAACTCGAAACGGGCGCGTCCCAGGTTGCCGTGCGAACCCAACGCCAGCACGACGAAGTAATCGCGACTCAATACACGCATCACCATCACCGCGCTTTCGAGCGAGATCACGAGTTCACGCAAGCCGCCGAGTCCAGTGTCAACACCCGCTCGCTGAGCGTTTCGCACCAGCGAAGTAAACTCCGCCGCGGCAACATCGAGGTTCGCGTCCACGCCGGCCTCGCCGAAAACTTTTTCAACGGCGATACCATCTGTTCCCATAATGAGCGCACCAAGGCTTCCCTCGGTGCGTTCAATTATGGAGTCAAGCAGTTCTTTGAACATATGGTCCCTCCAATTACGGACGTTGACCGCTCAACGTACCCGGCCGCGCTGTGTTGGTGCCCGCCGGGCTGTTCGCCGTCGGCGCCGGCATCAACTGCGGCTGAGTCGAAGGATTGGTCTGCTGCTGCGGTTGCTGCTGCAACTGCGTCGGAGTCGGCGTGTTGCTCGGCGGATTGCCAAGCGGCACCGGCTGAGGAATCGTCGTCGTCCGTTGACCATTGCTGACCGTGCCGGACGTGGGCCGGCCGTTGTAGTCGGGACGATAGATGTGCGGCGTGATAAAGAACAGGATTTCGCTGTTCTGTCGCGTTGTAAGTTTGCGCTTGAAGAGGTTGCCGAGAATCGGAATCGAAGCGAGTCCCGGTGTACGTTGCTGAGCTTCGCCTTCAGTGTCGGCCAGCACACCACCCATGACGGTCGTTCCACCATCCGGAACCAGCACTTCAGACTGCATGCGCTGTGTATCGATACCGGGAACGCCACCAACGGCGATACCGGTATTGATCGTGTTGTTTTCAATCGTGACTCTCAGCACAACCGTGCCGGCGTCAGTGATCTGCGGTGTGATTGAAAGACGCAACGGCACTGAAACGAATGTCGTCGTGACAACGGCAGTACCACTTGCGGCCTGTGTCGTTTGGACCGGAATCTGCGAACCACTCTCGATCTGCGCGGGACGATTGTTCAATGCCGTGACGCGCGGAGTCGCAACTGTCTTCGCCTGGCCGCGTGATTCAGCCAGCGAGATGAGCGCGCTGATCTGCGCGCTGCCGAACAAACCAGTCGTCAAACCGATGACGGTGTTTGCCGCCGCGGCTGCCAGGTTATTCGTCGGTTGAGGCGTTCCAGCCAGACCACCGAATACGCTGAACGGATTTGGACCAGACGGAACACCCTGAGCCTGTCCGCCGCTTCCGGAACCGCCGCCGCTGCCACCACCACTGCCGCCACTGCCTTGCGTGGTGCTTGCGGGAAGACTGGAAAAGCTCGCCAGTCCAGCGCGACCGAAGTTCGCGACACCCAATGAAAGCTGCGCGCCGAGGTCGCGGCTGAAGTTGCGTTGTGCGATGACGATGCGGGTCTCGATCTCAACCTGCGGTTCGGGTTGGTCCAGGATTGCAACCAACTGGCGAATCGCGTCGATGTTTTCTTTGACGTCCGTGATGATGAGCGTGTTGCTGCGGCCGTCGACTTCGATCGAACCACGACGCGAAAGACGGCGCGAGATGATCGGCAGCAGACCCTGATCACCGCTGCCACCTGTCGCATCACCACCGGCTCCACCACTGAAACTGAGATTGGTCGCGCCACCGGAGAATGCGCCGGTCGAACCTGCCGCCTGGGCTAACGTGCCCGACGCACGCGCGTAGTTCAGGCGAATGAATTCCGTCACGAGTGGCGACGCGTCCAAACGCGAATCGTTAATCACCTTTTGAGTTTCAGCCTCTTTAGCCAACACGTCGGTGGTCGCAACGCGCAGGATGTTGCCGTTAACTTCGATGCCGAGCCGGTTGGCTTTCAGCACCGCGTCGAGAGCAACGTTCCACGGCACATCCTGAACATTCACCGTCACCGGAACCGCCGCGACTGAAGAGTCGATGACGAAATTCACGCCGTACTGTTCGGTGATGTAGTTAAGGATGTCGCGGATGTCGGCATTGACAACGTTGAGATTGATCGGCTCACCGATAAAGCCCGGTTGTCCATACTGGCGTCCCTGTTCCGACTGTTTGTCAGACCCGCGTGAGAATCCCGCCGGCGGCGTAGGAGCAGGCGCCGCTTGGCCTTGCGCGGTCATGTTCTGAGGGTCGCCGGAAGCGACTACGTTTGGGTTCTGGGCCACAGCCACAACGCTTGCACACGAAACGCATACAAGCAACTGGACGAGCGTGGTCCATATGGCTGATCTCACTCGAGACTGATAAGACATCGTTCCCTCCTTAGGGGGATTTTCCGGACCGTGGCCGCCACGCACTACGCTCGATTGCCGGGGCAACTAAAGCGCGCGCCGCACTTAACGCGGCCGGTCCAGTTTTTGTCAAAAGGGCGCCGGTGTTTTCCGCTTCGAAAACACCAGCGCGGGTCAACGGTCTGGTCTAAACCAAACCAGCAATTCATTTAAGGCTTCGCGTTAGCGACTGTCGGGTTCGGCGCCACTACAGTCATCGAGTTCACCGGCGGCGCTTGGCGCAGCGACTTGTACTCGACTGATCTCTCGCGACGTCCGTTCGCAAAGACTGTTTCTCGACGGAACACCAGGCGGTTGTCTTCAATCGCGACCAACTGGCCATCGAAGAAGGGTTCGCCCGGATAAATCACGTAGGTGAGTTTGATTGGAGTTGCTTCGACGATCGCCGCGTAACCTCTCGGCGAACGGGAGATTCCGATAACCTGGATCTCGCTCAGCAACAAAGCAGTGGTGGGTTTAGGGGCTGGCATTCGCGCGTTCATAGCGGCGACTTTTTGCGCCTTGTAGTTCGTGATCCGTTCCTGAATTGTAGGAATCGGCGACTCTTCACGCGAGTTCTTTGATGTCTCACGCACCGGCTCGTATTTCTTGAACGGATCGCGACCACCGGAGATCGTACGTTTGACCGGTTTCTTAACCACAGGCTCCGTCTCCTGGGCCATGGCCGTAAACGCGAGTCCGCTCGTCAAAATCAGTGCCGCGCTGAACACTACGCCGGCAAGCCGTCTCGTCGATGTTTTCGTGTCGTGCATAGTCATTGTCGTTTTCACTTCCTCTGATGCGTCTAGCTCGCGCGTTACTTGGCGGGTTGAGGAGCAGCGGGCGCCGGGACTGATCCACCGGCCGCACCCTTCGGATTGGCGGGTTGCTGACTTTGCAAACGCTCTGAGGAAACGTAATACGCCGTCAAATCAAAACGGGCGTCAACCGTCTTGTTAGCCGACTGTTTCTCCAACTGCTTTAGTTCGAAGTTCGTGATGGAAACGATGCGCTGGTAATGCGCGAGCTGTTCGAAGAACGCGCGCAGACCGGCAAAGCCACTGATGACGCTGACCTCGATCTTCTTGCCGCTGTAGTTGTCCTGTTGCAGATCCTCTTTCGGATTGAACCGCGTAAGGACCAGGCCGTTGCCGCGGGCGCGATCCTGAATTCCCTGTAGGACCATGGTGAGTTCGCGCTGTTCGGGCAACAACGCTTTCAACTCCGCAAACTCTTCTTCACGCGCTTTGTAAAGCGCCTTGAAGTTGTTCACGTTCTGAGAAACGATCTGCGCCTGGGCATTGAGCGGTCGCAGGCGGGCGATCTCCTCGTTCATCGTATTGGTCTCTGCGCGAGTGCCGCTGGTGACGAAGTAATAGAAGCCGGCATACGCCGCACCAGCGACCACCAGAAAAGCGAGCAATCGCACGTACCAGGGAAGTGTTGGGAGCTTGCCGAGTTTCATCTCTGTTTCCTTTGTTTCAAGGTTTCTTCCGTCAGGCGGGGGCCTACTTCTTCATCGCGACCTGGTTTGCAGGCGTCGCCGGTTGAGACTGTTGCGTCTTGGACGAGCCAAAATTCGCCTTCACTGTGAAGTTAATGACTTCGGGCTTTACAGCCGCGTCAGATCCCGCTGCGTTTTGCGTCACTTCCTTCGGCGCTTCTCTGGCCGTCTCGATGTTGAGGTTGCTGAACAGTCCGCCGGAGAACTCGAGACTCTGGCCAAACTTTGTTACTGAATACTCGTTCGGCGACTCGCCCTTGATCGTGATCTCACCGTCCTTGTTTTCGATCGCGAGCAGATAAAGGCCCGGCACGGCATCGAATCGTGATTTGATTTCCTGCAACACCGCACTCGGTCCCTGTTGTGATTCGCGCAGTTTCTTGATCGCGTCTATACGCGACTGAACTTCTTCAGTCTTTTTCTGGAGTTCCTGCTGCTCTTTCTGAAACGCGAGCATCTGCTGCTGGATCTTTTTCTGGTTCTGGAGTTCCTTGTCCGCTTCAGCGAAGGCCCGTTGCGTGCTCACGTATTCATAACCGATGCTCAGCGCCAACAAACCAAACACTGTCAACGCGAGAAACAGCGTCTGCGCGCGCGGGCTTGCGACTTTGTCTTCAACCGCCGCAACACCCTGTGGCCTATCCGTGACTGACTCGAGCAGATTTACCTTAATCATGCTTCCACTCCTCTCAACGCCAGACCAACAGCCACCGCCATCTCTGGCACTATCTCGCGCATGTAGTCCGGATCAAACTTCCGCTCGTCGACTTCGATCTGACGGAAAGGATCGAAAACATCCACCGGTATCTCGAAACGCCTGCCCAGGAACTCAGCCAGGCCGGGAAGTTTCGAACCACCACCGGCGATCAGGATCTTCTGAATGCTCCCTTCACCGTCCTGGACCGTGGCGCGATAGAAGTCGACGGTCTTCTTCATTTCGAGCGCGAGTGTTTCGGACACGGTTTCGATGATCGGCTGGATCGGTCGTGGCTCGACACCTTCGGGCAACGGCATACCGCGCTTCACGGCTTCCGCTTGCTCGAAACTCAGTCCGAGTTCTCTCTGCAACAGACTCGTGTACTGGCTGCCGCCGACTGAAGCGTCTCTTGCGAACACCGATCGCGAGCCGTTCAGGATGTTGATGTTCATCGTCGCGGCGCCGATATTCAGCAGCGCAACCACTTCGCCTGCTTTCGGCTGGTAGTTGACTTCGTAACAGTTCTGAAGCGCGAACGCGTCGACATCGATGATCACCGGCTGCTTGCCGGCAAGCTGAATCGCCTGCTTGACGTTGGCGATCTTGTCGCTCTTGCAGGCTGCCATCAGCACGTGCAATGTCTCGGAAGACTTTCCGGTCAGCTCGTAATCGAGATTGACGTCCGCGATATCAAACGGGATGTGCTCCTCGGCGTGCCAACTGAACGACTCCTGCAATTCTTCGGGGCTCATCTGCGGCAACACTATGTTCTTGACGATCACTGAATGGCCGCTGACACCGGCGGCGACGCGGTTCGTTCGCATCTGATGTTCGCTGAAGATGTGAGCGATAACGTTGGAGACGTTGTTGAGCTCCATGATCTGACCGTCGACGATGGTATCGGTCTGAAGGTTTTCGAAACCGAGGTTGAGAAGCTGGAGGTTCGCTCCTTTTTTGCCAAGCTCGACGGCCTTAACGGAACTGGAACCGATGTCCAGACCAACGAGGTTCTTTTTGCCGGCGCTTCTTTTGAACATAGTTAATTGATCCTTGTGACGGCGACGCGCGCTTTGTGTTTCAGACGAAGCCGGACACGGGCTTTTCGTGCGCGCGGCAGTTGTCGTTTGACAATTTTGGGCGTGACGGAGGCGGTGGTGGTCGGGTTCAAGGTCGCCGTTCCTTTGTTATTGTGG
The DNA here is from genome assembly GCA_965649955.1 of uncultured bacterium. Classification (GTDB taxonomy): domain Bacteria; phylum Acidobacteriota; class Blastocatellia; order Pyrinomonadales; family Pyrinomonadaceae; genus PSRF01. The sequence continues at coordinate 45,885 of CBFGMX010000010.1, forward strand.
TTATTGGTCATGACACCGAGTCGCAGTGGTAGCGAGCTGGCGGATGTCAGTAAAGAGGTGTTGGAGAAGTCTGCGGCAGGAATGAAGCTCATTTCGGAAACCCAGCCAAGTTGGGTCGGTGCCAACTTCCGTAGGCTTTGCGACCTCCGCTCGCGCGAAGTGTGCCTTTATCGTGCTCCAGTGATTTCGCGGGACTGACCGCTGATAGAAAACCAGGTGGGCACCCGGTAGACGGCACAGACCGCCGTCAACCTGAGTGAGAGTACATTAATGGGCCAAACAATGTCAACCGCTATTTTTCTTTGTTTAACTCGTTGTGTACGTGGAGTTAACGGTCGTGATTAGCCCATTTTGCCCGTGTGTTTCTGGAACGAATTGCTCAGGATTCCAGTTTTTCGAGAACGCTCGCAACGACGCTCGGGTCGTCTTTCACCTTCACGGTCTTGGCCGGAATGCCGGCGACGATGTGGTGCGGAGGGACGGGTCGAGTAACCACGGCGTTGCAGCCGATCATCGCGTGATCTTCGACGTGCATGCCGGCGAGAACTGTCGCGTGATACGTCAGGCGCACGCCGTTTCCGATGCGGGTTGGCGGCGTGTAGACCTGGTGAATGTCGTAGATGTCGTGGCTGTGTGAGTAGACGTTGGCGTAGTCTGAGATCGATACGTCGTTGCCGATCTCGATGCCGCCGCGATCGTCGAGCAGCACGTGGCGGTGAATGACGACGTTGTTGCCTATCGAAAGGTTGTAGCCGAAGGACCACTCGACGTATTGCCAGCACTTAAAGTTGGCGCCGACGCTCTTGAAGATCAGCGGGGCGAGCATGCGGCGAAAGCGGTGCGCGAACAGTGCGTTTAGTCCGAGCGGCGAGCGGTCAAACATCTGCCACAGCCAGATGAAGGGCTTTCGTTGGCTATAGAGTTTAGGATTGATGTCCGTGTAGTACTCGGGCTCGGTGGTGACGTTGCGTGGATCGAAGCTATGAACCGCGGCTCGTGCGGTCAGCGAAAGGTTTTCGCGACTGGTTCCTGACGCTCCGAAGAGCTGAGACAGGGTTTCCGTAACGACGTCGTTTGGATCTCTGCGGCCGTCCGTTAATGATTTCTCTAACTCGGTGAGAAAACTGTCGTAGTCCTGTTCTGCTAAAGCCTGGGCGGATAATTCACGGTAAGTCATAGATGTGGCTGGTGCAAAGTAACACAGGTCTTCTCCGGACTGCCAGCACTTACTTGGCAGGCTGGTTCATCCGACGATTCGTTGTAATTCGTGTTCCTGTTTGTCATTCCTCGCAAAAGATCCCCTTCCCACTTTCGTCCGGCAAATGGGAGACGGGTTTAACAGAAGTTCGCAACCTTTCGAGGGATCCGCTTGCTTGGCAATCGTGGGGAGGCTAGGATGCCCGCGGAAATGAAGTTTTTGCGCACCTCCCTCGTTTTACTCGTAGTTCTGCTACTCATCGGCGCCGCCTGGCTCTGGTTCAATCGCCCTTCCCCGGTCGATCTGGCGAACTACGCTCCGGCTGATTCCCTGCTCTACGTCGAACTAAACAAACCGTCAGAAGTAGCGCGAGCGATACAAGAGACGGACGTCTGGAAAGCCGTGGCGCCGATCACGCGAAGCCAGGCAGGCTCGAATAACAGGTTCGCAATGATGGCAGCTCGCGCGGGCGTTGGACCGATCGAAGCCGTGCTGTTTGCGCGTGCTCAAGTGGCGCTGGTAGTCGTGAACCTGAACGCGGCGGAGCAGGACGACACGCTGCGCGTCAAACCGGAATTCGCGCTGATCGTCGAAACCCACACCTCTGCGTGGCGAACAAAACCCGCCGTCATGGACGCGGTAAAGCAACTGGCGACAGTCGTCTACGCCGACGCAAACTGCACCGAGCGAAGTGCTGATGCTGAGTACATCGAATGTTCGATCGCCGGTGGCGAACGCAAGATCGTCGGCTCTGTTGACGGCACGCTCGTCGTCGTTGGCAATACCGAAAACGCGGTGCGCAGTTGTTTGGAAGCAAAACGAGGAACCCGCCCAAACATCCTTACCGATCCCGAAATGGTGAGAGTACGCTCGCGGCTCGCTACGGACCAGACGCTTGGTTTCGGCTACATCTCGGCCGCGAATTCCGCGAAGTTGTTTTCGTGGGCCGCGCCGCTGGTGATGGGACGTGGACCGGGCGATCGCCAGTTGGAACAACTGCTCGCGGTTAGTGCGGGCAAGATCCTGCGCGGCGTTGCGTGGACCGCGGTGTCGAACGGCGGCGGAATCGAAGATCGATACCTGTTCTCGCTGGAACCGGAAGTTGTTTCACGTTTGCAACCTGCTTTCGACACGGTCCAGCGCGATGAGGATTTTTGGAAGCTGGTGCCTGACGGTTTTCAGTCGTTGACGATCTATCGCAGCAAAGAGCCGGTAGTCGCGTGGCGGTCACTCGATTCGGCGGTCGCGTTGAAACTTGATGCATTGCCGGCAGTGTTGTTTGGGACATTGTTGAAATCGAGTTTGACGCCGTACGGGATTGACGACCCGAAGGAAGTTTTGACGACACTCGCGCCGCCCTTGTTGACGTTGCGGCCATCGGCTGCTGTCGAAGGTTCAGTGCTGGTTGCGCGCGTCACCGACGAAGCGCGGCTGAGACGATCGTTGGCCCAGGAATTTTTCAGGGCGGACAATGGTCAGATCGTCCAGGGTCTCCAGGCGGAACTCGATCCGGAACTTGAGTACTCCGCGGTTTTCTCTGATGGCTACGTGTTGTTAGGAAGGACCGAGAACATGCAGTCGTGTCTGGCGGCTTTGCGAAGAAGCGAGGCGATGAATGCTGAGAACAAGATCAAACAGGCGTCTCAGGACAGTTCCGCGGCGATCTTTACTTATGCGAACGACGAGTTGCGTTTACGGAATTTCATTTCGACGCTGCTGATGCTGCAGGGGCGACGGCTGTCTGCGGAGGAGACGGCGGGCTTGAACGACAGTCTGCGTGATTACACTTTCTCCTCAACCGAAACGAATTTGGGCAGCGCCGGCATTGAGCGGAAGACGCGTTCGGCGTTTGGGCAGTTCAGCACGTTCGTTTCCATGCTCGGTGCTGAAAGTTCGAACCTGGTTTCGCGTTAACTCATGCTTCGCGTTAACTCATGGTCTCACGTTTACTCATGGTCTCGCAGTAACTCGTGATCTCGCGTTAACTCATGCTGAATCCGCGAACATCCCTGCTACTTGGCACACGCAATCCGGGAAAGATTCACGAGATTAAACTGATTCTTGGAGACGTCGGCCTCGAGTTGTGTTCGTTGAATGACTTTCCGGACGTTGCAGTCGCGGAGGAGAACGCCGACACGTACGCCGAGAACGCGATCGCTAAGGCGCAGTTCTACGCTCGCGCGACTGGTCTGCCGGCACTTGCGGACGACTCGGGACTGGAAGTCGAAGCACTCGACGGCGCGCCCGGTGTTCTTTCCGCTCGTTATGCGGGGGAGCACGCGACGGACGCGGATCGGCGCGAGTTACTTCTTTCGGAACTCGCAAAGACTGAAGGAGACACCCGCAAAGCGTTATCCGAAAATCGCAGCACTGGACGCAAAAACCTCAGCGCTGGACGCGAGAATCGCAGGGCGCGATTTGTTTGTGCGATCGCGATTGCGGGTGTTGATGGAGAGCTGCTGAAGGTTACGGAAGGCATTTGCGAAGGAACGATCACGTTCGCGCCCCGCGGAACGTCAGGCTTCGGTTACGACCCGCTGTTCGTCCCCGATGGCTACAACCAAACGTTCGCTGAATTACCTGACGAAGTGAAGAACCGGATCAGCCACCGCGCCCGTGCTTTGCTGAAGCTTCGCGACTTTTTGAGTCACGGCTCGATCACACGAAATCTCTTGAATACAACCGGCTTCGGGTAACCCTCCTTGACCTGTTATGAGCGGACTCTTAGAATGACTCACTTTTCGGGGCGTAGCACAGCCTGGTAGTGCGCTCGGTTTGGGACCGAGAGGTCGGAGGTTCGAATCCTCTCGCCCCGACCAATCAATAGTTTACGGCCGCCATCACTGGCGGCCGTAAACGCCGGCGACGTAACCACTGACCAGGTTTCACTGGGCGCTAAAAACAGCAGCCTCGAAATCCGTAATCCATGGTATCAACTGGCATATACGTCTAGTTGGTCTAACAATCAGGTGAACACTGAAACACTGACCGTTCTTAAGACAACAAGTCAGAGCTGCATACTGATCCTTACACGTGCGATTCGCTTCACACAGCAACTCTCCCTTGCGCTTACACTCGAAGTCCTTAATACAGTCTTCCAAAGAATCGAAAGTCGGCCCGGCCGGATCGTGCGGCGTAGCCGTAGGAAACCTGTCGTTGCTTACAACATCACCGGTAGCGAAGTTTGTGACTAGCATCGCCAACGCGTTGCCAGAACGACTAAGTTCAGTTTTGTAAGTAGCAGTCGTGTTCTTTGCTTTGTCTTTGACACTCGTGTACTTCAAAACCACGCTGTTGGTGCCACCCTCCAACCTGATCACGTTCTTAACATTACTGTTGGTGAACGACGTAATCATCTGTGTATCATTTTCCGTTGCTTCGTAATCGAAACCGGTTAGATTTGTACTCCCCAGGACGCGGACCAGTTCTTCTTTCGGATTGCTTTGTTGTGTGGCTTCTTTGTTATTACAAGAGGGCACAAGACAAAGCGTGAGAAACGTCATTGATAACAGGAACACGAGACTTGATCGTTTGCGTGAGATCATTTTTTGGGCCTCCATTGTTGAAGTTCCTCGACAGGACCAGGGGGAAAGACGCGAGAACGGCTACAGCGAAATCTTTCGACAATCAGACTATCCACCATAGAGTTCTCCTTGCCTCGAACGTTTGCTGTGGCAGGAGCAACTGATTCATGAGGTTAGGACATGAATCGATTGGGCTGCCTTACTATCTATGTCTTTTGAGCTGATTACGTTTCGAGGACCAATTATTGTTGGTCCCTAATAGGAATGAACAAAGGCCAGACTGCGAAGATGGACCGCGAGGTCGGAGGTTCGAATCCTCTCGCCGGACCAATAGCATCAATGGTTTACGGTGCCTACATCGCAGTGTTCACAAAATCTTTCCCCGTAATCAATGCTTGATTACAATCGCGCTGCATTCATCACGGTGCTGGAGAACCCTCTCTGAGAACACCGATTCCAGGTCGAAGCACTTAAACAAGTATGACGTCCGAGCCGACAATTTATCTCGCGCTGACTGACGACTGGGAGTTGCGTGGCGACGGTTCCGGTGATATTCGGAAGCTACAGTTTTATACGCTGCGAAAACTGTTGAGCATCTACGGCAACTACGGCGTCCGGAGCACTTTCAACGCCGAGGTAATGCAGCAGCTCACATTCAGACACTTTCAAACAAAACACCCGGAACTGAAACCGCTGGCTGATGCCTGGGATGATGCGGTTTGCGAAGCATTTCAGAAGGGCCATGATATTCAGTTGCATATTCATCCCCAGTGGTCCAGCGCAACATATCAGGATGGTAGATGGCATTTGTCGGGTGATTGGGCGCTTCCCAGTTACGATCAAAGCACTGCTCATTCCATGCTCGCGCAGAGCAAAAACTATCTGGAAAACCTTTTACGACCACTCGATCCATCGTACAAGTGTGTCGCCTTTCGTTCCGGTTCTTCGTGTATTGCTCCTTCCCCTTTTGCCCTAAGCGTTCTCGCACAACTCGGAATTGTGTTTGACATGAGTATTGTCGGCGGACTCCGCGTGCATACACGCAATCTTCAGATGGACTATTCGCAGTGCGAAGAAAGCTTCCTGCCTTTTTATCCTTGCATGGAAGACGCGCGAAAGGTGTCGGAGAAAGCGGAACCGATTGTTTGCGTGCCCATATTCCACTTTTATCTTTCACGCCGTCAGGGTTTCAAACAGGTGCTTTCCAAGAGCGTGCAAAAAGTGGGAAGGAAACTATCATCCGATGGTCTAACAAAAAATGATAGCGAAGATTATGCACGTCAATGGGTTGAGGTCGGCAGATCGACTCGCTTCAAGCGTGCCTACGACAAAGCAATCAAGCCGTGCCTCAAACCGAAGTACATGGTAGCCGACATAAGCCAGTTGAATTACGCGGGCCTAAAGGAGATGCTCACTGCAATACGAGTGAGAACGCGACAGTTGGGATTTAGAGAACTGCCAGTAATTCTTACTTGTCACTCAAAATACATCGAGGACTTTTCCGCTATCGAATCGTTTGTCAGAGAGGTTTCGAAAGCTCCGGATATTAAGTTTGCTACCTTGAGTGATATCGCTGGAAAACTTCAGGCTGGTGATTTCGCGATTAAGACCAGATAAAGTCTCATCTCTTATAAACAGATCTGGGATAGACCATCACCCCTTGATTAGCCAAAGCTAACATCTTTTCGAACAGAGGCCTCGCGTCGGCGCGAAAAAACTTCATCCCGTTCACAGTTAGGTCGGAGCAAATGTTCCCAGGGATGTGCTGCCTGATGAACTGCGGGATGTCGTGAACCACACTCCTCATGTCGTGCGCATACGTGTGGACGATTTCAACTGTGCCTTCGTAATTAATACACTTCGCCGCAAACATCTCCGGGAAGTATGTTTGTACAGGATTCTGTTCCTTAAGCGCATCGTCAACGCAATAGACAAAAGACAGGTACGTCGTATGAACGCCGATACCGATTATTTTGGCTTCGTGTTCGACCAGCTTGTAATACGGACTGCACGTATCGTAAGGGTATGGCGACTCTTGATGTGACGCGGTTAGTATTTCTGCCAGTGGTCCAATTGCGCAAACCGATTTGGTAGGATGAAGACTCCTGATGGCGTTGCGCTGCCGGCGCGCAAACTCTGTTAATAATCCAGTGAAAGAAGGAGTTCGTCTGACGTCGTACACCCGCCCTTGCTTTAAGTATTCATAAGAGGACAAAGGACTGCGATTAGGATAGGTAGGAAAGAGAACAGTTCCCTGAGATCCGATTACATTCCGAATGAGCGGCAGAATGCGGTAGAACGGAAAGCCCAAATTCAGTTGATCGACAGAGCTGTGAACATAAACAGTGTCGCCTGACGTCAAGCCCAGATCGTTAGTGAGAATTTTGGTAAAGTCCGCTTCAGCCAATACTGGCAGCCGGTTCACGCGCGCTCGGTTTAACCTCTTCTTCGCGCGAATCAACGATGCAACAACGTCTGCCGGCAGGAATTTTCTGGCGAAATCGGCAGCACTCATCTTCTGCTCTTTTTAAATCGCTCCGTGTGTTGACTCCCAGTGACAATCCTAACTTTGACAGGCACCTTATACTTCTGCAATCGTTCCCGGCAATGTTGTTTGATCAGCGAGATCAGGTCTTTCTGGTCCAACTCGACAACAGGCGTAACGTCGGCGCAAACAATGTTGCCGGTAATTGCATTCTTTTCGCCGTATACTACGACTTCGGCGACAGCAGTCAGTTCCTGTATTACATTTTCTACCTCGGCCGGATAAACCTTCTCACCGCCGACATTGATGATCTCGGATTTTCGTCCCAGGAATCTAACGTAATCGCCGTCTACTTCAACCGCGTCACCGGTGTTGAACCATCCGTCCGCAGTGAAAGGGGATGGCGCGTTTAGATAACCAAGCATCGCCGAACGAGCTTTGATCTGCATGATGCCGTCCACCACACGCGTCTCGAAACCCTCCCCCCCGATTTTGACCCAGAGCGAGTTAGCATCTTTCGATTTTGAACGTAGAATACCCAGCTCTGAGAGTCCATAGGTCTGTTGCAAATTCACAGCCGGAAACAACTCATGCAAACGCCTCAATGTCTGTTCAGACATCGGTTCGGTACCATAACTAATCGTTTTCAGAGAGCTGAGGTCATAACGTTTATAGGCTTCACTCATGAGCACCAGGTTTAGAAATGTGGGTGACGTGGGCAACAGCTCCGCCCTGTATTTCTCGACGGCTTCGAGAACTGCATCCGGATGGCGTTCCGTAACGGTAACGAGACATCCCGCATTGGAGAGGGTATGCAACATTGTGTTGACGCCACCGATATGATCGTAAAGCAGAAAGGTTATCGTTCTGAGGCTTGACCGTCTTAGCTTGAATTTGTCGAGCAGGCCAGTCATGTCGTGTACTGCCGCTTTGCTTTCGCCAGTTGAGCCGGAAGAAAAAAGAACCAGTCCTGGGTGGTGTTGCGCTTTTAAGTGATCGTAAAGCGGATGAGACGCAATCTTTGATAAGCGCGTGATCGTGACAGAGTCGCGGTTATCGATCGCGAACAATATTTCTCCTTGAGCAACTGAAATAAACTCGCCTTTCCTTGCACTCACTGCGCCAGTCAGAGGCACAACGATACACGCGTGGTCCAGCAGCGCAAAAAACAGGGACACTGCGTTGGGAGAAAAGTCAGCCTCGAGAATGACAATGGATCCGGGCGCGATTCTTTCGTTTTCCAACGTTAGTTTCCAATGCTGGAATCGATCGAGAAGCCACCCGTACGTGAACGTCTGCTCACGCCAAATTATTGCTTCACGGTTCTGATTGTCAGTCCAGATTTGAATTAAGAAATCGATAACCATCAGACACCACCGAGAAAGAGGACCTGTCCGGTGATGAAATCACTTTCGGGACGAACAAAGAAATCGATGACGTTAGTCACATCTCGAAATTCACCCAAACGTTTGATGGCCTGACGTCTTACAAGTTCGTCCAGTTTTTCCTGAGGAATCGATTTAATCAGGTCTGTTTTGATTGGTGTGGGGGCAACGACATTGGCTGTGATCCCAAACTCTGCAAATTCCCGAGCGATGATCTGAGTGAAACTGATCACCGCGGCCTTGGACGCGGCATACACGGCTTCGCCTTCCAATTTCAGAGGCGTCGCGACTGTGGCAAAGTTAATGATTCTTCCAAAGTCGTGTTTCCGCATCAGACGGGCTGCTTCTCGACACATCAGAAATGTGCCGAGAAAGTTAGTTTCCAGGATTTCTCGCGCGGTTTCCGTTGGCATAAGCAAAGTGTGATTCATCGAAGCCACGCCGGCGTTATTGATCAAAACGTCGAGTCGTCCATATTGATTGGAGATCTCGGCGAACATTTGACGAACTTCTGTTTCAGTGGATACATCCAGGCAGAAGTGACGGTACCCTTCCGATTCAAACGCCGTTTCCTGGCGGCTACAGCCGACGACTTGATGGCCCTGTGCCACGTAGTGCTTAACCAGGTGTTCACCGATGCCCTTGCGAGCTCCAGTGACGAGGAATACCAGCGACTTACGATCCATGGGATCCATTTTCCGTTACTAGTTCGGCGACGTAGTCCGTCAGTGTTTGAATGGTCAGGAAGGGACTGTTTTGTTGCGACATGGCCCTGTCGTCAGCAATCGTAATTGATATGCCTAACTCGTTTCGGATTTGATCTTCTACTTCCATTATGAGGGTCACAACATCTATCGACTCTAATCGTCCGTTTTTGCCATACAGCGGCGAATCCAGAGATTTCTCGACGTGTACGCCTTTAGGCAACTGTTTATTCAGTTCATCTACGGCGCGATAAACGGCACCGACAATTTGATCGCGATTCGGCACTTACAATTCTCCCTTCGTTGCTCATGGTATTCTCATTTAAGTGACAGACACAAAGCGCCACGATTAGGCGTCATGAGTGTACTCCAGATTCTGTTCGGTTACGGAAGAAGGAAGTGGAATGAAGCCGACCCTGATTGATCTGGACCGGTCTCGGTTTTTTTGTTGAGGCCGTTGAAAGGAAATTGGAGCATGCGAAGAACTGTTTTCTGGAAGAAGCTTTGTGCAGGGTCGCTCGCCTCACTCATCATAGTTCTGGGTTCGACAGCCGGCCAAAGTCAGAGTGTGTCAAAGTCCGGAATTGACCATGAACAATTGGCAAAGATTCCCTTACAGTTTAAGTCCTTTGTTGAGCGAGGAGCCATGGCCGGCGCGGTAATGTTGATTGCACGGCGCGGTGCAGTGGTCAGTCTGGAAGCTATTGGCTATCAGGATTCGGAAAGTAAAAAGCCGATGCGGGTAGACACTATCTTCGACATCAGATCAGTGACGGGGGCCTGAGCGGTGACGCAATGAACGATTTTCCACTCACTTCGACGGGGAGCTTTGGGCACAATGGGGCCTTTGGAGCGATAATTTGGATCGACCCGAAGAAAGAACTAATCAGAATATTTCTTGAGCACCGATTCGGATTTAACAATGAGAGCAATATCTTTATGGCGATGGCTGGATCAGCGGTCTCAGATTAGATGAAGGCGCCTGGTTTCACACAAGCAATGGCCATCACGAAGCGAGCCACCGTCACGGCGCCACTTTGATGATTACTTTGTTTCCGGTGAGCCCGTGCACCTTCAAACTGACGCGCACCTCAACCTTGTTGGCAATCTCGTCGGGCAGCTTCACGATCACTTGCTTGAGCCACGGGAAGTTTGGCACCGCCCCAAAATATTCGACCACGAGCGGGAAGACCTGGCCGAGGGAATCTTCCGCCTGCGCTTGAATCGTTGACAACGGCTCGCCCGCGGCCAGATCAACATTCACCGCAAACAATGAGACGCGTGTGCGCTGGTCGAGGCTAAAGTTGTGGATATTCGTGATAGTGAAAGGCTCGCTCGTCATCTTCACTGAATCGAGCGCGATTGCCCGCTCCGGAGCTTGCCGGCCCAACAAGATTGGGAATCCGACGGTGATCGGACTCGGCGTTCCACTGAACGATGCCGTTTTATCGCCAGTCACTACCGACGACGAAACGAACCCTATCGAGGACGGATTAAACATAAAGCCCGACTTCGACGGAGTGACAAAGAGGCCGTTACCACCCGGGTAATGAAAAACGTAACTGCCATTTTGATCCGTGAAAATGATCTGCGTGTCCGCCGTGGTGCTTTCCAGGATCATCGTCACATTGGCGAGACCTTTACCGGTTGAATCGGTAACGGTCCCAGAGATGGTCCAATCAGGGGTTGGCGACGGTGCCGGCGTGGGTGTGGGAGTTGGTGTTGGCGTCGGCGTGGGCGCCACAGCCAGCGGTTGCCACGCAAGCTCGTGTTCGTCGAGAGAGATGTTTGAGATGCGCCTGATGTTTGTGCCATCGGCATTCATGAAGAAGATCTCACCGCTGTTTGTCTGACCGACGCGGTTATAGCTGGTGAACGCGATCGTCGTGCCGTCGGGCGACCATTCGGGATCGCTCGAGTCAAGAAATGTGCTCTGCGTAATGTTCACCTGGTTACTACCATCGGCATTCATCACGTAAACCACCGGCAGACCGTCGCGCTGCGAAGTGAAAGCGATCCGTGTTCCATCCGGCGACCACGAAGGCTGCGCATCTATCGCGGTGTTGTTTGTCAGCCGGGTGGGATTACTGCCGTCAGCGTTCATTACGTAAATCTCCAGCGACCTGTTAAGACCGGAGAAGTCGCGGGAACTAGTGAAGACAATCTTCGTCCCATCAGGTGACCATGCGACGTCAAAATCCAAATCCGAGTTGTTCGTGAGTCTCGTCTGATTGCCGCCGTCGGCGTTCATCACGTAGATCTCATCGTTACCGTCGCGGTCGCTGATGAACACGATCCTGGTCCCATCCGGCGACCACGATGGCTGCCGGTCGCTGGCAGAGTTGTTTGTGATTCGAGTTGCGTTACTCCCGTCGGGGTTCATCACGTAAATCTGTGATTTGGCAGTGACGGTGGTCCGACTAAAGGCGATCTTCGCACCGTCGGGCGACCATGCGGCATACCGATCGAAGACGGAAATACCACTGGGCGTCAATCGGCTAAGACCTGAACCATCGACATCGATTGTGTAGATAGCAAATTCGTTGGTGAAAGCGATTTTACCGTTAAAGGCCTGAGCTGCGGCGAGTTCGTACTGGAAGATTGCGACGAAGCCAACGATTGCGACAAGCGCAACGAGGAAACATAAAAATCCTGGGAGTTTTGTAGTTCTGGGCATGTTGTGCGATTGATCGCTCGGCAAGCGATGTTCCGGTCAGATATGAGTCTTACTGGGCCTTGACAGTATAACGATTCGGTGGGGTTATTGGCCAGCATGCCGCAACGACGCTAATCGAGTGCATGTTGTGTCAGTTTGGGGAGAGAATTCTAAGACGCTGTCGTGCGGAAGATCCGATGGCGGCCGACTCGATTTGCGGCCGCCTTCGTTGTCCCACCTTGAAAAGACAGTGTGGATCAGGTGGGTCGGTTGCTCTTCCACTGATTCAGTTTTTCAGTCGGATTCATCAGGTCACGCCGGCGCATGAACGGGATGCCTTTAGCAGTCCGTTTGGTGGTATTGTTCGTCACCGTCAATGGACCCGTCGCACTCTTGTCGTAGAGCTCCAGATGCAACATCGAAATCTTCATACTGCGCAGCTTCCCGACCTTCGCGATCGGTTGCCCTGCCTTGACCCGATCACCAGCTTTGACCATTGCGTCCTTCTGGATCTCGCCGTAACGCGCAAGGAAAGCACCGTGGTCGACTTCCAAGGCGTACGTTCCATCGTAAAACGCCGCTGGTCCACGCGTTACTATTCCGGCTGCAATCGCATGAATCGTCGTGCCGACCGGAGCGTACAGATCGCAGCCCGCATGCGCACGATTGCCATTATTGCGTTTTGCGCCGAAGCAGCGCATACCCTCGACCCAGTTTTGTGTCGGAAAGTCTTTTTCTTTAAAGGGGAAGAAAAACTGCCCGTCAGCGGCTGGCGTAGTGACAGTTGACGTGTCAATGGACGGGCCGGTTTCCTCCTCAACGCCTTCATCGACGTCGCTTCCTTCAAGAACCTCGATCAGTTCATTCCAGGTTCGTCTGCCAACATTGATCACGCCATCGGCGGTGTTCATGAAGCGTGACTGGAATGCCTCAATGGCCTGCACCGTGTCGTCGTTGGACTCGTTCACCGCGTCTATCGTTCCGTCGACGCCGCCGGGGTCGAGTTGCGGCTGGTTTTGAATCATGGCGGCGAGGCGAAGCATGTTCTGAACCGTTTCTACATCCGCCGGTAGATTGACGGCGCCGCGGCTTTTGCGTCCGACAGACTTGCTGATCTGATAGTCGAGGGGGGTCGTATTCTCTGGCATAGCTCTCCTCCTTGGGGGGTAAATCTCGTATTCCCTATCTATTACGTATGCAGCATACGTGTTTTTCATTTCAGCGTAACCATCTAACTTATTGCCTTGGCCTGTGCCGGAGTGGCGGCAGTGGCGAGATCGACGACGGACCATCGGTCGGGGTCGGAATGCCCCTCCGGTCTCTGAAAGGCCAAAAAACCTAGCGAAATGCTGGTTTTGTTGGAGACTTTGGGGCTTGAGTGTGATATATGAGTGTCCGATTTGCTTTTCAATCTAAGTTCTCGTTGGAGGTGTTACACCAGACTATGGCGACCAAAGCCGCGACAGGCAAGAAGCGCATGACGCAATCGGAAGTTATCAACCACTTTGCCGAATCTACCGGAATGAAGAGAGCACAGGTGAAGGAGTTCTTCGAGGAGATGGCGACGCTGGCAGCGCGCGAAGTGAAATCAAACGGCGAATTTGTTCTTCCAGGATTTGGAAAACTCGTGAAATCCGAGCGAAAAGCCCGCGAGGGACGGAACCCCGCGACTGGCGAAACCATTCAGATTCCCGCCAAGACGACATTGAAGTTTCGCGTAGGAAAGTCAATGAAAGACACAGTGCTACCAAAAAAGTAAAGTACAGCACTTATTTTTCAGCAAATGGCGCCGCCCCTTACCCCCTTTCGTGGAACTGGGCGGCGCCTTTGTCCTCACTCTCCGCTTTTAAATCCTTGTTATAACTGGACATAGGGTCACCGTACCGGGCAGGGTTCCATCTAAAACTAATTTCGATGAGAAAGTTCTGGACGACTGAACGGTCGTTCAGTATAATCTCGCGTTTCGCTGACCACCCCTGCGGCAATGAGTATCAGGTAGCCTTTGTTTTTGGGGTTTTTGCCCCCAAATCCAAGCTTTACCATGGGCGGGAGGCTGCATCCAAGGCGTTCGTTTGAGCATCTATAGTTCATACATTGAAACGGCAACCATCTCTAATTGGAGGAATATAGGCAATCGTGACTTTTGATACGCACCTGCCGCTTAATGAGCGGCTTATGAGAATCGATCATATTCAGGCCCGACGCTATTCGAAATTGAATGGTCTGGCCCTGGAGATCGCGACCGAAGGTATTATCAGACATCTCAAAGCGTGCGACCGCATGGACGTGAATCCAGAAACGTCGGCTGTCCGCGAGATCATCGATGATGCGCTGAACGGTCGTAGAGTGTTCGCGGAAACGAAAGAACATACTCGCGCCGCGTAAAGCTCTCCTGACTTGCAACGGTTTTACAAAGAGATCGCCCTCATCGGGCGATCTCTTTTCATTGCCGGCAACACAAATAATCAAAATCGCACGGTTTACGAATTAAGCTGCCAACGTGTTAACATTCGCAGCCGTTGACATTGATGCCCCTGTAGCTCAGCGGATAGAGCATCTGCCTTGTTGGAGCCTTAATGGGGAAGCGGTCTGGAACCCATTGAGTGGACGACCCTGTATGCGGGGACGCCCTGAGAGCCTCTGGTACTTCGATCCGAACGATCCAAGTAAAAATCCACGAGGATTGGGTAATCCGCAGGAAACCTGGTCCAACCCCGACGCAGGGATCCTCAGAGACTATACGGGTCGGGACTGAGACGTCCAAGATATAGTCCAGCCAGCAACCCCAGCTTTGACGGGCGGTCAGGGAAAGCCTGATGCTGGAAGCTAAGCAGAGGGCCGCAGGTTCGAGTCCTGCCGGGGGCACCACGCAAACCAATATGGCGGCATTAGCTCAGTAGGTTAGAGCGCCAGATTGTGGATCTGGAGGTCGTCGGTTCGAGACCGACATGCCGCCCCA
>CBFGMX010000011.1:0-56670 GCA_965649955.1 uncultured bacterium
GGAGAACTATGAACATACCTGAAGATGGATATCTTTTGCGCATCTTTGTCGGAGAAAGCGACAAGCACGGCCACCACTCGCTCTACGAAGCAATCGTGTTAAGAGCGAGAGAGATGGGGCTTGCCGGAGCGACGGTTACCCGCGGGGTAATGGGATTTGGAAAGCACAGCATCATCCACACTGCGAAGATCCTGCGGCTTTCGGAAGACCTTCCGATGATCATTGAGATTGCGGACAGCCTAGAAAACATCGAACGATTCCTACCCACATTAGATGAGATGATCAAGGATGGATTGGTAACCCTCGAAAAGGTGAAAGTCATTCATTACAAGGCATGACAGATCGCATATTGCCTCTGGACGGGGGGATTCGAGACTCCGTGTACTTGTAGGTTATCGAAGGTTTTTATAAGATTCCGCTCAATCAGATGTCTCCTGGAGTTAGCATTTCTGCCTTACCCAACTGGCGCGCCCTACTCGTGATGGCGGCGCTCATTTGCTTGTGTGTCTCGAGCAATGTGGGGCTCCAGTTTTTCCCGCTGCCTGCCGCGACGACACAGGCGACACTGGACGTTCAATCCGATCAATCGCACAAAGGTCTGTCCGCACCTCAAGCCGGCGCTATGAGTTTCCGCGTCCCGATGATGGTGCAGTCAAAGAAGCGTGCCGACAAGCAACCGCCGCAGTCTGACCCGCTGATTGCCTTGCCAAGCGATAGGTTCGATCTTCCGACCGACACGCGCTTCCCTATAAAAATCGGTTACAGCGTTTGCTTTTTCACGCCAATCACGATGGCGCCCCGTACTGGGCGAGCACCACCCTCGTTAGCCTGAACACCTAACACAATTCACGCTTTCATCAACGCTTAACAAATGAGCGTGCGGAGCTGTAGGTCCAATTTCCGTTGGTCCTACGTCGCACGGCTCGTTCGGTCAACGAGGAGTGATCATCATGAGTAATTCTGTAATTCTAATCCTGATAACCGTTGCGGCTTTCGGCGCCATTTTCTGGCTTGTCCTCTACTCTGGAAGACGTGGGGAGATGCACCGGCAGAAGACCACTATCAAGCCGGCAGAACCTCGCCGGCATAACAAAGTTGGCTAGTGTGCTTTTCTCAACTCACTACAAGCCGAAGTTCAACTGAGGCTTGGTCTGGCTGAGTTGAGTAACCAGCTCGCCGCGGTTCTGGCCAGGGATCGCGGCGAGTTGTGATAAAAGGGACAAACGCCCCCGCTTCTGCGGAACTAAGCGGGGGCGCGCTGCGCTTGCCCCCTTCCGGACTTGTTCTTAGCTCGTGGGAGGTCAAAGTGCGGCGCGATTCTATCGCCAGTTGGAACAGTTCGTCAGCAGTTTTCCTGAAACACTTGCTAAACTCACGTGAGGTGAACATGTTCTGTCCAAAATGCGGAGCCGGTGCTCAGAACGCTGAGTCTTATTGCACCCGGTGTGGTGAATGGTTGCCGGACCTCAACTCTGTCACACGACCCGGATTGTTTAGAAGGCGAACGCGTGAAGAGAAGATCCGAAAGATGCGCATTCTGGAGGCGATAAGTGCCGGCCTCGCGCTGACGGCAGCGACGATGATCTTCGGGGTTATTCGTGGCAGTGCCGACACACAACTCCTGTTTCTCTCGCTGTTCTGCTGCCTTATCATCGCTGTCTACCAAATCGTCAATTTTTATCTCGGCAGCACAATGCAAAAGAAGATCGAGCAGAGTCGCCTGAACCCGCAGGCGTTGCCGCACAAAACCGCCGAACAATTGGCGTCCGGTGAGTCGCCCACTTTTGTAACTCCACACAGCGTTGTTGAGAACACCACCAAACACCTGGACGCAGTGCCACGGAAAGTGAAACGCTAGACTCAAGCCGGACCACGACCACAAATGAATCCACTCATCACAAATGACGCCGTTGTGCTCGGCATCCTGATGGCGATCCTTGGAGCAGTCTTTATCACCGCTCATAGCGATCTGCCACTTTGGAAGAAGTTTTACACGTATGTTCCACCGCTGCTTTTGTGCTACTTCGTGCCTTCAATCTTCAGCACGCTCGGTGTTTATTCAGGTGACGTTTCAAAGCTTTACACCATCGCCTCGCAATACCTGTTACCCACCAGCCTGGTCCTTTTAACGATCAGCATCGATCTAAAGGCCATTGCGCGCCTGGGCCCCAAGGCCGTGATCATGTTTCTCGGCGGCACTATTGGAATTATTATCGGCGGACCACTCGCGGTCCTGATCGTTTCGTTTATCAATCCGGATCTAGTTGGCGGACAGGGACCCGAGGCCGTTTGGCGCGGCCTCTCTACCATCGCGGGCAGTTGGATCGGTGGCAGTGCTAACCAGACTGCGATGAAAGAAGTCTACGAAGTTGGCGACCGGCTCTTTTCGGTAATGATCGCCATTGATGTGCTCGTAGCAAATGTCTGGATGGCCTGTCTTCTATTCGCCGCCGGTCGCGCGAAACAGATCGATAAGAGAGTCGGAGCCGACACGTCGGCGATCGATGAAGTTAAAACTACGGTCGAGGAGTTTCGAGCCCGCATCGCAAGAGTGCCGGGGTTGAAAGATACGATCGCGGTGCTGGCGGTTGGGTTTGTAGTGACGGCAGTTGCGCATCTTGGCGCTGACTTGATCGCACCGCAGATCGAGCGCCGTGCTCCGGGATTGGCGCAGTTCAGCCTGACCAGCAAGTTTTTCTGGATTGTCGTGATCGCTACCACCGCCGGGCTTTTACTTTCGTTGAGTTCGCGTGTGCGGGCGCTCGAAGGCGTCGGCGCTTCGACGTTGGGATCGGTTTTACTTTACGTCCTGATCGCTACGATCGGCATGAAGATGAATATTCTCGCCGTGTTCGATCAGCCCGCGCTCTTTCTCGTCGGCTCGATTTGGATGGTGTTTCATGCAACGACGATGTTGTTATTAGCATGGTTGATCAAAGCTCCGCTTTTCTTTCTTGCGGTTGGTAGTCAGGCAAACGTCGGCGGCGCCGCTTCAGCTCCGGTGGTTGCGTCCGCATTCCATCCAGCCCTCGCTCCTGTTGGTGTGCTTCTGGCGGTGCTCGGTTATGCACTCGGCACTTATGGCGGCTGGCTATGTGGGCAATTAATGCGAATCGTGGCGCCCGAGTGAATAACGCTGAAGACTCTATGCCGCGCTCATTGAGATTGGCAGCGACTCGAGTCCACGCAACATGATGCTCGGACGCCACCGCAGAGACTCAGGGGCGACGCGCAAAGTCAAACTGGACGTCCGGCGCAACAACGTGTTGATTGCAATCTCAGCCTCTAAACGAGCGAGAGGTGCTCCGACGCAAAAGTGAATTCCCTGCCCAAAGGACAGATGTTTATTCGGTTCTCGAGTGAGCTCTAACTCATCCGGCTTGTGAAAGACCGTTTCATCACGATTGGCGGATCCGATGACGCCGAGGGTCATCTCTCCACGCGGGATCGTGACACCGTGAATCGTTACATCCTCGCGAGCGTAACGTTCTGACAACGTAAAGACTGGTGAGGTGTAACGGAGCAGTTCCTCAACCGCCGGTTTGATCAAGGCGGGATTGTGGCGCAGTTGGTCCATCGCCGCGGGATGTTCAAAGAGCGCCAGCATGCCGTTCCCGATCAGGTTCACTGTTGTTTCATGTCCGGCTATGAGCAGTAGAAAGACCATTGCGAGCAGTTCGTCTTTACTCAGTTTATCGCCCGCTTCTTCGGCGGTAATTAACGCGCTGGTAAGATCGTTCTGCGGATCTCGCCGGCGTGTCTCGAAGAATCGTCGCAAGTATCTGAGAAACATCCAGACGTTCGGAATTACGCGCAACGTAGGAGTCGGAGAACTCAGCGAAACGACCGCTTTGGACCACTTATGAAACTTATCGCGATCGCGCGTCGGCACGCCGAGGATCTCCGTGATGATTATCATCGGTAACGGCAGTGCATAATCACCGATGAGATCGCATTCACCCTTCTGCAATGCTTGAGTAAGTAATTCGTCGGCGAGCGCCTGGACTCGATCGCGCATGCGCGCAACGAGACTCGGCGTAAAGGCCTTGTGCACCAACGTTCGCAGACGCGTGTGATCGGGAGGATCGAGATCAAGCATGTTCCGTTCGAGTGGCCGGAACATTGGTGGCACCCAGGGCATCTTCCGAAGCTGTTCCGCCGTCATTGCTTTACGTCTGTCCTTGACGAAGCGCTCGTCTTTCAGCAGCGTGAAGACGTCGTCATAACGTGTAAGTAACCAGACTGGCGTTTTATCGGGAAGCGACGTGCGGAAAACCGGTTGTGAAGCTCTTAGACTCGCGACCAGTGGAAACGGATTCGCTTTGAACTCCGGACTTACGATACTAAACTGACTCTGGTCCACGGATAATTTTTAAACATACTCGGGGAGATTTGCCAACATCGGATTTCGGAGTGACGCGGTTCCGATAAGCAAATCTTTACACTGAGATGAACGACGTCACACTGCGGGCCACGACATGAAGCTAGTCGAGCCCGATTCCCGTTAGATACAAAATTAGAGTCGCGGAGACGTAGACCAAAACAATCCCGATTGAATCCCACGCAAAGAAGTGGCGTTTCGTCGTTGTCTGGTAGGTCAAGCCGATGATCGCTATGGCCGTCATAATAATGGCTGCCAGGGCGCTTACGATGTGATTGCCGGAGACCTGCGAGAGCAGCGGCCCTCTTGTGTAGAACAAGTCATCAACCGCCAGTATCCCGATGTTGAAAAGGTTACTTCCGAAGAGGTTTCCTAAGGCGATGTCAATAGCGCCCAGGCGAAGCGCTCCGACAGTCACCACTACCTCGGGCAGCGACGTCGAGACTGCAATAAAGATGCTGCCAACGAATGTTTTGCTGAGACCGGTTAATTCCGCGATTCTTTCCCCGAGATGCGGCAGGTAGGTGGCCGCCGCGATTATTACCACAGCGTTGAGTCCGTAGATCGTGTAGGCCCGGGCCTTGCTGATTCGTTCATACTTCGCCTCTTCTGCTCTCTCTGTAACGAATTCACCAATTCGTCGCTTCTCGTAGAGAAAAACGGTCCGAATAGCAATCAAATAACCGCCGATGAAAACCAGACTGGAAAAACTGATCCATCCTAGCCGCGGGAAAGATGGCGAAGCGAACAAACTGATAGCGACAAGTCCGAGCAGCAGGATCCCGAAGCCTGCGCCAAGCACCTGGCCCTGGTGTGCCCGCGCGGACAATGGTGTGGACCCACCCATGAAATCGAGCATGGCAATGATGAGCATATTGAACATGCAACTTCCCAGTACGTCCCCCGCGGCGATGTTGGGAAGATTGAAGATTGTTACTGAACTGATACCGGTTATCAGTTCCGGCAAAGAGGTTACGGACGCCATAAGCACCACGCCTATCCAAGTCCGTCCCATGCCCGTTTTTTCGGCGATGATGTCGCCGTAGAGGGAAAGCCTTGAACCGGAAAAAAGAATCAGCGCCGTACACGCAATAAACTGTAGCCAGATAATCAACTCTCGCCCCTCACAGCACTTGTCTCAACACCGGCAGCCCCGCGGCTTCATCTGAAGCATGTCTTGTTACGAATCGCAAGGCTTGTACCCGGCTGACGGACATTCTCTCAGGAATCGACATTGCAGTAGACATTTTGAACTCCGACGAGCTGAGAACAGTCAGGAAGGCGCCAAGCGAAGCGCGCCCCGCTTAGTCGTGCAGGAGCGGGGGCGTTGCCCCCTTTCGGACTTGTTCTTGCTAAGTCCTGCTTTTAAATTGGCCACCTTATATGGGGCGCCCTGCTTAAGTTGCTTTATGGCCCTGGGTCGTGTAAGGTAGGTTTCGAATTGAGTCCGCTTAACTCCCTTCTCAGCTCCTCTGGAATCTGCCAGACCACCTGATATCACAAGCCCACAGACTTCCGGAGCGAAAGTTTACCTCGCATATAATTACGAAGATCTATTTCAGTTCCGTGATAACCGGCTGCAACTGGAGTCGCGATTAACGCACCTAATAGCCGGTTAAATTCCTTCTCTCGCGCATCGACGGTGATGCGCCCTGCGCTGCAGTATCAGCGCCGGACGTTTGGATGGTTCGAGAGCAGGCTGTTTCAAACTCTGAAGCCGCTCTATTAAGAGCATCCGAACCCGGTCCCTTCGAACGGCAACCGTTTCGCCGAAGCCAATCCGATTCGCAGCTTCTTTTTCGCTCCCTCAGGGAGAAAGGTATATCTATGTCAACGAAACTTTACGTTGGAAATCTGTCGTTCCAAACAACCAGCCAGGACCTCCAGGACCTATTTGCACAAGCGGGTACTGTCGAATCGGCGAATGTCATTGAAGACCGCGACACCGGCCGCTCGCGCGGATTTGCGTTCGTGGAGATGTCCACAAACGCGGAAGCTACCGCAGCTATTGATCAGTTCAATGGCAAGGAAGTTGGTGGTCGCGCTTTGAAGGTGAACGAGGCCAAGGCCCGCGAAGACCGCACGGCGGCCACTGGCCGCGGCGGCTATAACGGCAATCGGAACGGCAATAAGGGCGGTTACGGCGATCGCTGGTAAGCCCTACCAATCTCAAGCAGGCCCTTTTCTACTCTCCGTCGGAAAAGACAATGAGGGTAGAAAGGGCTGTAACCATTTCACAAACGATCGCGACGTTCCATTAGAGCGCGCGAATAAGGAAACTATGAATTTTTCTCAACTCGGACTTTCAACTCCGCAACTGCGCGCTGTTGAGTCCCTCGGATACGAAACCCCGACACCGATTCAGCGGCAGGCAATTCCTGTTGTTCTCAGCGGCCGAGATATGATCGGTTGTGCCGAAACCGGCACCGGTAAAACCGCCGCGTTCCTACTACCCATCATTCAGAGAATCAGCGAGAGCTCCCGACGGGGCATTCGCGTGCTTGTCATAGCGCCGACGCGTGAGTTAGCACTTCAGATCGAAAGGAACTACGGCGAGTTAAATCAGGCAAAAGCGAATCGCTGCGTAATAGCGATCGGCGGCACAAACATCCGCTCGCAGATTGCGGCTTTGCGACGTGACACTGCGGTGCTGGTTGCCACGCCTGGTCGTTTGCTCGATCTAACGACGCGTGGCGTCGTTAACCTCTCCACGGTTGAAATAGTGGTGCTGGATGAAGCAGATCGCATGCTGGATATGGGATTTCTGCCGGCAATTCGGCGCGTGCTTTCGATGTTGCCAACAAAACGTCAGACGCTTTTGTTTTCAGCAACGATGTCTCCCAGCATCGAGCAACTCGCTCGTTCCACAATGCGTGATCCGATGCTTATTGAAGTCAGTCCTCGTGGTCGCGCAGCGACGATGGTCGAGCAAATTGCTTATCAGGTGGCCCCGGAATGCAAGACCTCCTTCCTGCTGGAGTTGCTTGAAAAACAGACCAAGCCTTTTGAGCGAGTGCTTGTTTTTACGCGCACCCGGCGCGGTGCCGAGCGGCTCTCACATGTTCTCAGCGCCCGCGACCACAGCGTGAAACGCATTCATGCCGATCGCACCCAGCCACAGCGCGAAGCTGCCCTGCGTGCTTTCAGCGATGGTAGAGCGCGCGTGCTGGTTGCAACTGATATCGCAGCCCGTGGATTGGACGTTGAGGCAGTTTCACACGTTATCAATTACGACATTCCAGCAGCTCCTGAAGATTACGTGCATCGCGTGGGCCGCACCGGAAGAGCGGGCAATCAAGGTCAGGCGATCTCCATTGTGGCTCCAGTAGATGAGTCGTCGATGCGAGCCATTGAGCGACTCACGGGTCAAGCGGTGAAGCGCGTGATGCCGCAAGGATTTGCCGGATTGCAAACAGTTCCGGCGACTCCAGTCAAATCGTTTACGCCATTTGCCAGTGGACGCGCCTCTGTACGTTCGTTCCGACCGCGGCGCGCGAGTCGCTGAAGCAAGCGCATGCGTAACCCTGCCTGTGTAATTCTTTTGTAACTTGCCCACCGGTTCGTTGTTTCGAAAAGAAATTGCAACGTCTAATAGTTAAGTTGAAATCGTCGGTAGGGTGTGCAGTGACGTTGAAATGTTTTGAGTGGTCCAACTGGAGAACGAATGGCTAAAGGAATTGAACCGGTACCTGTCAAAGAGAATCGTCGGATTCGCTGGGGTAATACAGTTTTTCTAACTATCACTCACTTGGGTGCAATCGCAGCACTCTTTTTCTGGAGTTGGCCCGCGTTCATCGCTGCGGTCTTTCTGTATTGGGTCGCCGGGAGCCTTGGCATCGGCATGGGTTATCATCGCCTGCTTACCCATCGGGGTTATCGAGTGCCTAAGATCGTCGAGTACTTTCTGGTGACGTGCGGCACGTTAGCCATGGAGGGCGGACCGGTGCAATGGGTGACGACACATCGAATTCACCACGCCCATACCGACCGCAAGGGCGATCCGCACACACCACGCGAAGGTGGCTGGTGGGCTCACGTTGGCTGGGTGGTACGAGGCACCGCGCAAGATCACGACCAGGCGGCACTCAAGCGCTATACGGCGGATTTATTGAAAGACCGCTATTACGTTTGGCTGGCGCGCTTCTATTTCGTGCCCTTACTGTTGGTCGCAATATTACTGGTGGCGTTTGGTGGTTGGGGAGTGATGTTATGGGGGGTCTTCCTGCGCGTAACCGTGGGATTGCACGCTACGTGGCTCGTCAACTCCGCTACGCATCTGTGGGGAAGAAGACGATTCGGGACCATCGAAGACTCGCGCAACAGTTGGTGGGTAGCGCTGCTGACCTTTGGAGAAGGATGGCACAATAACCATCACGCATTTCCGACTTCCGCGCGTCACGGCCTACGTTGGTACGAAATCGATTTTAACTGGTGGGGCATTCGAGTGCTGCAACTCCTGGGGTTAGCTCGCGCGATCCGGCTCGTCCGATTCAACCCGGATCAATCTGCCTGGCACGTCGTTAAGCGGTAACCGGATAAGCTGCAAGATATATCACTTGAAGAAGCTTGCAGCCATACGTTTAAGATCGTCCATCGAGCTGCCATCTTTGTTTTGGTCCAACATCGAGCTAAGCACACCCATGGCATCGGGCGCCGTTACCTGTGCCTCTTGTTGCTGAACTTCGAGAAAGTTTGAGAGACCGGAAGGATCAAGACCGGTCTGGTGTTGGACCTGCCCGAGCGAGCCCATGACAAGCGGCGCTAAGGTCTCGAGCAAACCTCCGGCAGAACTTTCGTCCATTCCGGTCGCCTGTGCCAGATTGTTTTGGATCGCCGGCTGTTGGCCGCCGAAAACGTGCCTCAGAATTCCTGCGCCGTTTGCGCTTTGCGGATTCCCTAGGTAACCCATGATGTTATTGAAGATGCTACCGTCGTGATCGGTGGCGACCGCCTGATGCAGGTTTTGCGCCTCCTGCGGTTGTGAAGCATTGCGTGCCAACGCGGTCACAAGCAGAGGGATGGCGATTTGAATCGCCGTGTTGGCTGTAGTTTCGCTGATACCGAATCGCTGAGCGATTGTGCGCGCCGCGCTTCCGCCAAGCTGTTGCGTGATCATTTGTGTTATTGCATTCATTTCAGTACTCCTCCCCTTCCAGTACGTGCACAAAGCGCACGAGCACGGCGGGGTCATTAAATCAATTCGGGAAACCGAAAGGGGCTTAAAGGGGGTTCGAATCATACGTGTTCAATCACTACACTACAAGCGCATCAGAATCGGCGAACGCAAGCTGGACATTACCGGTTCTTCACGGCGTTACGGTATTGGGCGGGCGACAACTCTGAATCCGAGATAAGGCGCGTGAACTTCAGGGCGAAAATTCTCGCGATAAGGAACGTAGAGAACAGCAATGCTGGCCGTGTACCACGAACCGCCACGTAGTACACGTTCACCCGACGTCTCATCGTGGTTGCGATCGTCGTCATCCACGTATGGGTGCTGGCGATTGAAAGGGCGGTAGATCGACTGTGTCCATTCGGCGACGTTTCCGGTCATATGGTAAACGCCATAACGATTGGCCGGGTATTTGGATTTCGTTTCGAAAAGTCCAATCACAGTGATTTCAGCCCCGGGGTTCTTTTTCCAGTTATACAAATTGACTTCCCTGTCACTGATATTCATGCCCAGCCCGTAATCAAAATTATCCGGGCCACGCGCGACCTTTTCCCACTCCGCCTCAGTAGGTAAGCCAAACGTCCATGCTTTTTTGCCGAAAGCTTTCGTCAGCCAGCGGCAAAAGGCATTGGCTTCAAACCAATTTACTTCCACAACCGGTTGGTCCGGTTGACCGAAACGTTCGTAATCGCCATCCGTTGGTTTCAGCGACGCGCTGGCGTGCGAAACATTGTTCGCTTTCCACTTTCTTCCTGCTTCCGTCCAGTTCGTATCGTCGCGGTATCCACGCGGGTCGGTCGTAAATTCACGAAACTCAGCATTGGTAACTTCAAAAGGATTTATAAAGAAACCGCCCAGCCAAACGTAATGAGGTTCCTGCGGGTTCTGGCGGTCACCAATAAGAAAATGACCGCTGGGAATAAAAACGTAGTCGGGCAAGTCGGGAAGGAGTCCGTGCGGTGAGTCTGGACCTGGGAGGCGAATCGTGACGTTAAAGGTACCGCCTTTGTCTGGACCACCGCGATAGCCCAATATCGGAACTGGATAAAAAAAGGATCGTTTACCTTGTTCGGCCTTCAGAAAATAATTTCCTCTAGCCAGCCAGGTTTGTTCGCCGTCGATGGAAGGCATCGCCAGCGCGTCTTGAACGTCTTTGCCTGCTTTGAAAAGAGTGAGTTGCGCCCGAGGAATGTTTGAAATGGTTAACTCTGTCTCTTCGCGTTCATAGTGCAGGTTTTCGTCGCGGTCGCTTAAACGAAAGTAGAAGAGTGCGGCGCCAACCGCAACGAGAACGATTGCAGACCCGACAACCAGGAAAGGTTTCTTCATGTTTCACGGTCTGTCAGAGAGCTAAATATCCTGTCGTCGAAGCAGCCTCTCGGCGCCGACAAGCGGCACAACCGTCCAGAACGAGAGAGCGACAAGCAACAACGCAAAGCTCAAACGCTCGCCGCCCAGGAATCTCAAAAGAGCCGCGCCGCCTGCGCCGAAGATGTCCTTGCCGTTGAGCGTCATCAGGCTGGCGACGCGCACCAGGTCCACAGGATTTCCAAACAGCGATCCGAAGATGAACGTGTTGGCGGTTCGCTCACTAAACGTGAAGGTCGCACCTATGACCAGGAGATCGTAGAAAAGCACAAAGAAAAACCACACGAACAGTGCGACTCCAAACGCTTTACTCTTACGCCGGCAAAGTGCCGAGATGAAGGCCGACAGACTAAGAAAAATAAGCGCTAACAAAAGGGAAAAAGCCACCAGGGCCGGGTAACGAAGTGAACCTTGAGTTCCAGCGTTCGCGGCGATGACTATGCCTGCGAGTCCAAAGCCCACCAGCGTGGCTGTGAGAATCGAGCCAAACAAGCCGAGGAATTTGCCGAGCAGGATCTCACCGCGAGTTACCGGCTGTGAAAATAACAGCTCGCTGCCACTCTTCTCACTGGTGAAGCTGAGCGTTCCCATCACCAGGGCAACAAGCGGAACGATGTAGAGCACCATGTTGAGCAAGCTCGCGGACGTGCGTGCGAATCCCTGAAAGCCAACTACACCACCCGTTACTAATCCGAAGTAAGAGATAGCCAGGACCAGAACACCGAAGACGCTGGCGAAGACGATTGTCCAGCGGTTTCTAATGTTGATAACAAGTTCCTGCCTCGCAACAGTAATGATTGCGTTTTGGTCCATTTTATTTACTGAAAAACGTCTTCGAGGCGCTGTATCTTGCCGTGGAATTTCTCGGCCGCCTGCTGCGCCTTTGGCTGAGTTGTGAAAGCAATCACGCTTCCATTCATCGGTGTCGTTACCTCTGACGAATGGACGTAATAAGCATCTTCAGCTTTGATCCAGATGCGCTCGTCGAAATCCATTACGAAACGCGCCACGGTTGTGCCGTCAATGTTATTGCGCTGCATGAAGTTGGCCATGCATCCGATGTCGTCAAATTTAAAAACCTGTCCCTGGTTGTCCAACAGTTGAGCTGCGTAACGTTTTTCCGAGATCGCCATCCGGCAGAAAGAACACATGTCCTCCGGGGCGAGCGCTACTGGCTCCAGTCGTTGCTGCTGGCAGCTCGCGAGCGCGCTGAAGCAGATGATGAGACCGATAACGTTCCGCTTTATGTGCATTGTTGTGGCCCACTCACGTACTTCATGTACATGTCTTCAAGCGATAACTCTTCCGTTGCGAAGCTCTCTATTTGTCCGCCCGACTCTTCGATGGCTCGCAGAATGTTCAAACGATTTTCTGCACTGGAAGTCAATACGAGCGAGTTTTTCGCTGGCGTCACATCTATCGCTCCGGCGCGCTTTGCTGCATCTATAAAATGGGAGTCCACCTTCGACAGCGTGATGCGCAATCGAGCATTTCGCATCAGCTCTTGCCGCAGGCCGTCTGTGGATTGCAAGGCAACCAGTCGCCCCTGGACCATGATTCCAACTCGATCGGCGAGTTGTTCCACGTCCGCCAATACATGAGATGTAAACACTATGGTCTTGCCTTTGCGCTTGAGCGCGGCAAGAAACTCGCGGAATTGGATTGCTCCATTTGGGTCAAGACTGACGGTCGGCTCATCGAGCACCAGAATCGGCGTATCGGGTAAACAAGCGACCGCCAGCCCCAAACGTTGAGTCATGCCGCCTGAAAATTTGCTTACTGACTTGTCAAAGAAACCATTGAAATGGAAGTCAGGCGTGTTAAGAGTTTCGTCAATGCGTTGAGACGGTATGCGGCGTAAACGACAGTAAAACTCCAGCACTTCCCGTCCAGTCAATTGATCACTGAAGCTGACCCGCTGCGGCAGAAAGCTCATTAATCGCTTCGCAGCGCGAGCCTGACGCCCGACATCGAAGCCGTCCACCCTGATATTCCCCGCGGTTGGCAGGGTCAACCCGACCAGGCATTTCAGCGTGGTCGTCTTGCCGCTGCCGTTCGGTCCGAGCAGCGCAAAGGTTTCGCCGCGTTCGATGTCAAATGAGACGTCATCGACCGCCACGAAGTCTTTGAATCTCTTAGTCAGTTTGCTGACCTGAATAGCCATCTTCTTTTAAAGCTCTGTCCTTTCCAAATCACAATCCCGGTGGCGCTCAGGATGAAGAGCGAAACTGCCATCAAACCGGAATCAATCCGCCTTGTAGACTTCTCTGCCCCATACTGGTTTTGCATCCTGACTGGTTTCATCAACGGCGCCTCATCCACTTCCGAAGAGCCTCTGAGGATCGGGAAGGTCTTTTCTGCCACCGCCAACGCACGGGCCGCCGGGCTCTCGAGGTAAAACCGCAGGCGCGGATGATTGCCTTCCATGTACTCGAACACATTTTGAATCTTTTGCGGCACGTCGCCGCGTCCGTCTTCGTTCAAATCGTAGCCGTCATAGTCGCTCCAGAAATTCCCACGGCCGTTCTCGGACCACCTGGTTGTGGTCCGCTTGCCGACGAGTTGCAGCGGGCTCAGGTTGTTAAGGAAATTATTTTCGGTGATTACATTTGCGTCGGAATTGCTGAACATCCTCAGCGCGACGTCATTGTTTGCAATGGTGTTGCGGCGAAATGTTGTCTTGCGCAGCGCCTCCATGAAGATTCCGGTAGCGTTATCGACTATGAAGTTATCTTCAGCCAGAATGTCATTGCATTCCTGAAACAGAATTCCGAAGGAACTGAAACCGCGGTTATGAATAAAAGCGTTACGGCGCATCTCGATCTTGTTCGAATACATGATCGCCGCGCCCGCGACGTTATTTGAGAAGACGTTATCTTCGAACACGTTGAGATCGGAGAACATGTAGTGCAAGCCGTAACGCAGGTTCGTGACGCGGTTGCGCCGAATCTGATTGCCATTGCAACTCTGTATGTAGATCCCGTCGCGTTCTTCGGAGATGATGTTGTCCTCGATGATATTGTCTGGCGAATTCCAGAGGTGTAGCCCTGCGCCGCGTTCGCCTTCTTCCAGTTCGGGCCGGCCGCGAATTTGATTGCGGCGCAGAGTATTGCCAGGAGAGCTGTAGAGATAGATGCCGTAAAGGACGTCGCGAAGTTCGTTATCCTCGATTAGGTTGTTGGGTGATTTAAGCAAGATGCCTGAGTCTTCGCGCGTCAGGTCACCGCCGCAGTGCTCGATAATGAATCCTCGGACTACGCAGCCGGGGGCTAATATCGTGATGACGCTGCCTGTGCCGTCACCGCGCAATACCGGACGACCAATTCCTTCGATGATTACTTGCTTACTCAGAATGAGATTGCCCGTGTACGTTCCTGCCCGCACCTGGATCACGTCTCCATTACTCGCAGCGTCAATGGCTTGTTGAATGAGTTGGAATGACGCGTCGGCACCGCCGACGGTCAGGGTCTTTCCCTGCGCCGACGTGCTGAGGACCAGCGGGATCGAAAGCAAAAGCAATTTCACAAGGAAGCGTTTGTTCATAACATCTACCTAAACTTCTGCTTCCGGTGAAACCTGTCGCGGGCCGCCTGTGGGTTTCCTCCTTTTGGCGGACAAGAGGATCGCCGCCAGCAACAGGATCGCAAAGGCAAAGAATGCGTATGAACCGATATCCGGGTAGCTATTCACGGTGAAGTTGGCGATCACCTTCGATCCAAAGAGCGGCGGCGTAAAGGGTTCCACCTTGATCGAGGCTGTGGGATCGAGATTGTGGCCATACATGTAAAGCCGGTGATAAAAACTCCACATCGAGAACAATCCGAAATAAACAAAGAGCACAAACACATCGACCAGGTTGGACATTTTTCCGAGCACCATTGCTCGCAGCGCGAGGATCATTAACAGGCCAACGACCAGCGGCACCCACGTGAACTCGCTGAAATCGCTCTCAAGCAGTGGCCGCATGCCGATGTAGTGATTGAGCGAATTGATCTCCCTCAGATCGTCGCGGTTGGGCGTTTTCCCGCCTTCCAACTGGTAAGCATAAATGTGCAGAACCAATCCGTCCGGGTACTGGTTCGAGTAGAAACTCATGTTCCAGAGCGGGAAGAAAAAACACGGAAGAAGCGCCACAACCGCGACAAGGATCAAAACCCGGCTCTTCAAGGTAAGCCGCCGGTCGAAGAAAGCTGTCTCTTTATCCAGGAAGTTGCTCATTTGAAAGAAACCTTTCCTCGCTACCTTGGCTTAACCAACAAATAACCCTGCATCTCCTGGTGGAGCGCCGAGCAGAAGTTGGTGCAGTAATAGGGGAAGACTCCGGGCTTGTCCGCCACGAACTCGATGATTTTTGTCTCACCGGGGTCAACCACCACATTCAAGTTGTATTCAAGCAACCCGAATCCGTGCAGCTCGTCTGTAGTCTGCTCGATGTTGGTGATGTAAATGGTAACCTTGTCACCCTGATTGACTTCGATCTTGTTCGGTTCGAAGCTGCTGCGGACCGCGATCAACTTGACAGTCACATCCGACCCGTTTTGGGTGACTGACGCATCCTTCATATCCCAGATCGCGTTCGGGTTTTTATTCTCTTCTTTGGGATAAACCTCAATCGGCTTTAGCTTATCGGCCCTTATGAGTTGTGCGTAATGCGGCTCGGGCTCAGTGAAAGCGTCATACAGCAACTTCATCTTCTCGCCGCTGATGTTGATGAGTTGAGAGCTTTCCGGCTGCGACGGTCCAACGTTCATGTGCCGTCCGTGTGAAAGCTTGTTTAGAGCGATCAGATATTTACCGTCGGGGTTGACGGTGTCGCCCTCCGCGGTGGCGAGGTGGCCGATGTTGTAGCTGATCGGAATTTTGTCTGCTACTTCCCACGTGCCCAGCTTCCACTTGGCAACGGCACTTTCGACAAAGAGAGACGTATAAGCGTAACCCTGATCATCGAACTGCGTGTGCAGCGGTCCCAGGCCTACATTGACTTCAGCCTCCCTGACCTTCTCGTAGTTAAGCACCGGAATTCCGTCTTCCTCGCCGGTGAAGTCTTTGTTCTGGATCGCGGCGAGCACTTTTTCCATGCTGAACGCCGTAGTGATCGACTGTAACTTGCCGCTGCCGATGATCCACTTACCGTCAGGACTGACATCCACTCCGTGCGGACTCTTGCTGCAGGGGATGAGGTAAACGATGCCGGGCGCGTCTTTAGGATCGATGACCTTGACGCCACCGATCATTTTGACACCGCGGCCTTCGTTGGCGGCCTTTTCAGCCTCTTTCCAATTTACGGCGACGATGTAATCACGGTCTCGCTGTGTTGAAGTTACCTCGAGCTTGCCGATGGCGCGCTCGGTGTTGTAGCTGGTCCAGAAAGCCCAGCCATCGCTCGCGGCCTTGCCCGCATCACCGAGATCGAAATCGAACGGCGGCATTACGATCTGCCAGCCGTTGCTCATGTTCCCCGTACTAGGGTCAATCGCGAGACCTGCCACGATGCCCTTGAACTTCGTAGCGTAGTCTTCCATTGGTTCGTACGTACCCTTCGGCAAGGGAACGGAAAAGCGCGACGCGGCCAACACGTATTCCGTGTTGGGAGTGACGAACGATCCGCCGTGATAACCGGAGATATTCGGCACAGGCCCAAAAATCTGCTTCGTCTTAAAATCCCGCAGGTCGATCCGCGCCATCCGATTGTTGGCATTGTCGTTTACAAAGAGCCAGCGTCCGTCGTAATCGCCACCGGTTTCGCTGAGCGCCGGATGATGCACGTCACCCCAGGTGTACGCGCCCAGCATCTCTTTTGATTCTTTGTCGAAGCCGTAGCCCGTCGCCGGGTACGGCGCGAAGACCGGTATCGTCGAGATATGCCTCATCGAGGGGACGCCCGCGACATATACATTGCCGGAATGGCCGCCTGAGTAAAAAAGATAGTATTCATCAGTGTCACCGGGCGCGACATAAGTGGCGATCGCAGCTTCAGCGACGTCACCGCGTTCGACAGTTGGCTTTTTCGAACAGCCCGCGTAGACGAAAAAAATCATCAGCGCGCACAACGCGCCAACACCAAACCAGGTTAGTTTCGAATGATTGCCTTTCATGTATCTAACTCTCCTTCTGGGGGAACTAACGCTTTCATCATTTGCCCCGAGAGTTTGGGTTCTTTGCACTACCTTCGTGCGCGTTGACCAGTCCCAAACCTTACTTTTTCGGCGGCGAAGGAGCCGGCTTCACTTGCGATTGAGTTTGCGTCGCGGCGGATTGAGTCTGTTGCTCTACTTTCTTTTGGTAAGCAATCTTCAATTTCTCCACCGCTTCTCTCTTCTCTTCAGGGGACAAAATGATTTGCGTTGATAAAACGACGGCCATCGTGCCCGTCGGGTTGTTTAAAAAATCTTCGAGCTGCGTGCCGAAACGGCTCTGCACGTCGGTCACTGCTTCAGAAAGATCCGGGCCGATCTTGGAGGCCGACTCGACCCCCAGCGTGCTTACCGAGTGACAGACGAAACATCCCTTCTTGACAAAGAAAGCGCCCTCGCCTTCCAGCATTCGTTTTTCTTTCTCTGCCTCCTCAGCCGTCTGTTGTTCGGTGAATTTGACACC
Source organism: uncultured bacterium (assembly GCA_965649955.1). Classification (GTDB taxonomy): domain Bacteria; phylum Acidobacteriota; class Blastocatellia; order Pyrinomonadales; family Pyrinomonadaceae; genus PSRF01. The sequence goes on from CBFGMX010000011.1 coordinate 17,520, forward strand.
CGGCAGATATCGGGCGGGGATCGTGCTCCTTTTCCAACTCATCACGAGCAAGGAAAGCGCCTGCGCATCGCGGCTGTTGAACCCGAAATTCGGCATTACTGTTTCGGGCACCAGGGATTTTGGATTTTGTAAATGGGCAACGTGCCACGCAAAGGCTGTCTTGACACCGAGCATGCGCGAGTAATCGTATTGCTCCGGCGACTTATCTCCGACGTAAGTGAGATCAGGTCCGATGGTCCCGCCGCGATCGTTGATCGTGTGGCAGGCGCGGCAGTTCTTTTCCGATACCAATTGCTTGGCCTGATTGATATAGTCCGCGCCTTTAGTCTCGCGGTCGTAGCGATGACAGCTATTACAGTTAATCTGCATCATCGCTCGCCGGTCCTTTATCAGGTAAAGATCACTCACCTGTTTGCCCATCAGCGGTTCTTCCCAGTGCTCGACGAACCCATGCGCCGATTCCGTGTCAGTCGCAAACCCCTGCCCGCCGTGACAGACCGTACAGCCATACTGACTGAGCGGATGTTTCTTCAGTATTTCCTGCGGGTGCGACTTGAACGGGTGGGCCACGTTGTCCAATCCCTTCCACTCCATGCCTTGATGACAGGTGGTGCAACGATCCACTCTATTGAGATCTTCAACCCAGATTTGCTGGAGGCCCTGCGGTACCTGCTGAACTTTATCGGCGCCAAACTTCTTGGCCACCATGTCTTGAAACTCGTCCTGATAACCTTTCCATTCCGGCGTGTAGTAATTCCAAAAGACGATTGCCGTAATGATCAGAATTACGCCACCGAACGAGTACAGCAGGATTGAATCTTTGTTGAACATCGTCCTCTCCCTAGAATTTTCTGGGCATCGTGGGCCAGCTTTGCCACGGCCAGTAGAAGTCCCAATATGGCCCACGCAAATAAGTACCAATGATCGTGAGGATCAAGATTGCTGCCACGATGATCAGAAACACAATGTTCTGCTTGCGCCGTGCCCTGGCCATCCAAACACCAACCGAACTCACGGGCGACTTATCGAGATAGGGCCAGACAATTGCCGCGACTACGAGAATGCCGGGCACGAGAATTCCGCCGATTAAAGCGCCGTTAATTGTGATCCCGCCGAGGGTGAAGGTGGTGTCGGTGACTAGTTCCTGCAACCAAAGGAAGTACCATGGAGCTTTCGCCGGATTTGGCGTAATGCTGGGATTCGCTGCTTCTTCCAACGGGGCCCGAAACAGCAAAGTAAGCACCACACTCACCGCCAGCGTTCCAAGACTCACCAGTAGCAAGCGGCGCGTCAGATTCGGCGACGAACTGACCGTATGCTTGTCCTCATCAATAATTGACGTTTCGACATGAACCGTTCTGCCGCTGGTAATTCCAAGGAGTGAGTACGTCTTGCTTTTGATTGGCTCTACTCTCTGCTTCTTTTGTTCGAGCGAAAGTTGATCCGCGCAAGCGAGCCCGCCATCTTTTCTGACCCGCCACATGTGATATGAGAAAAGCAACAACACACCCAGCGGCAGGAAAAAGCAATGCAGAACGTAGAATCGTATGAGCGTGTTTTGATCGATCGTGCTGCCACCCAGTAGGAAAAAACGGAGACGTTCGCCGACAACCGGCGCCGCCGAGGCTATGTTTGTACCGACCGTAATGGCCCAATAGGCAAGCTGATCCCACGGCAACAAATAGCCGGTGAATGAAAGCAGGAGAGTTAAAAGGAGCAGCGTGATCCCAATAATCCAATTGAGTGGGCGATTCTGATTTGCGGCCGTGCCGTTCTTGTAAGCACCGGCGAGGAAGACTCGCACCATGTGCAGGAAAACCACTGCGACCATCAGGTGCGCAGAAACCCGATGCAGCCCGCGCAAAAACCAACCGAACGAGACGGTGAACTCAATGTCTTTAACCGAGAGGTACGCGCGCTCGACCGAGGGCACGTACAGAAACATCAGCGGGATTCCAGTGATAACGAGGATTAGAAATAGAACCGCGGACATCGTGCCCAGCCAGAACGAATAGTTCCATGAGAGACTCTGCCTCGTCACTTTTGCCGGAAACCAGTGCAGCAGAAAGTTCCGCACCACTGAATCGCCTGCCTCGCGCCTCGTCTCCGGGAGCCAGGTCCATTTGATCTTGTCCCAGGCTGCGCGTTGATTTTTCAGCCTGGCCCAAACGGTGGGCTTCGTCACCATGGTTGATTCCTCTCTAAACAGTTAACCGGAAATCCTGGTTCACGGTTTCGGACGTATCCACGACGAGTTGTCCGTCTTCCGGCGCGACTTCAAGCTTGTAATGGTCCAATGGTCTCGGGGCAGGGCCGGAATAATTTGTGCCGTCTCCGTAATACTTCGAACCGTGACATGGACAGGCGAACTCCACCTGCTCCTCAATCTCACGACCGCCGGCGTTTACTCTCTTTGGCTGGTTCAAGCGCTGCATCTTCACCGTGCAACCCAGATGTGTGCAGGTGGCGGAAATACAATGCAGAGTGTTTTTCTCACGAAAGATGAAGACGCGTTTGTCTTCGATGAACCTGGCGCCTTCCCCGAATTGATCAAGGGTGCCGACTTTGAATCGTTTCGCATCCTCGTAGAGAACGTTTGGCACCAGTGAACGAAGGACGGCGTAGGCCTGTCCGCCCATTGCAAGCAGCGTGGCGCCGATTCCCACGCGGCGAATGAGCTTGCGGCGTGATAGGTTTACGCCGCCCGTCTTCGCATTTTCATCGGGCGATTCCGGCGAGGCGTACGGTGCAGGAGCCTGCTCAAGCCCTGACTTCTTCTTCCTCATAGTAGAAGACCTCCATTGTCATGGCGTCCGTAGGACATCGAATTGCGCACAGTCCGCAGCGGATACACTTCTCGTCATCCTTAAGCATCGCGGAGAGCGGTCCGGTCAGCGATACCCCCTCGGTCTCGAGCACCCGCTCCTTGATTTCCGGTTCAAGATCCAACTCTTCGATCGGAACAAGCTTCAGGCAGTACTCGGGACAAATATCGACGCAACGATTGCAGAGCACGCATTTTTCAGCGTCGTAAATAGTCTGAATGTGGCAGTAGAGGCAGCGTTCGGCCTGCTGCTGAGCGTCGGCTACGTCGTAGCCGGTCTCGACTTCCGAGATTCCCGTACGACGATCGAGCGAGATTACCGGCGGTGCCTTGCGTTCACATTTTTCATAATCTTCAGGACGGCGAAACGCACGTGTAGGCAGTTCCTCGATGCGAAGGTTCACAACCAGGTCGGTCTTCACTCCTCGCAAATAGTCGTCAATCGAAAGTGCCGCGCGTTTGCCGTTCGCTACTGCTTCGATCAGGTTGCGTGGTCCAAAAGCAACATCGCCACCGGCGAACAGACCGGGCGCAGAAGTTGTCAACGTTTGTGGATCGACTTTGATGGTGCCTTGCGGCGTTATCTCGACGCGATCTTCGGAAGTCAGGAACGACAGATCTGCCTGCTGCCCGATGGCCAGGATCACGGTGTCCGCTTCAAACGTTTCACTGAAGTCCGGATCGTAAACCGGATTGAACCGGCCGTTTTCGTCGTAGGTGCGCTTGACGCCCGTGAACTCCACAGCTCTAAGCCGGCCATTGTCGCCAATGAATCGCTTAGCTCCGCGTTTCGTCAGGAAGTGCACACCTTCGCGTTCGGCCTCTTCGAATTCTTCGCGTCCCTGCGTGGTCCGCATCACCGGCATCTCTTCGAATGACTCGAGACTCGCGATGTGGACCTCGACCGCTCCTGCTCGAATAGCTGTGCGCGCAGCATCTATCGCCGTATGCAACCCCTCATTCGCTCGGGGTGCGGCACTTTCAGGGGCGCCCGCAGCTTCTAAGCCAGCGCGAAGTGCCATGCGGGCCGCGTCGAAGGCGACAAAACCACCACCGATGACGAGAACCCGTTGTCCCAAATCAACGCGATAGCCGTTATTGATGTTGAGCAGGTAGTCAATTGCCTTGATCACGCCATCGAGGTTTGAACCCTCGATATTCATGTCGCGGCCTTTCTGAACGCCGACGCTGAGAAACACTGCTTCAAAGCCTTCAGCTTTCAGTTCCCTGATTCCGAACTTCTCGTTGAGTGGGGTATTGAGCTTGAGCTCGACGCCGAGTTGAACGACCTTTTGAATTTCTTTCTCAATAATCGAGCGCGCAAGGCGAAACTCGGGAATACCGTGGTACATCATGCCCCCGGCCTGGTTCGTTGCTTCGAAGACCGTCACTCGATATCCCATCAAAGCCAGATCGTGCGCCGCGGCAATGCCTGCTGGACCAGCACCGATAACTGCGACCTTTTGACCGCGAGCGACGTTAGCGCGAGTTTTTTGCAGGATGGGAAGATGGCCTCGCCTCTTGTTGCCTTCGTCGCGAGTGCCTTCCTTCAACTCGTCCTGCGTGTCCGGCTCCATCGATTCGACGCCATATTTTTCAGTTACAAACCGCTTCAGTGCGCGGATCGTAATCGGTGCATCGATCTTTCCTCGGCGGCAGGCATCCTCGCAGGGCGCGGCACAGACACGGCCACAAACTGAAGCAAAGGGATTGGGGGATCGGGCAGTAAGATAGGATTCTTTGAACTTACCCTCGGCGATGAGTTGGACGTACTTGCCCGCGTCCGTTTTCACGGGACAAGCAGCTTGACAGGGAATCATGCCCATCCAAAATTCAATATCGGGCACGAGCGTTTTGTATTTGTACACACTCATACGGAGCCCGGTTTGTCCGATTGGCTATTTCTAAAGCAAGGGCTGCTCCAAGAACGATTAGCAAGATTTCCTACGGAAGTACCCATGTGACTTTAGCTGGGCAAAGTCACACCGGCAGTGACTTATGTCACGACCTTTAGGCGGCTCCAAGCGTTAACGCTGGGCCATTTCCGTCATGCAGGATGCGAAAAGTTACCCACGGTGTGCGAAGTTTTAAGCAACGTTCTGGGAAAGCCACGTCTTGAGATGGCCAACCAACCTGGGTGAGTAGCCGGAAGGACTTTGCACAAGAAGTGCCTTATGCGGGGGAAGATGTCTCGCGCAAAGGCGCAAAGACGCAAAGCCCGCGGTGAGTTTATTTGTGAATTTTCACCGCAAGAGGCGCAGAGGTTGCAGAGATAGCGCAGAGAAGAACCCGAAAGCGTAGCCCAACGCCACCAAGCCAATCGTCAAGGCTCCGAAGCCCACTTCCCGCAATCCGAGCTTTTTTGCTGTAACGTGACGGTCAGATTTTGAAAAACCAACAATGGCCCGCAACAGCAGGATAAGCAGGGCGACGACAGCAGCAACGGGAGCGAGTCGCACAGTCGCGAGTCCAATGACTAATAACAGCGCCAGGAAATGTACGGTGATCACTGCGGCTGGTGATGCCTGTCTGCCATGCAGTAGCTGGAGGCGTGCGCGAACATACAGGATCGTTGGGAGTGAACGCGCCGCCAGGATCACCCACAGCGCGAATGCTACTGGATGCGGCCAGCCGTCACTGATCGCAATTCCGGTTGCGACTGCTCCTGTTGAAATCGAACCCGCCAATTCAGGGATCAGCGCTCTGCTACGGCTCATTGAATCGTAAAACAACTGGAGGACCGCGATCGGCATCGCCAATAGCAGCGGAAGCAGGAGAGATACACCACCAGTTTTGATTGCGAGAGCGAGTCCGAGTATCGCGATGACGACATAACCCACTGCAAAGCGTTCAGCCATCACGGTACGCGCGGAGTGTCGTTTGCTCCGCCAGTTCCCTACCGCTAACTTGAAGGGATGTCGTGCCAGAAAAGCGCCAGTGGCGCCCAAAGACAAGAACAGTCCAGGTACCGTTGGAGCCAGCATCAATCCAAGCACGATGGGCTCAAGCAGCATGCTCCATCCGCCATGTTCCGCGGGCAGAGCGACTGAGCTGATGCGAATCCCGCTCGTTGTTCTTTTCAGTTCGTTAGTTGCTTCCATTTCCTCGTGCAGTTTTCGCCTGGATTTTACGTGCCTTGTTTAATCTTCTGCATGTGGCGTCAGGTGCCAATGACTTAGGTCACATCCAATCGCGGCCTCAGACTTGAACCAAACCACAGAAGCGCTGATGATGGTGTCCGATGACTCTCGACAAAATCGCGGCGCTAAGGCGTACAGAGTTGTTCCAGGAACTCGATGAGGACGCTCTGCGCTCAGTTGCCGACCGCACATTCGAAAAAAGATTTCAAAAAAATGAGGTGCTGTTTGTCACGGGCGAACAAGCGCGTGGCATGTACGTAATCGTCGAAGGCGCCGTCCGCGCTTATCGCGTGAGTCTGGACGGTCGCGAACAAGTCATTCACGTCGAGCGGGCGGGCGCGACCATTGCAGAAGTACCGGTTTTCGACGACGGTACATATCCCTCCACTGCGGCGGCCGAAGAAGAGACCGTAACTCTCTTTATTGATAAACACGACATGCGGCGTCTGTGTCTGCAACACCCTCAAATTACGCTCACGGCATTGAAGGTTCTCGCAGGGCGGCTGAGACGTTGCGCTGAACTTGTCGAAGCACTCTCACTCCGCGAGGTCGGCCAGCGGTTAGCGCGTTTTCTCCTCGCTGAAGCGCGCAGAAGTGGTACGCCGACGGAGCATGGAATTAGCCTTAATCTCACTAAAACCAACCAGCAGATTGCCGCGAGAGTCGGCTCTGTTCGTGAGGTAGTGTCCCGGACCTTCACACGTCTTCAACATGACGGGTTAATCGCCTTCGAGGGCCGTCGTTTGATCATCCTGGACGAAGCTGCTCTGCGGTCATTCGCGGAACAAAACGTCAGTGAGGTCAAGTGACATAAGTCATCGCCATTAGGGAAACGGGCCGTTAAGTTCGAAGCATGGAGACCAATCTTGTTGATAACTTAAACGCGGTCAGTGGCGGAATTAATGGGTGCCTGGCAATGACAGATAAAGTGGATTCGGTTGGAGTAGGTGAAGGTCTGAAGACGGCCAAGATGCCGGGTCACTGGGTGTTGGCGCGGCTCGGTAAACGCGTACTGCGTCCCGGGGGCATGGAGTTGACGCGCAAAATGTTAGGCGCACTAAGAATAGAAAGAACCGACCGAGTGGTCGAATTCGCGCCCGGCATGGGCGTGACAGCTCAAATCACTCTCGGGTTAGCACCGGAGTCCTACACTGCCGTCGAGCGGGACAAAGAGGCCGCCAAAATCGTCAGCGGTTACTTAAAGGGTGAGCGACAGCGTTGCGTAGTCGGTAGTGCTTCCGAGACCGGGCTCCCCGGTCAGTCGGCCACGGTGGTTTACGGCGAAGCGATGCTCACTATGCAGACGGAAGAAATGAAGCGTGGCATAGTGCGCGAAGCTTACCGGCTTCTCCAGAAAGGCGGTCGTTACGGCATTCATGAGATGTGCCTGATGTCCGACCATCTGGAAGAAACTGCGCGCAGAGAAACCGAACGCGCGCTGACGGGCGTTGTCCATCACGGGGTCAGGCCGCTGACCGTTTCCGAGTGGAGCGCGTTGCTGCAAGCGGAAGGCTTTGAAATCCGGGTGGTTGAGCTGGCGCCGATGAGTTTGCTCGAGCCGCGAAGGTTGATCCGGGATGAAGGTTTGACCGGCGCCCTTCGCTTTGGCTGGAATGTTCTTCGGGATTCGGAGGCGAGACAAAGAGTCCTCGAGATGAGATCGGTTTTCAGGCGCAACCGCAAGGTACTGGGCGCAGTCGCTCTTGTGGCTGTCAAGTCGTAGAGCTGCGGCGGTTCGTTTCGTTTCTACCGAAACGCAGGTGCGTACGAGTGAAGAGAGGACTTCCCTATGGACGAGAAAGATCAGACCTCTACAAGAAGTGCCGAGGTCACACAGCTAAATGAGTTATTGCAGTATCAGGATGGTTCAATCGTCAGCCGCGTGCTGTTGAAAAACAAAGGTGGTACGGCAACCCTATTCGCTTTCGCTGAAGGCGAAGGCTTAAGTGAGCACACCGCACCCTTCGATGCGCTGGTAGTTGTTCTTGATGGCGAAGCGGAGATCCAGATTGCTGACGAGAGCTTTACAGTCCGGAATGGAGAGACCATTACGCTGCCCGCCAATCGTCCTCACGCTGTGAGAGCAACCACCAATTTCAAAATGTTGCTCATCATGATCCGCGCGTAACTGGGCCGTCGCTGTTATTGCCGGTGAATCACGCCAGGGGACGCCCTGAAACCGGGTCGTCTTTCGACTACCAACTCACGCCTTTTTATGACACGCAACGCACTTCATGGAGGTCGGAGACTTCGCATCCGGCCGCACCTTCACCACTTGATCATGGCAACCAGCGCAGGCGCGATGGAAAGCCTGTTGATTCGTCAACGTGATCATTGCGGTGGAGTTCTCGCTCTTAACCTGCGGCAACTCCGGAAGTAGAACAGGTTTTTCATCCTTCCGCGCGTGACAATTCCGGCAAGCAGTCACTTTCGTGGCAGGTTCCTTTGTCAGCAGTTCTGCCGTCAAGGTAGTTGTGCGATCCGCCGGGTAGACCGTCTGGTGCGGCGGCCGCTTTTTCGCCTCTTCCAACGGCTGCTCGACGTGGTGGCATTCGATACACGTGACGGGGCCTGTACCCTCAATGTTGTAGTTCTTGGTCGTGTGACTTAGATGGCTGAAGGTGACTTTCCCAAGTGCCGCTTTTTCTGACAGCGTCACTACGTCAGGCTGCTTGGATTGGGCCACCGCGGCATCTTGAAATCGAGCGAGAGAGTTGAGCGCTAGTAGAGCAAGCAAAACACATATACAAATCAGTCTTGTCATGAGTCCGACTCCGGCAGGCCTGTTCTCTTCAAAAGAAAACCGGACGTGCTGTGAAAAGCCAAAGATAGGGGCTTGAAAGGGGAAATATTACAGGGCTCAGCTTAGCATCCGACGCCCGAACCGTCTATCCTCGATTTACGGCAGTGCTCCGTTAACGTTTGCTGTTTCCAGGTTCTAATGCGAGGCTTCCGTCCCCCAGCTACTGTTCAGCGTTTGAGCGAGAAAGCTCCAACAGACAGTTCCAGGGTACGTCAACGGCTGACTGGTGAGTAACTTTCCTGTGCGGAGTTTCGCCAAGCTTTTGGGGAACTTTGCGCAAACAGTCGACTGCCGGAACAGCCATTATCAACCCGTTCGCGCACGACTGAGAGGCACAATGTTTGCCCAGTTATGACTCCTAGGCAATTTTCCTGTTCAGCTTCTGACGCGGAGGAAATAAAGGATGAAAGTCACGCCAAACGATTTCGATTGCCGGATTGTGGATCCATCAAGGCCACGAGAATTACAGGGACTCAGAGATGACGACAGGCACGTAATCTTTGTCGATGCCAGTTTACGCATTCAACGGAACGAAAATCCGTGGCCCGCAATCATGCATGGACTGACGGAACTTCGCGATTACGAAGATGTACTTTTAGTGCGGCATACTGTCAACGCCGTTCCGCTACGCGACAAATTCGCGAAGTGCGGTTTTGCAAGTTGGGCTGAGGAGCGCTGGCCCGGTGAATGGTACATCTACTTCTACCGGCCCACTTCCTCGGCTGGAGCCGTCTCTCAAGCGGCCTTGATTACAGTAGGTAGTCGGGCGTTGGCCGCACGAGCTTAGCCGGCTAACTGCTCTAATAATCAACCTCCGACGGACCTCGGTCTGTTAAAACGGGCAAATTGCCCTAAGAAAGACTGACTTCCAATGCTCATCCACCAGTTGTCCAGAGAGCAGTGCCTCAACTTCCTGAAAGAGATCAAGTTTGGACGCCTCGCCTGCGTTCGCGATAAGCAGCCCTACGTCGTTCCTATCTACTTCATCTCTGATGAAAAGCACATCTACGGGTTCACTACACTCGGCCAGAAGATACGCTGGATGCGTGATAACCCACTGGTCTGTGTAGAGACTGATCAGGTAATCGACCATCAAAACTGGACTAGCGTTGTCGTTCTCGGTAAATACCAGGAGCTACCCGATGAGTCCTCCTCGACGGGTTTGCGCGAGTATGCTTTCGAACTGCTACAGCATCGCACTATGTGGTGGCAGCCTGCGGTAGCAACCGCCGATTCCAAACCCGCCGGTACGGCCCCGCACATCTTCTATCGCATTTGCATTCATGAAATCAGCGGTCGCCGCGCGGGACCGGTTTCGCTTGCCGAGACTGTGCCTAAACCTCTCGAACACAGAGATCACACTCCGAGCTACTGTGAACATTCATCGACTCCAGGGAGGAGACATTAATCCGTGCCGCGGCTTTGCACAAAAAGTGCTCAAATGTCGTCTGGGGACGGGGATCTCTATGTGAAGAATCTTTCTCGCGCAAAGGCGCAAACGCGCAAAGAAAGCTGTTAGAAACGCGGTAGCGCTTTGCGCCTTTGCGTGAGACATCTTCCCCCGCATAAGCACTTCTTGGGCAAAGTCCGGTGCGGCAGCGGTGGCGCGTTTCATGGAAGATCGAATAACGCAACTCGACGATTTGATCGTAACTGACCCCACGATAGGGCCGGCGTTCTTAGAACAGTTGCGAGTTGCTCAGAGTGAGCTCGGATTACTTCAGGGTAACCGTGCCACTTGCCCTTTTCTGCGGCCTCATATTTTGTTTCGCACTCAGTATGAAACGATAAAACGTGCGTCCGAAACACTTGCGGGTGCTTTCGAAAAAATCGCGCTCGCATCCCTCACGGATCAGGCTCTGATGGACTTTCTCGATCTCACACCGGCTGAGGAGGAGGCGGCGCGCATGGAGCCGGGTTACAGCCGGTTGTGTGTTAGCAGTCGACTTGATGCTCACGTGAATGCGAAAGGCTTTCGGTTTCTGGAGTACAACGCCGAATCGCCGGCAGGTATCGGTGATCAGATGCAGTTGGAGAAAGTTCTTTTCCGGTTACCGGCATTAAAACGCTTTCTGGAAGTCAATTCTCATTGGTTGCCTCAGCCGCATCGGGCCCTGCTAAGGTCGCTGCTACAGGCTTACCGCGACTGGGGTGGAGAGGAGGATAAGCCTCGAATCGCGATTATCGACTGGAAAGATGTGCCGACGAGTAGTGAATTTCGAGTTTTAAAAGACTATTTTGTCGCCGAAGGATATCCTGCGCTGATAGCCGATCCTCACGATCTCGAATACAACGGCGATTACTTGTCCGTGGACGGATTTCGCATTGACATCGTTTACAAGCGAGTCATCATTCACGAATTTCTTAACAAGTTTGGCTTGGACCATCCACTAGTCGAGGCCTACCGTAAAGGTCGTGTGTGCATGGCGAACTCGTTTCGCACAAAGCTCGCTCACAAAAAATCTACGTTTGCCGTTCTTTCAGATCCGCATTACCAGTATCTGTTCGACTCGGGCGAACGTGAGGTGATTCAGAAACATATTCCGTGGACCCGTCGCACGAGGCGGTCGCGCATCGTTTTTCAGGGTTCAGAGCTTGATTTGGAGACACTGATTTTGAACGAGCGAGGAAAGTTTGTGCTGAAACCCATCGACGACTACGGGGGCCATGGCGTGTTTCTAGGTTGGGAGACCGGCAAACAGGAATGGGAGGAGGCAGTAAAGGCTGCATTCCAGAAGTCTTATATAGTCCAGGAAAGAGCGGCCTTAGAAAAGACAGCGATTCCGGCCTATTCGGATCGCGTCTACCTCGATCAGTTGTTCGTCGACTTCAATCCGTTTCTGTTTCACAACGAAGTCGAGGGAGCGTTAATTCGCTTATCAGCGTCTTCACTGTTAAATGTTACTTCGGGTGGGGGACAAACGGCACTGTTGATATTGGAAGAATGAGCGTCCGGGAAGAATTCCGCGGAAATAAACGAGGCTGGCGTCCGTCGGCTTGCGCAAACGAACGTTAATCAAATCCTGGCGCGCGCTTCAACGGAACGTAACGTGGGGTCCACATCTTATTCACCACCGCGTCTTCGAGAGCATCCAGCCTGCGGGAGGTCAGCCCAGCTCGCACTGCTTCGGCTCCCACCGCCAGCGCAACTCGATGAGAAATCTCGCGCACCGCTTTCAAAGATGGGAAAAGTGCCCCCTCCGGATAATTCAGTACCGGAGAGAACTCACTCAATACACGAGCCGCTGCGGAAAACATCGCGTCCGTGACTCGACGCGCACCAGACGCAATCACGCCCAATCCAACGCCGGGAAATATGAACGCGTTGTTGCACTGACCTATTTCAATCAACTTCCCTTTGTAATCGACCGGCGCAAATGGGCTACCCGTCGCAATCAATGCACGTCCATCCGTCCACTTGAGAAGTTCCGCGGGCGTCGCCTCACTCCTGGAGGTCGGATTTGAAAGCGGAAAGATCACCGGACGCACGGTGTGCTTTGCCATTTCCGAGACAATCTCCTCAGTGAAAGCTCGGGGTTGACCAGACGTGCCGATCAAAATCGTGGGATGGACGTTCTTGACCACATCCAGGAAACTCAAACCTGAGCTCTTAAGTCGCGCCATCGGTTGCGCATATTTCTGTTTTGAGGTTTCCAGATTGGTACGTCCGTCATGGACCAGGCCCTTGCTGTCGACCAGCCACAGTTGCTGCTTTGCCTCACGCTCCGTATGTCCACCGTAGACCATTGCCGCGACGATCTGATCACAAATGCCAATCGCGGATGAGCCGGCGCCCAGGATAAGAATTCGTTGTTCGTGGAGCTCCGAGTGCAGGAATTTCATCGCTGCTAAAAGTCCAGCAATCGTTACTGCTCCGGTCCCCTGAATATCGTCGTTGAAACTACAGAGTCGATCGCGGTAGCGCTCAAGTAATCGGGCGGCGTTGTTTTTTGAAAAGTCTTCCCACTGAAGCAGGACTCGAGGGAACTTCTGCTTTACTGCTTCGACAAACGCTTCGATGAAGTCGTCATACTCCTGACCTCGCACGCGCGGGTGCCGCCAACCCAAATAAAGCGGATCGTCTAGTAGTTCCGGGTTGTCAGTCCCAACATCAAGCATGATCGGCAGAGTGGCGGCCGGGTGAATTCCTGCGCAAAGAGTGTAAAGCGATAGTTTTCCGATGGGGATACCCATGCCTCCAACGCCCAGGTCTCCCAATCCCAGAATGCGCTCGCCGTCAGTTACGACGATAACTTCAGTCTTGTCGGATGGAGCATTGTCGAGTATTGCCGGAATCTCATCGCGCTGAAGATACGAAATGTATAAACCGCGGGGCCGGCGAAACACATGGCTGTATTGCCGGCAGCCTTCCCCGACCGTCGGCGTGTAGATGATGGGCATCATCTCACTGATATGTTCCTGCAACAGGCGGTAAAAGAGCGTCTCATTGCGATCCTGCAAGGCGTTCAGAAACACGTAACGCTCAAGATCAGTATCTTTACGCTTGTAGTTTTCGTACGCGCGAGCGAGCTGCTCGTCGACCGTGGAACAGTGGGGTGGAAGCAGCCCCAAAAGCCCGAACTCCCGTCGCTCATTTTCGGGGAAGGCACTCCCCTTGTTGAGCAACGGGTCGTCCAGGAGAAGTTGTCCAGTAAGACTGGTTTCTAGCACAGTTTCGCTTCGAGTTAAGACAGCAGCACCCATTTGGACCTAAGTCACCTTTGGAATATCTAAGTTGCGGATTAGCGAGACGATCGCGTTACTTCATGACCTGGATCGTTATCGTAACTACCGGCACCACAGCGGCGCTCCTGTTGTAGGAGACCCACATTCCCGCCGACTGATACTGCATCATTCTGAACAACGAACCATCAGGTCTCTGGAGCAACGTTCCGTCGCCAACCACGGCTTTGTAATCGGGTGCACCAACGCCACCGGAGTAATCGGTGGAAATCGTCACGACTTTTTGGAAAGCGTCGTAGACAATCTGCGTCGTTTCATTTGCCGACATAACAAAGTAATCCTGTTCGTTGCTCTTCATCGCCGGCTCACCCAGTTTCGCTCTCGCTTCCTCTGCCGTCATGCCGAGACGCACGCCGCGATAGTCAGTGTAGAGCGGCTGTTGAATTTGTGAATGAGCACGGGCGGCTTTTACCGAAGGAGCAGGGTTTTGGCCCTTCGCAACCGCACCAAGTAACAGCAGCAAGAGCGCTCCGAGCAGAAGGTAGGTCAACTGAACAAATCCGATTCCGTGTTTTTCAGTGCTGTATCTCATTTCGAATCACCTCCTCTGAGGTTTTGTGTGATTATTTCCGTGTTTCTTGAGTTCTTGCCGACGGCCCAAAGCTGCCCTCCGGCACGCACCTCGAGGACAATTTCATCCAGAGGACGGAGTGGCGGGCCGAACATCACATGGCCCAGGCGCGCATCGTATGCACCACGATGGCACGGACACATAAGACATCGACTCGGGGCATGAAATTCCACCGAACACCCCGCGTGAGAGCATCTGCGGCTGTACGCCTTGTACTCGGTCTCACTCAAGCGCAGCAGCACAGCCGGATCATTTCTTGTTGGGTAGTTGAAGTAGAGGCTCGACCCAGGCAGCAACAGCTCAGCGTCTTCGATCTTCCTTGGGGGATACGCAACCAACGAGTCTTGCGCGGCTACACCTTTCGTTACAGCCGGCGCCGCCAGCAACACCCCCGCTGAAGTCAACAACAAATCGGTGCAGAAAACGCGTCGCGTGGTACTGTTTGCTTCACCTTCGTCGTGACGATTCCTTTGCATGTTCATCCACCTCAGCCCTGCTGACGCTTGGCCCGGATAGAAGACCACAGCTCCGAGCGCAATGTACGTGCCGCGCATGTCTGCGAGATCTGGCAGAAAAACTGAGGTTTGAAACGAGGTGACTGCGAAAAGTTCACCACTAGAGCGGGAAAGCCCGCAACCGAATGGCTAGGGCCGCGGCGGAAGGGCGAAGATTTTCAGTCAATTTTCGACGCTTTGGCTGGCACAGCCATTGCGAAACACGTGCGAAGGTTTGCGCGTGTCCTTTGAGGCACGTAGTTTGTGCCCGTCGATCTGAGTGTCGTCAAACCCTCACTGGGCCAATGTGCGGTCTGTCGAAGCGTATCAATCGGTTGGTGCTGGACTCAAGGGATTCGGTGAAAGTAAGCGCACCGTCTCATCGTATGCAACTCCCGCAGCGAAGTTACAGTGCGCTTACCGAGAGGCTGGTTGCGCCCCCACACAACCAGCCTCCAGTCCCCTGCCCTTACACCTTCTATACCGCATGGGCGGCGAATTTATTCCCGGGAGTCCTCAGCCTGTACTTTTAGAATCTTGTCTCGATAGATGATCTGAAAAAGCTTGCGCGCCATTTCGTAATCGATTGATTTCAGCGACGTGTAGTGGTCCAGCGCCAGCGATCGCTTACCGCCTTCAACATAGAGCACGGCGAGGTTGTGGTGGGCTTCTGCAAAATCCGGTTTGTAAAGCAGGGCCTGCTTATAGGAAGCGACGGCCTGCCTGGTTCGATGTGCAGCCTGCAAAATAAAGCCCAGATTGAAATGGGCCACGGCCATTCCTGGCGTTAAGTCAGTGGCGCGTTGCAGGCATTCAATCGCTTCAGATGACTGGCCCACCTTGAAATAGGCCACCCCCAAATTGTTGTAAGCGTCACTGAAGTCCGGTTTGATGCGAATGGCTTCCTTCAACGATGCGAGCGCTTCCTGATGCCGTCCCGCTTGAGAATAAGCAAATCCGAGTTCGTTCAGTGATTCAACTCGGTTGGGCCTGACTTGAACTGCACGCTTCAGGCACTCTATCGCCTCGGAGTAACGATGACTTCGGCTGTACGAAAAGCCGAGGTTATGGAAGGCATCTGTGAAGCCCGGGTTCAAACGCAATGTTTGCTCGAGTTCCTCGATCGCCAGATCGAATTCCTCTCTCATCTGGTAGATACGCCCAAGATTGTAGTGCGCCATTGTGAAGTCAGGCTGAAGGGCGATTGCTTTCTTCAGCAACTCTAACGCTTCATCGTAATGATGGTCCTCGACGCAATCAACAGCCTTGTTGTTAAGCACACGCGCGTCGTTGGGGCTTTCAGCGCGGACCTGACGTGCTTCAGCGTTGGTCCAAAACAGTAGCACACCAAGCAAACCCGCCATCGTTAACACTAATTTCGTGCGTTTCAACATCATTCTCACCTCGAACATTCATGCCAAAGGGAAGCACAAGAGGATTCCTGTTAACTGGCCTGCGCGGACCTTTCTCCTCTTGTGCTTCTTGAATCTCTGGCCCCTAGAAAACGTAACGAAGCTGAAACTGCCCGATACGTCCAGCGTTAACGTTGCCGATGTTGAGATTGCCCGAATTGAACCGGAAGTCGTTGAACGTGGTATCCGTTACATCACCCGTTCCCGGCGCGAATTGGGGCGTGTTCAGTGAGTTGAAGTAATCAAAGCGGATCTCAAAGCGATCTGCCTCCAATTTAGTAAAACCAAAATCGATCGACTTGGTTAAACTCAGATCCAGCCGGTTCTGTCTTGGTCCACGTAAGATGTTTCGGCCTGCAAGGCCGCTCCGGATCGATTCACTTACCAGGAATCGAACATCGGCGGGATTGACCGGATTGCCATTAACGTCTGAAAAGCCGGTTCGCGACGTTACGCCGGAGATGAAGTTCTCCGAAATGAAGTTTGAAAAGCCGACTGAGTTTGCCGGTGCGTTGGGGTTGCTGATAGCGGGGCGATCATTGAAAGCACTCCCGTCGCCATTCAAATCTATGCCGCCAACGAATGGAGACTGTACGTTGCCTGATTGCAGACGATATGTGCCGGCAATCGAGTAGCCACCGAGTAGCGTGTGGCCCAATCCATTCTTTTTCACACTCGGTAGCTCGTAGATAAACGTCGCGACGAACCGATGCGGTACATCAAAGGACGCAAGGCTTCGATCTACTCGGCGGTCAAATGGATCCGAACCTACACTGGATCCACCCGTCGTCGTAAACACTTCGCTGTTAACGTCATCGATAGCTTTCGAAAACGTGTAAGCAAACCGTAATAACAAGCCGCGGCTGAAGCCCCGATCGAGTCGCGCTTGCAGTGAGTTGTAACTGGAGTCGCCCCCATTCGTGCGTGCAATCACCGACCCGCGATTGTCAAATGCTCTGATAAGCGTGTCGAAGCCGCCAATGCCGGGATTTAGCTGCTCATTAATGAACAAGCGGGTTCCACGAGATCCGACATAAGCCACATCGGCAATTAGATTGAACGGCAGCTCGCGCTGGACGTTGAAGTTGTAAACGTAGGTCTGCGGATTCACTAAATTAGAAGGAATCGTGTTTATCGTTGCGAACGGATCAGGCGTACCGCTGGTTGGCAAGGAACCTTCACCGAAGTTTGCGATACCACGCGGATCAGTCTCCACAGGTAAGGAGGCGCCGAAGTTTGTCACACCAAACGAATTGGGCACCGACGCAGCAGTGTTGCTCAGAATGTTGTTGAAGAAAAAGTCGTAGTTGACTGCGAAGCCGCCACGAATAACCGTTTTGCTATCACCAAACAAAGCCTTGAAGAAACGCGGTTGGTACGCAAAACTGAATCGCGGCGCAAAGTTATTGTTATCGCGTTGTTGGCGTGCGACGGTCTCAACCGGCTGATCGAAACCAGCGAATGCCGGAAACGGAATTGAATTAAACGGTGTGCCGTAATTCTCGTACCGCAGGCCAAGGTTCAACGTTAAATTTTCGCGAACGCGCCAGGTATCGTTGATGAAGTAGTTCTGGTAAAACGCATTGGGAAAGATTACCGGGCTGCCAAATTGAATCGAAGCGCCGCCTCCACTTCGCCCGGAAAACTGATCGACGAAGTTTCCAAACGCGTTGAATCCACCGCCTCCGGCAAAGGTCAAGACACCACGCGAATTGAAAGGAATGTCTTGTCGCGAGCGCTGGATATTCACATCGCCGCCGAACCGAAATGTGTGGTCACCACGGGTGTACGAAAGAGTGTCCTGTATCTGATAGTTGTTGAAGAGCCGTCCCTGCGGAAATGCAGCAGGTAAACCGACGGAGGTAATGCCCTGCCCCAACCCTGCTCCCGTAAAGGAGAAGACCGGACCGCTTGCGGAAACCTGTGGATCGCGTGAAACAAAGTTCGCATTAGTCCGACCAAAGCCAAAGCGAGCCTCGTTTGTCACACGCGTTGAGATACTTCGTGTGTAGTTGAAAAAGAAGTTCTGCACACGGCTTGGCACATCGACTTCAAAGCCAGGGAAAGGTGAGCCGCCTGATGCAACAGTCGGAAACTGGTTGTCGAACCGCTGGTTATCAAACACGTAACGAAATGCGAGACTGTCCTTCTGCGTCGGCGTCCAGTCGATGCGAGCCAAAAACTGATCGTCGTTGACCGGCTGCGTACTGCTGATAGTCGCTTCGCCGAACTCTATATCCGGTCGATCGTCGCCCAGGGCCACATTCGAAATCTCACGTTCGCCACGAATGTTTCCAACGATACTTAAAAACCGATCAAGATCCGGGTTTGCCCCGACTTTAAACAGCGAACGGAGCGTGTCGAATCCCTTCGCGGTCGGCACGCGCACTGTCGCATCGGTACCCGCTCGAAAACGATCGGCTTGATACGTTCCGAAGAAGAAAAGCTTGTCCTTCTTGATAGGACCACCAAGCGAAAAGCCGAATGTATTTTCGACGACTACTGGCTTTCGCGTGCCGTCCGCTCTCTGGCTCGCGGTTAGGGAATTCAAACTGCTGTTGTTAACTACGTCATAGACCGAACCGTGAAAGCTGTTCGTTCCGCTTCTGGTGACGATATTGACGACAGCGCCGCCGGCACGTCCGAACTCGGCGGAATAATCCGACTGTAGCACCGTCACTTCGCTGTATCCTTCGCGAAGCGCCGGGATATACGATTGACCGGCAATCGAGTTGTCGTTATTGTCCAGACCGTCGATGAGCTGATTGTTTGCGCGTGCCCGCAGCCCGTTGACAGAGAATTCATTTCCCTGAACGAACCCACCTGCAAGCGCACCAGGATCGACCACGCCCGGCAACGTGAAAACTATATTTGCCGGATTCAACGCTGGTGTGGGCAAGTCTGTGATCTCGCGCTTGCTGAGTGTATTGACGCGAGCTCCGTCCTGGGTTTGAAGAATGACGTCAGCTCCGGAAGTAACATTCACAACTTCCATTTGTGTGCCTACGTCGAGCTTTATTGAAACGGACGTAGTTTGCGACGCACCAACAATGACGTTGTCCGTGACCGCAGTCTTGAATCCGGTTTGACTCACCTCGACTCGATAAGCGCCGGGATCAACGGCATCGAAACGAAAGGCCCCGTCTGATCCTGACATGGTGTCACGCGTAACACCGGTACTGGTATTCGTTATCTTTACGCTTGCGCCGGCGATAACGGCTCCACCCGGATCGAACACGTTGCCAACGAGAAACCCCTTGCTCGTTTGGGCCGACAGGCTGGAACCAAAAGTCAGCAGAATAAAAACCACACAAGCGATCCTGAAGCTCATGCTTGTCACCACAGTAATCTCCTTCGATAATTTCAATTAGCGATCAGGGGAGACCGTCGTTTGTTACTCAAGCCAATCCATGAACTCCAAGCTTGAGGTGAGGAGTCAGCCGCGCTTGCGCGGTGACGGGTGTTTGCTGGGGCTTTGGTCGGCCCGTTATTAGCCGACGGAGTTTTAAGCGGGCTTTGTGCAATTGCGATTTTGACGTTCCAACCGCGCATCCGAGCATCTTGCCTATCTGCGCGTGTTCGTATCCTTCTACGTCGTGAAGAATCAGAACCATGCGATAGCCCGGAGGCAATTGTGCGATTGCTTCGTCGAGCGCGATGCGATCGATTATCGGCATCCTGCTCGGGTTCTCAGTACCGTTCTCGATTCGAATAGGTGTTTCACCATCGTCGGTCGTTCGTTCCGTCTTCACAACTGGCTTGCGGAAGTACATCAGCACTTGATTAACCGCGAGTCTGTATAGCCACGTGCTAAACAAAGAATCGTTACGAAACGTGTGAATCTTGCGAAAGAGTTGGATAAAAACTTCCTGGGTTAAATCTTCTGCCTGTGACGCGTTTCGGACCATACGCAGACAGAGCAAATAAATTCGTTGATGGTGACGACGGTAGATCTTTTCGAACGCCTCTACATCACCAGCAGCGGCAAGTTGTGCATCCGGATCTACCATCATGTTTTTAGACTCTCTCTCTCTCCGCATTTGGGGCTTCAATCAAAGATTCGATTCGCCACCGGAATCTATTACGGAACACCAACGATCATCACACTCTCAGCCGTCTGCCTTGTGGACGAATTTCGCGCCAGTTTTCGTTCGATTTCTCGCTGGCTTCGCGACTTCGGAAACTGCCTTCCGGTCGTTGCGCCGGCAGGCCACACTTGGAACAGGAAATACTGATCGCCGTAGTGGCGAAAAACCAACGTTGTGCGGTCGCTGGCATGGGAACGCTGGGCGGAAATCGACAACCGGATCGCTGTCGGACGACCATCGTCACCAGCAATCGCTATCACGCTATCGCCGTAGTCCTGGGCCACGCGACCAACTGAATATGTTCCGGCTGGAAGTTTCTTTTCGCCAACGCTGAAGTCGAACGGGATGTTGACCTTGATCCTGTATGCAAGAGATTGGGCCTGCGTTGATGCAACCGTTGTTACAAGCAGCATTGCAGCTAACAGACTGACCCTGGTTAGGACTTTTGCGATGTGTATCTTCATACCTTCTCACTCTCATCTGTAATTAATGACGTATTGCTTCCGGTTATACATACCGCTGCGGCCTCCTGTTTATTCCAGAAGCACTTCAAACGTAACGTTTGTCGTTGAGCGGAAAACCAGGTGAGTCTAAGGGTTGGACCAGCGGAGAGGTTCGGACGCAGCTGTCTCGAGTTCCTGGTTTGCTAGTTTGGGTGACGTGTCCGGGTCGTGTATCTGATTTTCAACGAAGGGCAGGTGTACCCCGACGAAAAAACTCAAATTTTGTGGGACACGACGTGGGCCAGGCTTTTCTGAAGGGACGCCAAATACGCTTTTCATAAGGATTTGGAGCGGGCGACGGGATTCGAACCCGCAACCCTCAGCTTGGGAAGCTGATGCGCTACCGTTGCGCCACACCCGCTCGATTGAAGTGGCCACAGATTAACATGAATCTAATCCGTCGTTAATGTCTCGGCCATGAGTTCCGCCAGCAGTCGATTAAACTGCGGCGGGTCGGGAAGATCCGAACCCTCCGCAAGTAACGCATAGCCGTACAACAACTCCGCGTACTTGCTCAACTTCGGATCCGCATTGTCCTTCTCATACCGCTGACGCATGTTCACAACGATGTCGTGCCGCGGATTGAGTTCCATGATGCGTTTCTGCTTCGGATGCCCGCCTCCACCCATTTGCAGTAAACGTTCCATCTGCGGACTGAAGTCCATCTCCGCTCCAACCAAACAGACAGGCGAGTTCGTCAACCGGTTCGTGAGCCGCACTTCTTTCAGATACTCGTCGAGGTGCTGCTGGATCGACTGCAAGAGCCCGGCACTCTCTTCCTGCTCCTTCTTCAGCTGCTCCTCGAGCTGCGCCCGCTCCTCTTCACTGCCGAGGTTCACAGTACCCTTACCGACCGACTTCAACCGCTTCCCTTCAAACTCGGTAAAATACTGGACCAACAACTCATCAACCGTATGGACCAGATAAAGAACCTCGTAGCCCTTCTCCCTGAATGCTTCCAGGTGCGGCGAGTTCTCGACCACCGCGCGCGATTCGCCCGTCAGGTAAAAGATGTCGGTCTGCTCCGGCGGCATGCGCGCCACGTAGTCTTTCAACGTCGTCAACTTCTCCGGATCGTTGGACGATTCGAACAACAGCAACGAAACAAGACGGTCCTTGTTGTCAAAATCAGTCGCCGCACCCTCCTTCAGCGCGCGTCCAAACTCCTTCCACAACTCCAGGTACTTGTCGGGTTCCTTCTCGAACAGATGCTGCAAGGCGTCGAGCGCTTTCTTTGTCAGCCACTTCCGAATCTGCGTAATCTGACGGTCCTGCTGCAACATCTGGCGCGAGATGTTGAGCGGCAGATTCTCCGAGTCGACCAGACCCTTCAGAAATCGCAGGTAGTGCGGCAGCAGGTCCGGGCACTGCTCCATGATCAGAACGCCCTTGGCATACAGCCGCAGCCCGAATTCGTGACCTTGATAGAACAGGTCGTACGGCGCCTTGGACGGGAAAAAGAGCAGCGCCTGGTACTCGAGCAAGCCCTCAGCCCGTGCTGCAAAGTGATAGAGAGGATCGCTGAAGTCATGCGAGATGTGTTTGTAAAACTCCGCGTACTCGCTTTCAGTCACTTCAGCCGCAGGCCGCGTCCAGAGCGGCTTCATCGAGTTCAATACTTTCTCTTCGACGATGTGCTGCGGCTCGGCGCCTTCCTTGGGTTTGCCTTCTTCGTCCCGCTCTACCTCGTAGCGCTCATCAACAAAGATGATTGGATAGTTGACGAAGTCGGAATAGCGCTTGACGATGCGCCCGAGGACCCACTTGTCCGTGTAGTCTTCGATACCGCTTTCGTGGTCCACCGGGTTGAGATGTAGCGTGATCGACGTACCGCGAGATGGTTTCTCAGCGTCGGAAATCGTGTACTGCCCGTCGCCGGTTGATTCCCAGCGAGTCGCGCGTTGCTCGCCTGCGCGCCGGGTGAGGAGCGTGACGCGATCGGCAACCATGAACGCGGAATAAAAGCCGACTCCAAACTGGCCGATCAGCTCTTCCAGAACGTTCGTCGACGCGCCCTCGCGAATCTTTTCGCGCAACTCCCGCGTTCCTGATTTGGCAATCGTGCCGATGTTCTCAATCACTTCATCACGGGCCATGCCGATGCCGCTATCGCTGATCGTCAACGTCCGCTGATCGCGATCGACCTCGAGACGAATCTCTTTCGTGGAATCTTCAGCGGTCAACTCCGGTTTAGTGAGTGACTCGAACCCGAGACGATCGAGGGCGTCAGATGCATTGGAAATCAACTCGCGCAGGAAGATCTCCTTCGTCGTGTAGAGCGAGTGGATCATTATGTCCAGCAACTGCTTCGTCTCGGCCTGGAATTGATATGTTTCAACCTGTGCCGCCATAACTACTTAAGCAAAACTCCTTTCTGGTTAAATTAAATACGACTTCACAAGGTCGTCCCACCGACCCTGCGCTTTCAGAATCAACTCGACGACTTCCCGGACCGCACCGTTTCCGCCATCCGCTTTGGTGACGTAATGAGCACGCGTCTTAACTTCCTCGACAGCGTCGGCGACGGCAATCGCCAATCCCGATTGGCCCATCAACGGTAGATCCGTCAGGTCGTCGCCCATGTAGGCGATTTCGTCTTTGATAACTTGCGCCTGGGCCAGTGTATCGGCAAACGCCTGGCGTTTGTCGTCACGTCCCTGCCACAAGTACGAAACATTAAGTGATTGAGCGCGTCGTTCGAGGGCGCTCGACATGCGTCCGGAGATTATGCCTGACTTCAACCCCGCGCGATGTAACAAATCGATCCCGAGACCGTCGCGCGTGTGGAACGCTTTCTGGTCCTCGCCGTTTTCGAGAATCCAGATCCGGCCGTCGGTGAGTACGCCGTCACAGTCCATTAAGAGCAACTTAATTCGTGCGGCTCGCTCTTGAATCTCTGACTGGTCCATTTCGCCAACTCCGGGTTCCCGCAAAGGCGCAAAGGAAAGCCGCAAGGCACGAAGATCACGTTCGGTCTTTTGACTGTTGTCTTTGCTCTTTTGTGCCTTTGCGCCTTTGCGTCTTTGCGGGAAACCAACCTACCGCACTTCGAATAGCTCAATACCTGAGACTTTCAAACCGCTCGGCGTGCGGGCCAGCAACATCACGGCCGTACCTTCTCCGGCCTTCCCCAACTTGCTTGCTTTGATGTGAACGTCCGCCGCAATGAGATTCGCGTTGAGCTGTTCGGTGCGCAAAACCCGTGTTTCCCAAAGCTCGGTGCCGATGCTGGCGTTGACGAAACGCACAAGCTCGCCGGAAACAACCCGCGACTCCAGGTCCGCTTTCTTATTACTCACCACTGCCTGCGAAAACTGCGTAATGAACGTGCGCGCCGCATCGTCAATCGGAGGCGCGTTATTCGCCGCTGCTTCCGCGCGAATCCGTGCCGCGCGTGCCGCCAACGACGACGGGTAATCCCGACTCGCAATTACAGCATCGTTAAACCTTTTCGCAGCTTCCGCCGCCTGGTTGCGCTTCATACTGATCTCACCCAGACCGATGTTGGCCCAGGCTAGTGTTGCCGCAAATGGCAGCGGCTCCTCGAGCGAGGCACGAAAGATCTGTTCAGCCTCGTCAAGTTTTCCCTGGCCCAGCAAAGCGCGCCCGAGCAGGATCCGCGCTTCCTGAAAACGCGGCGCCGCGGCGATCATCGCCCGCGCAGTGGCTTCAGCCTTTACGAAATCCTGCGCCCCAAGCTGAAGCGACGCTTCATTCAGCGCGTCCGGCAAGTCTTTACTTCGCGGCACTGCGTCATTGCCATAATCGAGCTGCGGATACAGCTTGTCGGGATCCACTTCGACACGAACGATCTTCGAAGAGGTCTTGAACACCGCCTCGCCGAGACTCTTCGCCGGCACGGTTGCTTCCGCCAACACGCGCTCCCCGCGGTCCGTTGTCGCCGCCACTGTCACGGCAACGTCGATCGATCCGATGTTACGCAACGCGGAAACCCAGTCGGCACCGCGTTGCTGCGGCAATCCGACCATCAAATCTGTGTCGACGACTTGATCGAGCTGCTGGTCCAATAGTGGCCTCAGCGCGTCGCCGCCGCGCGCAACCAGTGCCTCGCGCAATGCAGCTAACGTAATGCCTGCGTGATCTTTTTTACCGGCGTCGAGTGCTGTCCGAAGCACGTCCATGAACACATCTCGACCCATTCGCCGATCTAACAAACGCCAGAACATCGCCCCACGATTCGGCACCGAACCGAAGTAGGTGCTGTCGATCTGGCTCGCGCGCGCCAGCGGCGCATCGCGTTGGGCCACAGCGGCATACGCGATTCGCTGCCGGTACAACTCCGAAAGTACGGCATCGCGTCCAAACTGCTTTTCGAGAAACTGTGTCGCCAGAAAACGAACCAAACCGTCGCGTAGCGCGCCGCCACCTTCGCCGCGTACCGGCGTCTGGCCGCCAATCCACAACCGGCCGATCGTTTCAGCCACCGAAAGCGCCGTCGCTGCGTCGATTTTTGGCAGGCGTAAGGTATCGGCGTCGATCAGCACAGTACCGCTATCGTTAAAGCCCGCGCCGCGTCTGACTGACACGATGCGGACGGGGACATCCGGGGCTGGTCCAAGCGACGCTGCGTAAAACCCGCGGGCGGCGCCCGCAAATGCGATCAACGCTTCCGCGCGTTTGCGGTCCTCAGCGGTGGCGCCTTTTTCAAGCAGCACCGTAATCCCTTTTCCCTCACCCGCGCCCTCGACTTTGTCCCAGTCGCCTTGAACGAAAAACGGCTGGCCATGAATCGTCTGATCAAACGAGACCGAACCAGGCGAACCGCTCTTCTCGATACCTGACGACACGGCGTTCGCGATGTTGACCGTCAAGCGAAACGGAGCACTATCCGAGCCGCGCACGGTGTAGGGCGTGTTCGGCATGGGATACCAGAAAGCGAGCGGCAGAAATTGAGTTCCGATCGGACTAATCGACGCCAACCCGGTGTTGCTCTCGACAGGCAACGTGTAGTTGACCGTGACGCTGGTGGCGGTTCCCGGTGGAGCGGGGGCCGGCAAAGCGATCTCGAATCGTTGCAGATCTCCTCGCGGTTCCGCGCCCTGTCTAAATGTCGCCGGTGCACCGGCTACGGCGACCGACTTCACACTCGCTTTGCTGTTCAAACGAACCGTCAGCGTACGGCTTGGACTGCCACCGACGTTCGTCGCGTGAATCGTGGTGTTCAGGCTCAGCGTGCGATCGGCTTGCTGGACGTTGGCATTGATGTCGAACAAAGTGACCTGCCAAATCGGCGGCGCCGGAGTCTGCGCGTGCACCGGCACGAACAGGCACACAAGAAGAGACACTAAAAAAAGAGTTCTCATATTCGCTTTATTTTCTTAGACCTGTGGTCCAACCAGCTGATGGATATCGCGCAGCATAAACAGGAGCGACTGAAGCCGGTTCAGCGGCAGTGCATTCGGACCGTCCGATAACGCTTTCTCCGGACAATCGTGAACTTCCATGAACACCGCATCCACGCCACATGCAACCCCTGCGCGCGCAAGAGGTTCGATGTATTCAGATTGTCCGCCAGTTGCATGACCCAACCCGCCCGGCAGTTGCAAGGAGTGCGTCACGTCGAACACGACCGGAACGCCAAACCCGCGCATGATCGGAAACGAACGCATGTCCACGACGAGGTTGTTATAGCCGAAAGTCGCGCCTCGTTCCGTAAGCAACAGTTTTTCGCAGCCAGCCTGGCGGGCCTTGTCGACGATATTTCGTGCGTCATGCGGCGCCAGAAACTGGCCTTTCTTTACGTTGACGGCTTTGCCCGATTTCGCTGCCGCGAGGATAAGATCAGTTTGCCTGCACAGGAACGCCGGAATCTGTAAAACGTCAACTACTTCCGCCACACGCTCCACCTGCGAAACGTCGTGAACGTCCGTCAACACCGGCACGCCAACCTCTTCTCGAATACGTTGCAACGCTTCGAGTCCCGCATCCATTCCGAGGCCGCGAAAGCTCTGGATCGAAGATCGATTCGCCTTGTCGAACGACGACTTGAATACATAATCCAGGCCGGCGGCGCGCGTCCGCTCCAGACACTCGCGCGCCATCATCGACGCGTGCTCGTAACTTTCGATGACGCATGGGCCGGCGATTACCGTGAGTCGTCCATCACCAAATGTCGCGTTTCCTACTGAAAAGGATTTCAAAATCCGTGTCCCTACTTTTTCCGGAGTATACGCTTGACCCGGTCAAGAAATGAAAGGGACCGGCGGGATTCACGGTTGGCGCTCTTATGCTTGTTGGTTTTGCCGCTGCCGAGGACCTTAATCTCATTTGATCCGGAACTCAGTGCGCGTACTCGCGCAATGTCGACTACGAGCCGGCCCGACGGCGATTCGACGCCTTCGCCGCGCAACGCTTCGATGTCGGGAACGCTCGTCAACGCGTGGTGTTCCAGCCCAAGCCGCTCTGCGGTCTCCAACAACTCGCGATGAAACTCACCGCCGTTCGCGGGCCGATCGCGCGGCGACTTCTCCAGCGCATGCAGCACCACACGCTCGACGTCTTCAGGAATCGCGGCGACGATGCTTCGTGGCGGCTGAGGTGGATCGGAAACGTGCTTTGCAGCGATCTCGACCGGCGTCGAACCCGTGAAGGGCGCCATGCCGGTCAACATCTCGTAGAGAATTACGCCAAGGCTGTAAACATCGGCAGCCGGCTTTAGATCGCCACCGTTGTACTGTTCCGGCGCCATGTAACGTGGTGTGCCGATCAACGAGCCGGTCTGGCGAAGCGTTATAGCTCCTTCGTCGTCGTCGAGCGTGTCAACGGCGAGCTTTGCGACACCGAAGTCGAGCACTTTTACCATCGCCGGGACGTCGGGATGCTGGGTAACGAGAATGTTCGACGGCTTCAAATCGCGATGAATGATTCCAGCTTCGTGCGCTGCGGCGACCGCCGCCGACGCTTGCAGCATAATCGACATGGCCCGCGCCGTTTCTATCGGAGCTTCCTTGACGAGAATCTCGCGCAGCGTTGGACCTTCGAGCAACTCCATGACGAGGTAAACATAACCGTCGGCAGTATCGCCGAAGTCTGTCACACTTACCGCGTTCTGATGTTTCAGACGGACAGCCGCGCGTGCCTCGCGTTGAAAACGAAGTCGCGCCGCTTCATCCGCATGCAAACGTTGATGCAGCACCTTGATCGCGACGGGACGGTCCATGAGCAGATGCCGGGCGCGATACACCGCGCCCATTCCACCCGCGCTCAGTCGTTTCTCGATGCGATACTTCCCATCAAGCGTTTGCCCGATGAGCGAATCTTCGGATTGTTCGGCTATGGGCATCTGCTGTTTACAGGCCAAGACAGAGTAATTCGCGTTTACGCATAAGTGAGGTTTCAGTCTGGGCAGACCTTATTTCGCGTTAATCGCCGCTGGTCGCGCTGAGGCGGTCATGCATGACCAAATCGACTTCGCCATTCTTCTCGATCGCGGTCTCAGATTGCAAACGATTTTCGTAGGCCGCGCGTACGAATGCCGCAAATAGCGGGTGGGCCTTGAGAGGTTTCGACTTGTATTCGGGATGAAACTGGCAACCAATGAACCAGGGATGTGACTCTCGCGGCAGCTCGATCATTTCCACGAACTTGCCGTCCGGTGACACGCCGCTGAATACCAGACCTTCCTGCTCGAGTCGCTGCCGGTACTCCGGATTGAACTCGTAACGGTGCCGATGACGTTCGCTAATCTCTTCCGCACCGCCATAAACGTCCCGGGCCAATGAGCCTGGCGCCAGCCGGCAGGCCCATGCGCCAAGACGCATCGTGCCGCCGAGTTCCTCCACGTCCACGAGGTCTCGCAGTTTGAAAATGATCGGATGTGGGGTTTCGAGATCAAACTCAGTCGAGTCGGCGTCTTTCAGCTCACATGCATTGCGGGCAAACTCGATGCAAGCGGTCTGCATACCGAGGCAGATGCCGAAGTAAGGCGTGCGTGTTTTGCGGGCGTAGTGAATCGCACGAATCATTCCCGCCACACCGCGTTTACCGAATCCGCCGGGGACGAGAATCGCATCGAAGTCGCGGAGGCGGTTCTCGTAGTCGTCGTCCATTAGTTCTTCCGACTCGATCCACTTCACGACGACTCTTAGATTGTTTGCCACGCCGCCGTGCGTCAGTGCTTCACGCAGCGATTTGTAGGAGTCTTCAAGTTCGACGTATTTTCCGACAATTGCGATCGACGCCTCGCCGCCCGAAGGCTCGCGGATCGTCTCGACGAGTTTTCGCCATTCGGAAAGATCGACTTGCTGCGCGTGAGATTCGAGTCTCAACTGCGTTACGATCAGGTCGTCGAGCCCCTGCTCGTGAAACGCGAGCGGCACGTCGTAGATGGTGTCAACGTCCTGGGCGCTGATCACCGCCGGCTCTTTTACGTTACAGAACAACGCGATCTTGCCGCGCAACTCGCGCGACAGTGGCTTCTCAGAGCGGCACAAAAGAATGTCGGGTGCGATACCGATCTCGCGTAGATCGCGCACCGAGTGTTGCGTCGGTTTTGTTTTCAACTCTCCGGCCGCGGCGATGTATGGGACCAGCGTGACATGGACGAAAATGGCGTTACCCGCGCCTTCTTCGTTGCCCATTTGACGAATAGCTTCGAGGAACGGAAGGGATTCGATGTCGCCGACCGTGCCGCCAATCTCGACGATTACGACGTCTGGCTTATCTTTCTCGGCTACGCTGCGAACTGCTTCTTTGATCTCGTTGGTTATGTGCGGAATGACCTGAATCGTCTTGCCGAGATAGTCGCCGCGGCGTTCCTTTTCGATCACGGAGAGATAGATGCGGCCCGTGGTCCAATTATTCGCGCGCGAAAGATGCGCCTCTGTGAAGCGTTCGTAGTGACCCAGATCGAGATCGGTTTCGGCGCCATCGTCAGTGACAAAGACCTCGCCGTGCTGGAACGGCGACATGGTTCCGGGATCGACGTTGATGTACGGATCCAATTTGATTAGCGCGACCTGAAGGCCGCGACTCTCGAGCAGGCAGCCGATTGACGACGCCGCCAGCCCTTTTCCCAGACTCGAAACCACGCCACCAGTCACGAAGATGTATTTAGGCATTCGCTCTCCCTGGATCACGATTCGTTTTTCGTTCAGGCTGGTTCGCCTGTATTACCACTAGAAGTTTCCCTGCGATCGTCACCGGCGTCAGGTGGATCGCCGGATTCGTCCTCGCTGTCGTAACGTCCCTGTTTGAGGTCTTCCTGTGCTTCGACGGCCTTTTGCATTGCCGGATCGAGTGCCTTTTGCAGCCCCACCAACCCCGCTCCCAGCAAACCCGGTCCTTCCTGCGCGCGTTTCTCAAATTCTTCGGTAGAGACGTTATACGGCTTGCCAAGTTGAGATAGTGCGAGTAACCCGCCGACCACGAGAAGTAAAATAACGGCTAATCCAATCCAGTCGCTCATCGTGTTTGCACCGACAGATCCGAGATCTGAGATCTCAGAAGTTCCAGATCTTCAACGGTGTCGACGCCAATCGACGACGAACACGCCTCGACCACTTTGATCTTCACGCCATGCGCCAGCGCGCGCAACTGTTCCAGCGCTTCGATCATTTCGAGTTTCGCGGGCGGCCAGCGGGTAAATTCCAGCAGCACGTCGCGGCGGTAAACATACAGACCCGTGTGTTTACGAAAGATTTTGAATAATTCGGGCTCGGCTACGAGCGCCGCCTCTGGCGCCCCGTGCCGTTTAGTGGCGTCGGAAGGAAACGGAATCGGCGAACGTGAAAAGTAAACCGCATTGCCGTCGTCGTCGATTACGACTTTGACGAGGTTGAAATTCAGCAGTTCGTCGAGCGATTCGATCGGTTCGCACGTTGTGACGATGCCGGCGCCGTTGGTTTTCGAAATCTCGCTCGCCATTGTATCGACTGCTTTTTCAATTGTCTCCGGGGCGATCAACGGTTCGTCACCCTGCACGTTGACGATGATCTCGGCCTCGGGGATGCTCGCGGCAACCTCCGCAACACGATCCGTTCCGCTCGTGTGGTTCGGATCCGTCAGCCTTGCCTCGCCACCTCTTGAAGTGACGGCATCGACGATCTCCTGACTGTCGGTGGCGACAATGACGCGATCGACATTCCGGGCGGCCCGGGCGCGTTCCGCAACCCAGCACACCATGGGCTTTCCGTTGATTTCTATTAGGGCTTTTCCAGGTAAACGAGTAGAAGCGAGACGAGCAGGGATGATGGCGACGGTCTTTTTCGAGGAGGACTTGGGGGTATTGTCGCCCGTCTGATTCACGGGCTAACAGATTAGCATTCATTAAATCCGTGTTTCAACCACAGATTTCATTTTTGAACCGCCATTGGAGACGATCACTTCTTCCTCGTCCTTGCAGCCTTCTTCGCGGCACGTGAACGGTCGGCGGCGGAACGTCGCTTCGCTGCCGCGCGAGCCTGTCGCGAAAGCGCCGTTTTTGAAGCAGCACTGTGGCCTTCTCTCTTTAGCGCCGCTCGTGTAGCGCGGGATCGTTTCGCGGACGTCTTTTTGGTCCCGCCTTTGGACGCTTTGCGCAAGTCGCGCTTAGCCTGTTCCTTCGTCTCTTTCGAGCCGCGTTTCGGCGGCGGAAGTTCCACTCCTGCGCGACGCGCTTTCGATAAACCAATGGCGATCGCCTGTTTGGCCGACCGAGCGCCATGTTTCCCTTCACGAACGTGTTCGATCTCTTCACGAACAAACTCGCCCGCCTGCGTGCTCGGTGATTTTCCTTCACGTTTGTCTTTACGCGCTCGTTCGAGGGTCTCTTTTTCCGGCATCTGACTCCTTCCTCATGCTTGCATGAAATCAAAACAAAATCCGGCGTGCGCGTACCACTAGCACACACGCCATTGAATCACTGCTGAACTGTGTAGCTGGAAAGCAATGTGTGTTCCCGTCGCAGGGTTGTTGGAATCAGATTTGCGCGTATTCGCACTGTGAAGGGGGATTATGAAGCGATGAATAAAGGACTAACGTTTGGTGCGGGTCTCGGACTCGGAACCGGTCTCATGTTTCTGCTCGATCCGGATCGCGGCAAACGACGCCGCGCCATGCTGCGTGATAAGTGTGTGTGGTCGGCAAGGAAAACCGGGGAAGCTGCCCAGGTAACTGCACGTGACTTACGCAACCGCGCGCAGGGAATCGCCAGCAGCGTCCAATCGCGGTTTACGTCGGAACCGGTTGACGATGTGAAGCTGACGGATCGCGTGCGTTCGAAGATGGGGCGCGTCGTTTCACATCCGAGTGCGATTCACGTGACGGCGCAGGATGGTGTCGTGACTGTCGCCGGACCAATACTCTCGGAGGAAGTGCCGCATCTGCTGGCTGAGGTGAATGGCGTTTCAGGTGTCAAGGAAGTCGTTAACAACCTCGAACCGCACGCGCAGGCAGACAACCATCCGGCTTTGCAGGGCGGCCGCGTGCGACAAGGCAGCCGGCCCGACTTTTTGCAGGAGCACTGGTCACCGGCGACGCGATTCATTGCCAGCGCACTCGGTGCGTCGTTGGCAGCGTATGGGGGAACACGTCGCGGAGCGCTGGGTGCTGGACTCGGCACCGCGGGGCTGCTCTTGCTAACGCGGGGTGTTACCAACACCGGTTTCAGTCATCTGTTCCACCTCGGATCCGGAGAAAACGGATCGGTTGAGGGGAAAATGAACGAACCATCAGCTATTCGCGCATAGGGAGGTATGAATGGACCAGCAACAATCTCAGAAGACCGGAGTGCGTTCAGAGGCGCAGAAACAGGATCGCGCGCGTGAAGGATACTCGACGATTCCACCGGCGGAACCGGTTGGTGGAGCGTTCGGCAAGGAACAGGACGATCGGTCGGACGTCGACCGGACCGACCACGAGGCTTCGCTGCGTCACAACACCTAAGCTCGAGTCGTCTGTGTGATCTGGGATCTAGTTTTCGACTACCGGATCAGCGGATCACACAGATGCACTCATCGGCTGACTGTGCCGTTTGAAAAACTCGAGGGTCTTTTCGTTGAACTCTGCCGTGTTCTCGAAAATCGGCGCGTGCGCACAGTCTTCGAAGGTTACCAGCTCCGCATCGCGAATATCGCTTCGCAAACGATCGGCAAAACGGAGAGAAGTCAGTTGATCACGGCGGCCAAACGTGATCTGCGTGGGCGCCGTTATACGGCCGAGTTCCGCCTCGACGTCGTGAGCGATTACGGCATTCGATTGCTTGATAAACGCGTCAACTGACATCGCCGGCCGGCTACGGAGAAAAGCTGCCAACTGCTGAACGTAGTCAAACTTGTTGACGTAAAGTTCGGGCGTAAGGCACCACGGGAAGACGCTGACGATGACCATCTCGGTTACGTTGTTCAATCCCCGCGCGCTGGCCTGCCATCCTTCCACTACGGTTTTCAGGTAGTCGTCAGACTTGGCCCAGCCGCTGTGCGACGACAACGATTTAACCTTGTCCGGATGCTTCGCAGCCAGCCACATGCCGATCGCGGCGCCGAGCGACAGACCGAAGATATGCGCTTTTGAAATTCCGCGCTTCTCCATGAACGCAGCCACGTCGTCGGCGTAGAGTTCGATTGACACGTCGCCGTCAGGCTTGTCGCTTTGCCCGGTGCCGCGCAAATCGAGAGAGATGCAGGTGAAGTGCTTTGAGTAGTCAGCGACTTGAAATGCGTAACAAGCGTTATCGGCGGAAAGAAAAGGAATCAGAATCAGGGGCTCGCCACTTCCCTGCTCTTCGTAGTTAATGTTAATTCCGTTTGCTTCGACTTTAGGCATGGGAACCTCCTCACGGCATCGTAAAAAATAACCGCCACTCGCAAGGGAGAAGAGATGGATCCACTCTCTCGAGTCGCATGGATCAACTGATTCGAACAGAGTCCCGGACTTCGGACAAGCTTTGCGAAGGGTTTACCGCGACGTATTCTGAGCAAACATGGCTCGGATGTCCAATACAAAAGAAACGATGGCCGGGACAAAGCAGGGATCACCCGGGCCGGAAGGCGTCGCTTCATTGTCTGATCTGGCGCGGTTGTTCCTAAAGCTGGGCACCATCGCCTTTGGTGGTCCGGCCGCGCATATCGCGATGATGGAGGACGAAGTAGTGCGCCGGCGTCGCTGGATGACTCGTGACGACTTCCTCGATCTGCTTGGCGCAACCAACCTCATTCCTGGTCCAAACTCTACTGAGATGGCGATCCACATCGGACACCGCCAACGCGGCCGGTGGGGACTTATCGTCGCCGGCGTGTCTTTCATTTTTCCGGCCGTGCTGATCGTGCTGCTCTTTGCATGGATCTACGTTCGTTACGGCTCACTGCCGCAAATCGCCGGTGCGCTGTACGGCATCAAGCCAGTAATCATCGCCGTCGTGCTGCAAGCGCTGTGGTCGCTCGGCCGGACGGCTACCAAGAACCTGTTCCTGGCCGCGGTCGGTCTCGCAGGAATCGTGCTTGCCTTTCTTGGTGTTCACGAACTGCTGATTCTGCTCGGCGGCGGTGTTGTCGTAGGCGCAAGTCAACTGGTTCTGCGACAGATCAAGAGCGGCGTACGCTCGCTCGCCTTTGCCTCGCCGATGGCCATCTTGTTGCAGGCAACGACGGTAACAAGTGTCCAGTTTGGACTGTTGCCGTTGTTCCTTTTCTTCCTGAAGGTTGGGAGCGTGCTGTATGGCAGCGGTTACGTCTTGCTGGCTTTCATTCGCGCCGATCTGGTGGAGCGGTGGCACTGGCTTACTGAATCGCAATTACTCGATGCAGTGGCGGTGGGCCAGGCGACACCTGGTCCAGTGTTCACAACCGCAACGTTTGTTGGCTATGTCCTGGGTGGATTTCCAGGGGCCGCAGTGGCGACTCTCGGTATATTTCTACCGGCGTTCGTGTTTGTTGCCGCAAGTGGACCACTCGTGTCGCGCATCCGGCGATCGCCGGCGGCCGGCGCATTTCTGGACGGCGTCAACGTTGCCTCGCTGGCGCTGATGGTTGTCGTGACTTATGCGCTTGGGCGGGCTGCGCTGATCGACATTCCAACGATAGTGCTGGCGCTGGTCAGCGCGGTCGCTCTCTTCGGTTTCCGGGTGAATTCAGTGTGGCTGATTCTGGGCGGCGGTGTTGTTGGCTGGCTTCTGTCGTCGATGAGATGAGGCATGCGGTCTCAAAACGAGATGCTGTAACTGAACCCCGGATTTCGGCCCCTTTCGAATATCACTCCAAACTGGTGCCTGCCTTCCGTGTAGTTCAGCAGCGGATGCACGCGCACGCCGTCGAACAGTATCGTTGAACTCCACTGCTCGTTGAAGGTGATGTTCAGTCCTCCGATCGCCCTCGCGCGATCCTCAAACGTTCCATACGCGACTCCCGCATACGGCGCCACCGGCAACCCTGTGTGATGTTTCAAGCTCTTACTCAACGTCGCATAGAACGACTGGCCGGAAGGCGTTCCAATGCGATCAGAGCTGGTGCCAAGAATCAACGCGGGACGCGTGTGAGTCTCGGTAATCGCCACGAGGTTCGCGAGTGGGCTGACTTTTCCGGCCAGAGGATTGTATTCGACGCCGGCCGTGAATCTCGGATGAAAACGATAAGTCAGCGTGTTTCGCCACGTCGCGCGATCGATCTGGTTCGCGATCAATCGAATCCCGTAGGTCCACTTGAATTCGTTCTCCTCTGCCCCGCTCACGGCGCGGCCCTCGCCGGGTCAAAGAGGTCAACTGGGAACCGAAGAAACTTCGCTTCGTTTTTGCCTGGCGATCGCCTGGCTTTGGTCCTTGGCTGCATTCTTCTCCGCCGCGGCGAGCAGAACGTCAATCTGCTTCTTCAAATCAGCCTGGTTGACTACGCCGGAGATCACTTTGACGACACGTCCGTCTTTGCCGATTATCACAGTTCCGGGCAACGCGGCGCCGAGTCCGAACCGGATCATGTCGGCGGTCGTTGCTCCCATCCAAATCGGAAAATTGACTTTCGTTTCCCTGACGAACTGCAAAACTTTCGCGCGATCCTCAGCGACGTCCGTCGAGGCGCCAATTACCTGCACGCCCATCGCCGCGTATTCGTTTTGAATTGCGGCCAAGTCGGGCATCTCTTTGCGGCACGGTAT
Organism: uncultured bacterium; assembly: GCA_965649955.1. Lineage (GTDB taxonomy): Bacteria > Acidobacteriota > Blastocatellia > Pyrinomonadales > Pyrinomonadaceae > PSRF01. Next base: position 53,179 of record CBFGMX010000011.1, read on the forward strand.
GCAGTAGGTGGCCCAGAAGTTCAGGATCACGATGCGCCCCTTGAATGCACTCAACCGTTGCTCAGTGCCGGACAGATCTTTCAAAGCCAGATCGATCTCTGTTCCAACAACATTTGCTGCTTCCTGCTCGGCGAGACTCGGCGCCAGCACCTCCAAAGCGTCGACGCGCATCACGGTTGCATTCTTCTTTTTCTCGATAGCGCCGGTCACCGCCACCTTTTTACCGACGAAGTCGAGCCAGTTCTTTCCCGGCAGGCGAAACTTGCCTTGTTCCAGTTGATAAAGCGTGAACTTGTTGCCCTCACGCACGGCAATCAACGTCGGATCACCGGAGGCGACACACGATTGCGCTTTCAACAAATCTTTGGCGGTGCCGTATTGGATCTTTGTCCGATCAGCTTCGGCCCAACAGTCTTCGCAGCACACCACTTGCCCTTCCCAGCGCCCTGGTTGCGCCATGCTCGTCGAGCAAAACAAAACCAGCACAACGGCGGCGTAGACCATCGCCCATACACGCTTATTCATATTCACTTCTCCATGATTCTTACCGCCGGCTGCCGACAATTGCACGCAGGTGGCGGAGGCGGGCGTCGAGGTCTTCGGGGGTCAGGGTGGCGTACTTCGCGGGGAGCAGGCGGCGACTCGATGATTCGAAAACAGCCAGCAATTCCATGTAATCCAACAACTCAGCGTCACGGCTCGGGAAGTAATCAATCGCGGCGCGCAGGAAATGACGATCAAGAACAGGTGCATCGCTACTCTCACTGTCTTTTCCAACACTCTCACGGGCGGCGTCCTCGTTGGCGAGCAGCAACACAGCTTCGATGTCAGCGTTGCTGTAACCAACCAACTTGCTCGAAAACCCGTCGCGAATCCTGGCGAGATCGACGTCCGTCTTGATCTTGTTCTTGCGCAACAAGGCCTTCGCCACCAACTCGACCTCCTCCGGCGTCTGCACGTACAAAAACGGAATCTTACGATCGAGACGCCCCGCGCGCTTCAGATCGACGTCAAGCTTGTCCGGACGATTCGTCATCACCAGGAACAAAATGCGCCCGCGATTCGACGTATCCGACATGAACTCCTTGATGCGCGCAATCACACGCGACGACGTGCCGCCATCGCCTTCCCCATCCGTGTTGCCAAACGCGCGATCGCCTTCGTCGATGATCACGACAACCTGTCCAATCGCCCGGATGACATTCAGGATTTTCTCCAGATTGCCCTCAGTCGCGCCCACCCACTTCGAGCGAAAGTTTTTCAACTTGATCGTAGTTAGCCCGCACTCCTTCGCGAAAGCCTCGGCGACGAACGTCTTGCCCGTACCCATTGGACCAGTGAAAAGTATTCCCATCGGAACACGGCTCGTCCGTCCTTCGCGAATGCTCTCCGCGATTACAAGCAGGTCTTTCTTGACCTCCTCCATCCCGCCCACAACTTCAAACCCGTGCGCCGGTTCGACAAATTCGACTAAACCGAAACACTCGCGCTCGAGTATTTCTCGCTTGCGTTTGGCAATCAGGCGATCGGCTTCCTTGCGGGCACGTTCGTAAGGCGTCGGAAAGTTTGGATCAGGCGCCGGCGTCTTCGCAGTGGGTGCGACCAGCTCCTTGATCTCGTCGCGGTTCAAATTGGTCGTCAACGCCGCGAGTTTATGCGCACGTCCGGCTGCGTCAGCGCCACCACCCAACAGTCCTGCGATGAACGTCTCACGATCGGCCAGGTCTTCTTCCGCCGCCGGTTGTGGCGTCAGAATCGACGCGATCTGAATCGCCTTGAGCCCTGCCGTCATGCCAGCGTAACGTTCGCAGTCTTTTTCAGAAAGACGCGAGTCGGCGAGCCGCGCGGCTTCGCGTCGCGTCGCATAATCGGGCATGGGAACTTCGACTACGGCGACCTTCGGATTCGAGATCAACTTTGGCGCCAACTCCGCCAGGTTCTCGGAAATCAGCAATACAACGTTGTCGCCACGCTCGATCTCCGGCAGCGAAGACCAGCGATGCAGAGTCACAACCGCCGCTCGATCCGATTCGCTTTGAAAGTTTGGATCACCGGCAGGCGCAATCGCTTCGGCGTACTCCATGATCACCGCAGTCTTCATCGCTCCCACCAGCAAACGCTCAAACGCCGCGAACACACGCGCTTTGTCGGACGCCAGCAGCAGATCGTCGAGGCTCGTGATGCCGTCGGCGCGTTTCGTAAACCGCGCGCCAGTGGCCACGTTGTAAACAGCAATCGTGTCTTTCGAATCCTTGAGCAAGACGTCCGTCAGGAACTCGGTGAGCGCCATCATCCGGCGATTACAAAGGACGACGTCGTAAACGTTGCCGTGCAGCACAAACATCGACGCCTCGCCCCGCAGGTAGCGACGTCGCAGATCTTCAGCCCAGGCGGGAAGCACGCGCGCTTCGCTCATATCTTCAGGTCCTTCAACCCCAGTGGATTCAAGAGCCGCTCCGTGTCGGCGGCCGTCTGTTTGATGGACTCGACCCCGTCGAGCAACTCGTCGAGCTGCCCGCTCAACTCCTGCGGCGACTGCATCGTCACGATCTGGTCCGCGATCAACTGAAAGGAGTTTTCGATCAGATCGAGCTGACCGCGCGCCAGCATGAGGTAGTGGCGGATCTCTTTCATCTTGTCGAAACGTTTCATGATGATGGCGAGGTTCTTGCCGGCAATGTTAGCCTCCGCGGGCCGTTTGTCGGGAGACTTGACGATGTTTTCCCAGCGACGACGTTCCTGTTCCAGCTCGCCCAAATCCACGGATTCGAGATAGTACTCATAACGACCGCACGTCGTTGCCATTTCGATGAACGCCTCGACAAGCCGATCGGTCTTGGTGAGTTCCGTGCGCAACAGTTCACCGGTGAACGACGGGTTTTGCGCCGCGAGCGAATTGATCTCGTGTTGCCGCGCAATCAGGTCAACGACGCGTTCCCGATCGCTTTCATCGAGATTCTTCAGGCGCTCGGCGCGCGCGGCCTCTTCCTGCGCACGTTCCTGAGCATCGTATTCGGGATCCCAGAGCCATTCCTGCAACTTCTTCGATCCCGGAGCGTTCGTCATCCACAGTATTTCGAGGCCGACAGTGATCACTGCAAGCAACGGATTTAGCGTGAGTGCCGACGCAGCGAGACCGCCGGCGAGCAGCGACAGGTTGTAAGGATTGGCAAACGCTTTTTTGACGTACGAGCGCTTCTCGTGGATCTTCTGCCTGACGAACGCCTGGGTCGCAGCGAGCGTGTCGTTGCGTAGTGGAGTGACGTTGACCGGCACTCCGTCCTTCCGCATAGCCGTCTGCGGCGGTTTACTCACATGCTGCTTCTCGCTGCCCATAAAGGTATAGGACGGCAGGGCTAAGCCCAGCCGCACATCAGGCGGCGAAGCCGAAATACAGTGCCGCTCGATGTTGAAACATGCTATTCACAGAAAACGGAGCGCGATCAAGATCTGGCGGGGGCGTAGATCAGGTCCAGCAACTGCTTCTCGACC
>CBFGMX010000012.1:0-55755 GCA_965649955.1 uncultured bacterium
GTGTTGATCGCCGTCGTAGTCTTTCCTTCGGAAGGCTGACTCGACGTGACGAGGATCGTCTTCGGCGGTTGGCCGGCCGACGAAAGCAACAACGACGTTCTCAAGTGCCGGTACGCCTCTGCAATCGGCGATCGAACGTCGTCGATCATCGCCAGCGCGGTCGTTTCGGAAGGCCCGGTGTGCATCGGAGCAAGACCCTTCAACTTCGCACCGCCGCGGTTGGCGGGAATCATCGCCAGGGCCGGAAGGTGAACGTAACGATCCACGTCGTCGAGCGACTTGACCGTGTCGTCGAGGAAGTCGAGCAGGAAAGCAAGACCGATACCCGCAACCAGCGACAGAATAAACGCTATCATCACGTTTCTGAAGCGTGGTGGTCCAACCGGCGAACGCGGCACGCGACTATACGATTCAATATTGACTTCGCTGCCTTTGTCGCCCTGCGCGATCTGCACTTCGCGATATTTCTGCTGCAAAATAGCCAGGTTTTGTTTGGCAGCTTCGAGCCGCTGCGCGTACGCGGCCATTTCGATCTGATCGCGGCTCTGCTGATCCGTAATCGAGCGCTGTTCGATATATCGTTTTTGAATGCTCCTTTCGCGGTCCTGGGCGGATTCGTACTCAGCCTTCAAACTGCCGATCGCTTCGTTAGCTTCGCTTCTGAGTTCTTCTTTAAGTCGCTCGATCGACACCTCGACTTTTTTAACTTCGGGCCAGGCGCCGGTGTAGGTAACCTTGAGAGCCGCCAGTTTTTCTTCGAGATCCGAGATGCGATCCTGAATGTGCGCAACGCGTTCCGACTTCTGAACATCGGGAACTGTTAGCGGGTCTTTGTTCGCAGCCGCACTCAGATAAACCGCCTGTGCGGTCTGGCGCTTGTTCTGCGCCTCTAACACCTGGCGGCTGAGGTCCGCGAGCCGTTGCGCTTCGACGTTGAGCGATTGATCCATCGTGGGCGGCAGCCCTGTGTCCCGCGCGTAGTTGAACAAAGCCTCGGTGTCGCGCCTGATCTGGTCCTGCTGGGAATTGATCTCACGAATGAGAACGTCTTCCGCTTTCGAGGAATTCGCGGTTACGCGCTCGATGTTGTTTGAGCGAAACACCTCGGCAATTGTGTTTGCTATCTTCTGGGCCAACTCCGGATCGGTGTGGACGTATTTGATCTTGAAAAGGTTCGTGCCCACGATACCGTCGATACTTGCACCGCCGATAATCGCATCTTCATACGGTTCGAGCGCGGCAAGTTCTTCCGGCGTCAGCGGATCGTCTTTCATCTGTGCTTCGCCGACAACACTCAAACCGGCCGGAGCAACAGCCGGAGATGGTCCTTTAGGCTTCTTCTGATCCCCCGACACCATTCTCCGAAGCGCCGAGAAGACACCGCCCTGCGACTGCCCGCCGAAGAAGTTCGGGTTGTGCTGGAGATCGAGGCTCAGCGCGACCTGCCGCGCGAGGGTCGGACTTTGGAGTAGCTTGATCTGCGTACCCCAGAAATTCGGGTCCGCTTGTCCGCCAACCACGAGATCTCTTGTCTGCAGGACGTTTGGCACCCTTTGTTGAATCCTGATCGTCGTTTCCGCCTCATAGATCGACGGCTGGCGAAACATCTGGATCGCAACGAGAGTTGTGACCACCAGGCAGAGACTCAGAATGAGCCACTTGCGCTTCAGCACGATGAACAGGTAATCGCGAATCTGGCTGGGCTCGCTGGCTGCTGGCCCATAGGACCTGAGTTGTCCCATATCGCTGAGTGGTCTATCGAGGGTACGCTCGACGGAGGGCATCGGCATTAAGCGGTTATCTTGCGACATCGTTTTTTCAGGGCTTTCAGTCTGTGGTTAAGGTCAAAGTCAGAATCGGGGGCCGACTATCAGAGGAAGAATAATAACAGAGACTCGCCGTGAGGCAAGCCATCCGTCACATCTGTGTTTCCCGAATGAAATCCTCCAAACCTTCCTGCCACCGCCGCAAAGGCGGTAATCCAATGGCCGGCGACAGCAGGCACTTCAGTTTCGAGTTTCGCGGACGGGGAGCGGGCCGCGGAAGAGAATCCATTGACACCGGTTCAACCATATCGGCCGGATGATTCGCCAGACGCAACGCTTCACGCGTAAACACCTCAAAACTGGCGCCCTCACCCGAATTGACAACATGATAGATGCCGGGCAGATCGATTATGGCCAGCTCACGCAACCGGGCAGCGAGGTCGCGCCCATAAGTGGGTGTGCCTGAGCAGTCGCTAATGACCTTCAACTTTTCGTCACGCCTGGCTCTCGTCAACACTGTGCTCAGAAAATTTGTGCCGCCGAGTCCGAAGATGTAACCCGTGCGGACCACGATGGTCCTCGCATTCTCCGCCTGGGCCAGCCGCTCACCCTCGAGCTTCGCGCGACCGTAGACGCTTATCGGTCGCGGATTATCACGTTGCGTGTAGAAACCGTCTTTCAAACCATCGAAAACGTAATCAGTCGAGATCGTTATCAGGAGGGAGTCGACCATACGGGCCGCCCGCGCGAGGTTTTCCGGTCCAACCGCGTTCACGTTGCGGGCCTTTTCAGGATCGTCTTCACAGCCATCCACGTTGGTCCACGCCGCGCAATTGATCACAGCGTCAGGACGCCGCTCAGCAACAGTCGCCTCCACCTTGTCGGCATCGGCAATGTCCAGTGATTGATGATCGTAAGCGAATACTTCATCGCCCTGTGTTCGACAGTGTTCCGCAAGGGCAAAGCCCACCAGACCGCCGGCCCCGGTGATTAAAATCTTCAACGAGCGTTAACCTCAGTTCCATACTGGATCCGGTAATAGTCTCGATACGCACCGCTCCGCGTGTTTTCCAGCCAGCGGCTGTTATCGCGATACCACTGGATCGTCTTCGCCAAACCACTCTCCCACGTCTCTCGCGGACGCCAACCGAGCTCCGATTCCACCAGCGACGGATCGATCGCGTAACGACGATCGTGACCCGGACGATCGGTGACAAAGCGGATCAAGCTGCGCGGCTTGCCGAGCGCATCGAGCAGCGACTCAACCACGTCGAGATTACGTCGCGGATTGCGTGCGCCAATGTTGTAGACGCTTCCAGGCTTTCCTTTTTCCATCGCAGCCAGAATCGCGCGGCAATGGTCCTCTACAAAGATCCAGTCGCGCACGTTCATTCCGTCGCCATAAACCGGAATCGGTTCGTTATTCATCGCATTCGCAATTGCGAGTGGCAGAAACTTCTCGGGAAACTGGCGTGGTCCATAATTGTTCCCGCAGCGCGTGACGACAGTGTCCAAACCGAAAGTGTGATGCGCCGCGCGCACGAGATGTTCGGCGGCAGCCTTTGAAGCCGCGTACGGACTGTTCGGAGCAAACGGCGACTGTTCGTTGAAGAAACTGTTTTCGTCTTCAGGCAAACTTCCCATGACCTCGTCGGTCGAGATCTGAACAAAACGATTCACGCGTTTGGCTCGCGCTACGTCCAGCAAGATCTGTGTTCCGGTAACGTTCGTGCGGAGGAAATCGTCGGCTGAAGTTATGCTGCGGTCCACGTGCGATTCGGCGGCAAAATTGACGATGGCGTCGACGTTTTCTTCCAACGCCTGCAGTACAGCCTCGCGATCCGCAATGTCGCCGCGAATAAAACGATGCCGGTGTTCGTCCAGCCCGGTCAGGTTGTCGAGATTACCCGCGTAGGTAAGGGCGTCGAAATTGGTTACAGAGCAATCTTCGGTTTCATCCAGGACGAACCTGATGAAGGCTGACCCGATAAAACCAGCACCGCCGGTCACAAAAACTTTGCGCATGTACCCCTACAAAAGCGAAAACTGGAACGAACAGTAACAAAATAGACCATAACAGAGGCTCGCGCACTCCCTATTTTCGCATCGAATCAGTTCAAATAAATTTGCGGCAAAACTCCACAAGATTTTGTTGACTTACCTCCGGAGTTGTAGTAAAAGACTGCGCCCTCAAACAGAGGAGATGACCTATTGAAACGATTCCAGACTGCACGTCAGTTTTCAGTGACTGCACGTCTCATTTAACAAAAACCTCGCTTCCGCCACTTCGCCGGTCAGTGTAAATCCTTTTGAGTCTTTAAGGAGACCAACAACAAGATGCGTAAGGCCCGCCTTTCACTCGGTCATGAATCCGGCCCTGGCCAGTTTTTTTAAAAAGGGTGGTCCTATAGTCGAACGGATTTCGCGTTACATATTGATGCGCCCGAATCCCGCCGCATAAATAAGGCTGAGTCAGATGACAGGCAGCACCGATTTATACGACCGGAATACTCAGATTTCGTGAACTTCAACTTCAAGTAGGGTCAATTAGCGAACGAGCGAGACCTCGCGACCTTTTTAAACGTCGCTTCTTCGCCTAAAGAACAAGGGCAAACAAGGGATATGCAGGTTATGTACGCATGGCCATTAACCAATATCTCAATCCACCATGGGACCAATACCGGCGCGCGAGTCGCCGGATTTCCGGTTCTGGACACCCCCCAGACCTCCACAAAACTAAAGGAGAAATCAGAAATGACTAAGTTTTACCCCACCGTCAAGGCGTTGTTCGTTGTCACCTTCATGTTGGTTGTGGCCTCGGCCGCTCAAGCCCAGGCGAGCCGCACATGGGTATCGGGTGTCGGCGACGACGTAAACCCCTGCAGCCGCACTGCCCCATGCAAAACGTTCGCCGGCGCAATCTCGAAGACCGCTAAAGACGGTGAAATCAGTGTTCTCGATCCAGGCGGGTACGGTGCCGTTACCATCACCAAGTCCATCTACATCAACGGTACCCACGGCGCGGGATATGGCTCGATCATCAACTCCCTGGTAAATGGCATCACCATCAACATCACGGATGTTAACGATATCCGCAAGGCAGTTCGCCTTCGTGCTCTTGATATCAACGGCATCTCGAACGGCATCAACGGCGTGAACATCCTCGCCGCCAACAACGTGTGGGTTGAGGACTCCGTGATCGACGGCAATACCGGGAACGGAAGCACGACCGGTATGGGTATCAGAGTCGCCACGACCGCCAGTTGCAATCTGTTCGTGTCCGACACGATGATTCACAAGAACGTCACGGGCATTAGAGTCAGCACGACCTCCGGCTTTGCGGTAGCCAATGTAAGCCACTCGAACATTGAAGGAAACGGCACTGGCATCAATGCTGCATCCAACAATAGCTTCGTTACGGTTGCAGACAGCCGTATCGCCTTCAATACGAGCATTGGCGCTACTGCCAGCGTCTCCGGCGCGAACCTGACCCTGAGCCGTTGCGTCATTGCGAATAACATCACGGGAATCAACGCCGTTGCCGGATCGGCCGTTAAGGCGTTGAGCAACGACGTGATCTTCAACACCACCGGTTTCGGCGGCACGACTGCCGTGATTCAAACCGACGGTCAGAACAGGAACGCGGGTAACACCACACCGGGAGCTCCGGGAGGTGGCCTGGTCACAGTTCACTAACTCTGATACAAGCACCCGACTCCCCAATTCCCCGCGCGTCTCCCCAGACGTGCGGGGAATTTCTTATTTGCGTCCAATCCGTTAATCTGTCGCCTTGGTTCCGCGCCGATGAAGAAACCGAAGGCCTATCTCAATGTCCTCAAATTCAGGCTGAACATGGCCCTTAAGCGTGAGGCCGTGAGCAGCTACCCGGTTGTGGCCTTCATCGAGCCGAACCTCTACTGCAATCTCCAGTGCCCGGCATGTCCAACCGGATTGAGATTGGGCCTGCGGCCGACGATCGGGATCGACGAAGAACTGTTCAAGGCGACGATCGACCAGATCGGCGACTACGTGTTTCAACTTTACATGTACAACTGGGGCGAGCCGCTTTTGCACAAGCGAACGCCCGAAATGATTGCGTACGCAAAGAACAAAGACATCAACGTCCTGCTGAGCACAAACCTCAGCATCAAACTCACGGACGATTACATCGATCGACTTGTGTTGAGCGGGTTGGACCGGATGCTGGTCTCACTCGACGGTGTGACGCAGGAGTCGTATTCGAAGTATCGAGTAAGAGGTGATCTTGCGCTTGTCCGAGAGAACTTGATGCGCATCCAACGCGCAAAGCAGCGTCTTGGCCGGGCAACACCGAAAGTCGTTTGGCAGTTTCTCGTGTTTCGTCACAATGAACACGAAATCGAGCAAGCGCGCGCGGTCCATAAAGAGTGGGGCGCGGACGAGTTCCTCGTAGGCGGCGCCGAGATGCCGATGGAGCCGCACAACGACGGCTTCGAGCCGTCAACGATTCCGGAGTACAACGTCTACCATCCGGATCATCCTTTGCAGAAAGAAGCGGAGCGACAGTTAAGGAGTGACCGCGCGTGTGGCTGGCTGTACGGTGTTTTCGTCCTCAATCCAAACGGTAAGGTCTCGCCATGCTGCGCCGTGCCGTCGGAGAATCTGGACTTCGGCGAATACCGCAAAGGCGATTTTTTCACGGTCTGGAACAACGAAATGTTTCGGCGTGCGCGGCGTATGTTTGCGTCGCCTTCGAACAAGCCGCGGCAACAACAGCCGGCGCTGACAACTGAACAGAAAAGGGGGATCAGCAAGAGGATCGACGGAATGGCGCTGCGCGTGGTGAACGAGGTGAGTGAGGATAAACTCATCTGCCATTGCTGTCCGATACCATTCCTACAGAATTACACGGATCCAATCATCGCGGAGGTGGCGGCGGCACAACGTCTTGGCGCAACTCGCGCACCGTCACTTACCGGCCGCGCGCGGCACCTGATGAATTACATGCTGATGGGCGGCCCGACACTGAATGGGACGTGGCGCACGCGCGCTTTGGCAAAGAGACTGCTATCACTCCGTGCTCCTCAGTAGGATTAGCAACTCTGTGTTTTTCTCGGAAGGCGAATAGCTCATGTTTAGAGACCAAGCGAAAGGCGGGTTAAAACCAATCATCAAGGCAACGAACGTTGCCAAGCAGTATCGACTGGGTGGCGCTCAGAATTCTTTCGTTACGCTTCGTGAGACTCTCGCTGAGGCCGTTCGATCTCCGCTCAAGCGACTGCGGGTAGACCGCTCGGCCCCAACGGTGATGGCGCTGCGCGATGTGAGTTTCGACATCGGTCCGGGGGAAGTGCTCGGCATCATCGGCCGGAATGGCGCGGGCAAGTCAACGCTGCTAAAGGTACTGGCGCGTATTACCGAACCGAGCGCGGGCCGCGTCGAATTGCACGGGCGCGTCGCCAGTCTCCTCGAGGTCGGCACCGGCTTTCACCCGGAATTAACCGGACGAGAAAACATTTACTTGAACGGTGCGCTCCTCGGTATGGCGCGAACAGAAATCCAGCGCAAGTTCGATGAGATAGTGGCCTTCTCGGAGATTGAGGACTTCCTCGAAACTCCCGTAAAACGCTATTCCAGTGGAATGTATCTAAAGCTCGCTTTCGCCGTCGCGGCCCATTTGGATCCCGAGATCCTGCTGGTCGACGAAGTACTCGCAGTCGGAGATGCTCGCTTCCAACGAAAGTGCCTCGATAAGATGGAGAACGTTCGACAGGCGGGACGGACCGTGATCTTTGTATCTCACAATATGCCGGCGATCACCCGGCTGTGCCCGCGCACGATATTGTTGGAAAATGGTTCCATCTCATTTGACGGTCCATCGCACCAGGCTGTCAGTATGTATTTGGGCTCAGGCACTCGGACAAACGCCGCGCGCGAGTGGAAAGACATATCCAATGCGCCGGGCAACGAGATCGTACGATTGCGCGCGGTCCGCGTGCGTTCCCAGGACGGGGAGATCTGCGAGAGTGTAGATATCCGCTGTCCAGTCGGCATCGAAATGGAGTTCGACGTGCTACAGGGCGGCCACGTACTGGTGCCCGGTTATCACTTCATAAACCAGGAAGGCGTTTGCGCCTTCGTAGCATCCGAATACGAGAATAAATGGCGCCGGCGACCGAGACCAGTCGGCAGCTTTATCAGCACAGCGTGGATTCCCGGCAATTTTTTGTCTGAAGGTCCATTGATCATTACGGCGACAATGGCGACGATGGAGCCTTTTCGAGCGCATTTCTTTGAGCGAGACGTCGTTGCGTTCCAGGTAATAGATAGTCTCGACGGAGACTCCGCGCGGGGAGATTATGCTGGGCCAATGCCCGGCTTCATACGGCCCTTGCTAAACTGGACATCTGAACACGTTCGGCATAATTCGTCCGCCGCATTTGGAGAAGGTACCGCATGAAGGTCGTTATACTCGCCGGAGGACAAGGCACGCGGCTGACAGAGGAGACTGATTTGCGGCCGAAACCGATGATCGAAATCGGTGGACGCCCAATCCTCTGGCACATCATGAAGCACTATGCTCATCATGGTTTCAAAGAGTTCTTCATCGCGTTGGGATATCGCGGCGAGATCGTTAAGCGCTTCTTTCTCGACTATTGCACATTGAGCGGCAGCATGACGGTGGATCTTTCCAATGGTGTCGTCAAAAACCAGGAAAATGAATGCGAAGACTGGCTGGTCCACTTGAGAAACACAGGACAAGCGACCAATACAGGCGGACGAGTAAAGCGGCTGCAACCATGGTTGAAAGACGAAACGTTTATGCTGACGTACGGCGACGGCGTAAGTAACGTCGACCTGTCTCAGCTGCTTAAGTTTCACAAAAAACACGGACGCGTCGCGACAGTAACCGCGGTCAGACCGCCGGCGCGGTTTGGCGGCCTGGTGTTTTCGGGCGATCTAGTGGCTGAGTTTACCGAGAAGCCGCAAATCGGAGAAGGTTGGATCAACGGTGGTTTCATGGTGTTTGAGCCTGCCGTTTTCGATTATCTGAAAGACGAGGCGACCAGCCTGGAGACAGACGCGTTGGAGCGGCTTGCGTCTGAGCAACAGCTCGCTGCCTACAAACACGAAGACTTTTGGCAGTGCATGGATACGTTGCGCGACAAACGCCTGCTGGAGAGTTTGTGGCATCAGCCGGGCACGCCGTGGAGGGTTTGGGATTAACCGCCTTTGCACGAAAAGTACACCGATGGAGGAGATCGTCTCCCGCAAAGGCGCAAAGAAAAACCTTCAAAAACGCGGCAGCGCTTTGCGTCTTTGCGCCTTTGCGGGAGAAATCTTTTCCGCATCAGGAACTTTTTGGGCAAAGCCGGAATAACAGAGTAACCATATGCGCGTTTTAGTTACCGGTCACAACGGGTATCTCGGTTCGGTGATGGTGGACGTGTTGCGGTCCCGTGGTCACCAGGTCGTCGGATTCGACACCTTTTTTTTTGGCGATTGCGGCAATTGCACGACCGACGATACTCCAGCTATCAGAAAAGATCTGCGCGATCTCGTCCTGTCCGATCTGACGGGAGTCGAAGCCGTTATACACCTCGCTGCCTTATGCAACGATCCACTCGGCGATCTCAATCCCGCCTGGACGTTCGATATTAATCACGACGCGTCACGCCGGTTCGCAGCTCTAGCAAAAGAGGCTGGTGTCAGGCGGTTTCTTTATTCGTCTTCGTGCAGTCTCTATGGCGACGCAGGTGAAGGATTGGTTGATGAGGAAGCGCCAATGCGTCCATTGACGCCATACGCCGTTTCGAAGGTGCGTGCCGAAACCGACATCAGCCAACTAGCCGATGAAAACTTCAGCCCGGTCTTCATGCGAAATGCGACGGCCTACGGCATGTCAGCCCGACTGCGCGCGGACATTGTCTTGAATAACCTGGTGTGTTGGGCTTTTACCACGGGCAAAATTCACATCTCGAGCGATGGCACGCCGTGGCGCCCGCTCGTTCACGTGCGAGACATTGCGAATGCATTCGCCGCCGCATTAACGGCGCCTCGCGAGATAATCCATAATCAAGCATTCAATGTCGGAGCGAACGGAGAAAACTACCAGATTCGTGATCTCGCAGAGATAGTGCGTGAAACGGTGCCGGAATGCATCGTGGAATATGCCGCGGGTGGAGGACCCGATCCGCGCAACTATCGTGTCAGTTTCGATAAGCTCGCGCGCTCCTTTCCGGACCTGAAATTTGAATGGAACGCTCGTAAGGGCGCTGCCGAAGTTTACGAGGCTGTGCGTAACGCCGGTCTGACTGTCGCTGATTTCCAGGGACGAAGGTTTATCCGCCTCAGGCAACTCACGCATCTGCTTGATCTCAATCTTTTGGATGGCACGCTTCGCTGGCAAGCACGACAAGCCGCCAATGAATAATATGATAAGCACGTGTCGCTCCTGCGGCAGCGTGAATCTGCAAACGGTGCTTTCGTTGGGGCCTACTCCGCTCGCCAACGCCCTCCTCACGGCCGAGCAACTGGACCAACCGGAGCAAACCTATCCGCTCGATCTCGTCTTTTGCTCAAAGTGTTCGCTGGCGCAGATCACTCAAACGGTCGCCCCCGAAACACTTTTTGCGGAATACTTCTATCGTTCTTCCTTCTCCGACACGCTGTTGCAGCATGCGGAGCGATTAACTGCGAACCTCATCAGAACACGCAGGCTGAATCAAAATAGCCTCGTAATCGAAGTCGCCAGCAATGACGGTTACTTGCTGCAATACTATAAACGCGCCGGCATTCCGGTTCTTGGTATCGAGCCGGCGCGCAACATCGCCCGCGTGGCGCAAACAGAACGCGGTATTCCCACTGTAAATGATTTCTTTAACGTCGAACTGGCCCTAAAACTTGCGTCGAGCGGCCGGCGGGCTGACTGTATACACGCTCATAACGTGTTGGCGCACGTTGCTGATCTGAATGGTGTAGTGCAGGGATTCCGAACGTTGCTAAAACCCGATGGCCTGGTGATTGTAGAAGTGCCCTACGTCCGAGATCTTATTCTAAACTGCGAGTTTGACACGATCTATCACGAACATCTTTGCTATTTTTCATTGACGGCGCTCAATGAGCTTTTTGCACAACACAACCTGATCATCGAAGAAGTAGAACATCATGACCTACATGGGGGAACGCTGCGCATCTACGCGACTCACGCCGATCGCGGCCGCAAGCCACAAGAGTCTGTATTAAGAATGCTTCAAGAGGAAGATGATTCGGGGATGCGGCGCATAGATTTCTATCGGGGTTTTGCAACACAAGTTGAGCGTCTGCGCGATAACCTTGTTCAGCTCGTACGAGAACTGAAAGCGAATGGCAAGAGCATCGCTGTCTATGGAGCATCCGCGAAAGGAACCACGTTGCTTAACTATGCGCGGATTGGCGCGGAGACCCTGGACTTCGTCGTTGACCGCAGTCCATTGAAACAGGGATACTACACGCCCGGCACACACTTGCGTATAGAAGCTCCCGAAAAGTTGCTCGCGGAAATGCCCGACTTTGTATTGTTACTAACCTGGAATTTCGCCGAGGAGATTCTGGAGCAACAATCCGAGTATCGCCGGAAGGGCGGACGCTTCATCATTCCGATTCCTTCCCTCAAGATAGTTTGAAAACTCTGCTTCTAATCAGTGTTCCGCGATGGGAATTATCTTCCGAGAAACAAAACTTAAAGGCGCGTTTGTCATCGATCCGCAAAGGTTTGATGATCAGCGAGGGTTCTTTGCGCGCAGTTTTTCCGAGAAGGAGTTTGAAAACCACGGAATCAATCCGCGCATGGCGGAGTGCAACATCTCATTCAGTAAGAAGCGCTACACAATTCGCGGGATGCACTATCAGTCGGCGCCTCACGCCCAGGCGAAGCTGGTCCGTTGTACGAAGGGTGCGATCTACGATGTGATCATCGACTTGCGGCCCGAGTCTTCGACTTTTAAACAATGGATCGGTGAGGAGTTGAACGAGGACAACCGGCGCATGCTCTACGTGCCTGTTGGCTTCGCGCACGGTTTTCAAACTCTCATAGACAATACCGAAGTGTTCTACCAGGTCTCTGAGTTCTACGCGCCGCAAGCCGAGGGCGGCGTTCGTTGGAACGATCCTGTGTTCGGGATCGAGTGGCGCGCCACTGACGCCATCACGATCAACGCACGAGATCAGAACTATCCGGATTTCAAGGGATGACTATTTATCAAACCCTGAAACGCGCGGTGCCGCTGGAATGGAAAGTCGCGCTCCATAGACACAAAACAGCGCCGCGGTATATGGCTGCACGTGTCACGAACCGACTCAAGGGAGAGTTGCCGCTTCCACCGCCGAATCTGATTTTTCTCGTGACGGGCAAGAAGAGTCCGATCTGGTTTCTAGATAGCGGACGCGCTCACAGCGAGGCGATCCGCGAGATACTCGCGAAACATAATCTGCAAATCGAGCAGTTCACTTCAGTCCTGGATTTCGGTTGCGGCGTCGGCCGCATCATGAGGCATTTGCGCTCGACCCGTGGTCCGCAATGGCATGGCACGGACTACAACCCGCAACTTGTCAAATGGTGCCGGGATCATCTGAAGTTTTCGCAGTTCAAAGTCAACACCCTTTCCGACAAACTGGCTTACGCCGATGAGTCGTTTGATTTCATCTACGCCTACTCGGTGTTTACCCATTTGAACGAAGAGTTACAGTTCTTCTGGATCGACGAGTTGTCGAGAGTGCTGAAACCGGGCGGTTATATTTACTTTACGACGCATGGCGAGTATTTCGTTCGGGCACTGAATCCCGCTGAGCGAGAATCTTTTCAGAAGGGCCAACCAGTGATACGGGAGCAGCAACAGCCGGGCTCGAACTTTTGCGCCAGTTTTCATCCACCGAAGTACGTACACGAAACGCTCGCAAAGAATTTCACCGTGGTGGATTTCGTTCCCGGCAGTGAGCGTGGTTGGTCAGACCAGGACATTCATTTGGTGAAGAAACCGCTCTGATGTCTTCTGAAATAACCAGCGACCTCGAACTGCTGGCGCCGGCCGTCGCGAGTGCCGGAACCAACGAGCGCCTCCGCAACGCGATTTTTGACGCGCTGCGCCAGGCTGAAATAGAGGCAGACAATGCCGCGGATTTTCGTGAACAGGTCCGCTGGCCGCTGATGCTCGCGCTGCTAAGTGAGATCAAAACGCACCGGGTCGTCCTGCAAAACGGTCTCATATTTGACGTCGGTCTTGATAGTCGCATTGAAAAGGCATTGCTGTTGAGCACGGAGAGACATCCGGATCACATCTGGGAACCGCAAACGACCAGGTTGCTGGTTTCACTTGCCGCCGGGGCGCGTAACGTGATTGTTGGCGGCGCGTACATCGGTGACCAAGTCGCTTTTATAGCGCGCGCGATTGCCGGCACCGGCACTGTTCACGCTTTCGAACCGTCGAGCCATTCATTCGAACGGCTGTTACACCATTTAGAGATCAACAATCTGAGCAACGTTCTCGCTCATCGCCTCGGGTTGTGGGACATCAGTGACGTGGCGCTTCAACTCGAGGGTGATCTCGCGCTGGCCTCATCAGTGCCGATGACCGATCCTGAACGGGCGTTCAATTCCGTCTCAATCGATGATTACGCGCGCTCTCAAAATCTTGGATCCGTGGAGTTGATCATGCTCGACACGGAAGGCGGTGAGGAAAACTCCCTGATGGGCGCCCGGCAAACCATCGAGCGCAACTCACCCAATATCGTCTTCGAGATTCATCGCAACTTTGTCGATTGGACGCAGGGACTGGAGAACACCTCGGTGGTCAAATTACTCATGTCACAGGGTTACGAGGTTTTTGCTATTCGAGACTTCCACAGCAACTATCCCACCGCGGGAACACCGATTGAAGTCATCCCCGTTAACCAGGTTTATCTCGATGGACCGCCACACGGATTCAACACTCTCGCAACCAGGGACCCGGAACTAATCGGCCGGTTAGGGTTGCGAGTGGTTAGGGGCGTCAGTCCCAAACTTTTGTTCCACAGAGATCCGGCGCTTCATCTTCCTCTGACTGCGAACGAATAGCCCACATGATTACGGTTCTTGGCGCATCTGGTTTTATCGGCTCTCACCTCACCAAGCGACTTGACGCGCTTGACCGCGAATATCAGGCCGTCGGGCGCGCTGAACCGCTTCCTGGGGGACCGCTGGGGCAGGTTGTTTATTGCATCGGGCTCACTGCCGATTTTCGATCCCGAACGTTCGACACGGTCGAAGCCCATGTTTGTACGCTTCTCGAAGTGCTGCGTGATTGCCGCTTCGATTCTCTCCTTTATCTTTCGTCGACACGTCTTTATGCCGGTGCTGATTCGACTCTTGAGGACGGCGCCATCCGCATTGCGCCAGACGACCCGAGTGATCTGTATAACGCTTCAAAAGTAATGGGCGAGTCGCTGGTTTTGAACTGCGGCCGGCCCACGCGAGTTGTTAGAATCTCCAACGTCTATGGCGCCGACTACAGTTCGAACAATTTCCTTCCCACGATAATTAGAGACGCGATTCTAAGGGGCAAAATCGTGCTCGAGACAGCGGCCGGTTCAGAAAAGGATTACATCTCTATTGATAACGTCGTGGACGCTTTGATCGACATAGCCGGCGCCGGCGAAGAACGAATCTACAATCTGGCGAGCGGGTTCAATGTCTCGAACGCTCAGTTAGCGGACGCGCTTAGCGAAGTTACGGGATGCACCGTCGAGTTTTCGCCGCAGGCACCGTCAGTCAAGTTTCCAACGATCAACATAGATCGACTGCGAGCTGAATTCGATTTTCAACCAGCGCGCGTGCTCGACGACATACCGCATTTGGTAGACTTGTACCGGCGCAACCTGGAATCTTCTCATGATCAAAGTTGACATCGAGCAGGGCATAGTCAGCGTCGAAGAAGGCGGCTTGACCAGCACGCACCGGCTCGACACGGCTGAAGCTTTCAATATCATCTCCGACGTCTGGCTGCGCGCCGGTTGGGACAATAAGCACGTCTACACTTTCACGTGGCTTGGCCGTCCCATCATTCAACTTCCCGAGGATATGTTTCGGCTTCAGGAAGTGATCCATACTCTCCGTCCCGACGTGATTGTGGAAACGGGAGTGGCCCATGGTGGCTCGCTCGTCTTCTACGCGAGTTTGTGCAAGGCGATGGACTGCGGGCGCGTGATCGGTGTCGATGTCGAAATCCGGCCGCATAATCGCGCGGCGATCGAGTCGCACTTTCTGAGTCCGCTAATCACGCTCGTAGAGGGCAGCTCGATCGATCCGTCTGTCGTGGAAAGAGTGCGATCGCAGATCGCGCCGGGCGAACGCGTGATGGTGCTATTGGATTCATGTCACACGAAGGAACACGTCATGGCGGAATTGGAGGCGTATTCAGGGCTCATCTCGCCGGGCTCTTACATCGTCGCAATGGACGGGATCATGGAAAAAGTCGTCGGTGGACCACGCACTCAGCCTGATTGGTCGTGGAACAACCCGCGACAGGCGGCGCTGGAGTTTGTGCGAGCGCATCCCGAGTTTACGATTGAGGAGCCGGCGTTTGCCTTCAACGAAAGCAATATTTCCGAGCGTGTGACTTACTGGCCGTCTGCTTTTATCAGACGGCTAACGAACGTTTAGATGAGAGCAGCACTGCAAAGCGTTCTTAAGAAGACCCAGGATCAATACTGGCGCGCGCGTTTCGGCAAAAAGAACGCCCTGGTTCCGCCACCGGAACTGATGCACGATGGTCCCCAAAGTTACAAAGAGTTCAAGCAAAACGGCGACGAGTTTCTGCGTCACTACCTGAGTCTTTGCGATCTCAAACCGCATGAGCACATGCTCGACGTCGGTTCGGGGATCGGACGGAAAACTCTGCCGTTAGTGGGGTACTTGAATGAACGCGGGAGTTACGATGGGCTGGAACTCGTGAAGAGCGGCGTCGATTGGTGCAGGGAAAAGTACACAGCCAAATATCCGAATTTCAGGTTTCACCTAATAGACGTTTACAACGGTCTATACAACCCCGTCGGTCGATACAGAGCGACGGAATATCGATTCCCTTTCGAAGACGAGCAATTTGATTTCGTAGTCCTGAATTCAGTCTTCACGCATATGGTGGCCGAAGAGGTGCAAAACTATCTCCGCGAGGTCGCAAGGGTATTGAAGACCGGCGGCCGATGCCTGATCTCCTTCTTTCTGGTGAACGAGGAATCGCTGGGTCTTATTGAAGAGGGAAAGAACTGGATAAAACTGAGCCACAGGATGGGTCCGATGCTCGCGATGTCAGAAGCAAGGCCCGAGTTGGCGATTGGCTACGACGAAGAATATGTTAACGAACTGTACCAGTCGCATGGATTGGCAATAAGAAGGCCCATCTATTACGGTTCGTGGTGCGGTCGAAAACATTTTCTAAGTTGCCAGGATCAGATCGTGGCGTTCAAGAACTAAACGATGAGTTATACCGGCGCAGTAGTCGTAATTCCTACGCGCAATCGCGCGACGATCGCCATGAATGCGATTCGCTCGATCCTGAACCAGCCGGTGAACAACCTGGAGTTGATAGTCTCTGACAATTCGACCTCGGAGACTGATCGTGAAGCACTCGCCAGTTTCTGTTCCAGGCTTTCAGACGCGCGACTGCGCTACTTGCGCCCGCCGCAGTCACTCTCAATGACGAGTCATTGGGAGTGGGCGATTCAGGAGGCATTGCGGTTTTGTGAAGCCAGTCATTTCATCTACCTCACGGACCGCATGATGTTCAGGAACGGCGCATTGAAGGAAGTGCTGAACCTGGCCGGGTTATATCCAAAAAAGATTATCAGCTACAACATCGATCGGATTGTCGATCACGTTAAACCGATTCGGATCGAGGAGTATCGGGCCACGGGGCGGCTTTTTGAGGTCGAGAGCGAACAGTTCACCTGGCTTTTCTCACAAGCGCTATTCCATCCCGGGTTGCCGCGCATGCTCAACAATATCGTGCCGCGCGAAATCCTTACGAGAATGGCTGCACGCTTCGGGGACGTCTTTTCGTCGATTGCTCCTGACTTCAGTTTTTGCTGTCGCTGTCTGGACATGGAGAAGACCATTCTCTTTTACGACAAATCGCCGCTGTTTCATTACGCTCTTCATCGCAGTAATGGCGCCAGCGTAACTCGAGGCGAGATGACGCCAGACAATGCGGACTTTTCCGCGAACCTCCCGGTCGACAATTCAATTCGAAATTATGCGACGCCGATACCGGCCCTCAATACCGCTGTCAACGGGGCCTTCAACGAGTATTTTCTTTTCCAGCAGCAGACGGGCAGCCCACGCTTCTTCGAAGTCGATATGCAAAAGTATCTCGTCGCCAATGCGCGCGAGGTGCGGGAAGTCACCGACTCGAAATTAAGAGCGGAGATGCTCTCGATGCTCGTGGCGAAGGGATATCGCGAGGCTGAAACGAACGGCAAACCCGTCGCTGTCGATGTTCCGTTGGTTGACAGAGTTCGCTCCAAAGTGAAAAGAGTTTTTACCGGCCCGGCGACGACGCGCGCGTGGTTGTTTGCAGCTCACACGTTCGGCATTCGACCGCCCGGCGAAAATCTCTTCGAGTTTGCGCGTCTCGACGATGCGATCGAATACGCGAGCAACATTTCCTTCGGCAACATCACCAGGTCTGACGTTCCCGACGAGTTGCTCAAGGGGCGCGCGCTCCCGACACAATGAAACCTCGTTTTCCGTATTCACTTGTGCCGCTGTCTCTGAAGACAAAAGTCCACGAGCGGCTCAATCGAGCGAAACTCGCACGGCTCCTGCGCGCTAAAACCCGCTTTCGCAAAGTCAACGAGAACGGAATTCGTCGCTCAGCGCGGGTTCCCCGGGGCGTGAACCTGGTCGCTTATATCAGAGCCGAGATGGGACTGGGAGTGGCCGCACGAGGTATGGCTTCAGCTCTAAGCGCTGCGGGCATTCCTTTCAACGTGATCAACCTCGAGAGCGGAAACTATTCACGTCATACTGATCATTCGTGGTCACACAAGGAGGCACGTCGCTCTCGTTACGACATCACGATCGCCTGCGTGAATCCCGACAACAGCTTCAACCTGAAGACACAGGTGCCGGTGACCATTCTTGGCGACCGCTATGTGATCAGCTACTGGTTCTGGGAACTTCCTGAGTTGCCTGATGAATGGTTACGGGCGTTTGAGTTCACCGACGAGGTTTGGGCCGGATCAAATTTCATAAAGGATGCTGTTGCCGCTAAGTCGCCGGTGCCGGTGGTGCGGATTCCACCCGTTGTACAGTTGGGAGAAACTAAGGAGATCTCGCGAGAAGTCTTTGGCCTGCCTGAAAACCGGTTTTTGTTCCTCGCGATGTTTGACAGCGCCAGCGTTTTGCAGCGAAAGAATCCGCTGGGTGTGTTGCGCGCGTTCAAGAATGCGTTTGAAGGTTCGGATGCGCGGGTCGGGTTGGTCATGAAATTCAACAATCCTAATCCTCGCGAGCCGTTGTTGCAGTCGGTGCGAGAAGAGGTCGCCGGCTGGAAGAATATTTCCCTCGTCGATCGCATCATGGATCGCGCGGAAGTGACATCGCTAATCAAGACTTGCGACTGCTTTGTATCGCTGCATCGCTCTGAAGGGTTTGGCTTAGGTCCGGCGGAGGCCATGAGTCTGGGGAAACCGGCGATCATGACCAACTGGTCCGGTAACACTGATTATATGACTGCCGACAACTGCCTACCCGTAGACTACAAACTCGTCAAACTCGGTCAGGATTACGGCCCCTACAAGGCCAACCAGCACTGGGCCGAACCGGATCTCGAGCAGGCCGCACAATCGATGAAACGAATTGCGCTTGACACGGATCTGGCGAGACGGATCGGCTTTGCGGCACAGCAAACCATCAGTTTAGAATTTTCGCCCACGGTGGTAGGCAAACTAATCCAGGACCGCTTGCGGCAGATTAGGAACCCCAAATGAGATTCGGCGTCCGCAGAATCATCAATAGCATCAACTATCGTGTAATCGGTCGTTTGACTGGCCGCCACGCCAGGAACTGGGCCTCCAAAACCGACTCCAGTAAGACATACCGGCGGCTTTATCGAGACCTCAAGAGCGGACAGTCACCAGACGAAGCTGCGCGACAGGCCGTCGGCGGACACTTCGATGGCATTGGAATTGTTATGCGGGAGACGCTCATTCACCACGGCCTCCAAAAACACGACTATCTTATCGACGTGGGTTGTGGCTCGGGCCGTTTGGCGAAACCGCTTGCGGAGTATCTTGAAGGACCGTATTTGGGCATCGACGTTGTCCCCGGGCTTGTTGAATACGCGCGCAAACTTGTTCCCAGACCCGACTGGCGGTTTGAGCTTGCGGATGGACTCAGGATTCCGGAAGAAGACGCAAAAGCCGACATGGTATGTTTCTTTTCGGTGCTTACCCATCTCTTGCATGAACAGTCGTTTGTTTATCTACGTGAGGCGAAGCGGGTTTTGCGTCCCGGTGGAAAGATCGTATGTTCGTTTCTGGATTTTCGAGTCGCAGGTCACTGGAAGATCTTTGAAGGGAACGTGGAGGATATCGGAGTCGGTTCGAAACCGCTGAATGTTTTTATATCGCACGACATGTTGCGCAACTGGGCTGACCATCTCGATCTCGAGGTGGAAACGATCAAGACCGGCGACGATGTGTACATCCCGCTGTCGACTCCTGCCACTCTTGACGATGGTACGCTCCTGCAAGACCGCACAGCCTTCGGACAATCCGTCTGTGTCCTGGTGCGCAAGTAGATGTTTGCTTCTATCTGTGTTAGATCGTAAGCACAATGCAGCCGACCGTCACCGCTATCTCCAACGAGAACTCCCAGGCATCAGGCACCACTTTTCAACTGCCTGACGAGCCGCTCGTCGTCATTCAGCCGAGCAGTAAGTGGAACCTGATCAATCTCAAAGACATCTGGGCGTATCGCGAGCTGCTCTTCTTTTTGACGTGGCGCGACGTGAAGGTGCGGTACAAACAGACGCTCCTCGGAGCAGCATGGGCCATACTGCAACCGCTGTTCATGATGATCATCTTTACCATCTTCTTCGGTCGTCTCGCCGGAGTCGATTCAGCGGGTGTTCCCTATCCGATATTCGCGCTCGCCGGACTCGTCCCCTGGACGTTCTTTTCGAACACCATCACCGCCAGTGGAAACAGTCTCGTCGGCAGCGCTCATCTGATCACGAAGGTTTACTTTCCGCGGCTCATCGTACCGGCCGCGGCGATGATGGCCGGTCTCGTCGACTTCGTGCTCGCGTTTCTGCTGCTCGTCATCCTGATGCTTTACTATCGCGTTCCTTTGACCATGCAGGTGTTGTTCCTGCCGGTGCTGGTCCTGCTCACAGCGTTGTTCGGACTCGGAGTCGGCACCTGGATGTCCGCCCTCAACGTGAAATACCGCGACGTGCGGTTTGCGTTACCGTTTCTCATTCAACTGTGGCTCTTCGTGTCGTCGGTGATCCTTCCCTCGTCCGCAATCCCGGAAAAATATCGCTGGGTGCTGATGCTCAATCCCATGTCCGGAATCATCGAAGGTTACCGGGCCGCACTCTTCGGACTGCCTTTTGACTGGCCCGCCATCGGCGTCGCTACCGTCCTGACGATCCTGATGTTGTTCTACTCTGTCTATTCTTTTGGGAAGGCGGAAAGAAGTTTCGCGGACATCATCTGAGGATCATCGCTTATTAAGCGTTCCCTCATACCACTCGATTGTCCGTTTGAGTCCTTCTTCAAGGCTGGTGTGTGCGCGAAACCCAAATTTCTCGAAAGCCCGGCTCGTGTCCAGTTGCCGCTTTGGCTGCCCATCGGGCCGGTCCGAACGCCAACGAACGTCGCCCTGAAAGCCCGTCAGACGAACGATCATCTGTACGAGGTCTTTTATGACCACTTCGTGTCCCGAGCCGAGATTGACTGGCAGTGGTTCATCGTATAGCGAGCTGGCCTGCACAATTCCTTCCGCGCAGTCTTCAACGTAAAGAAACTCGCGCGAAGCGGTACCTGATCCCCAGGCCTCGATAAATGAGTCGCCACGCTCACGCGCTTCAATGCACTTCCGGATCAAGGCCGGAATGACGTGCGAGGTGTCGAGATCAAAATTGTCGCCGGGCCCGTAGAGGTTGGCGGGCAACAGGAAGATCGAATTGAAGTGATATTGCTCGCGATAAGCCTGTGACTGTACTAGCATCATCTTTTTCGCGAGTCCATAAGGCGCGTTGGTTTCCTCGGGATATCCGTTCCAGATGTCGTCTTCTTTAAATGGCGTTGGCGTGTATTTCGGATAGGCGCAGACAGTTCCGATCGCGACGAATTTTTTTACTCCATGCAGTCGCGATTGTTCGATGAGCTGAGTGCCCATCATCAGGTTGTCATAAAAAAACCGGCCGGGATTTTTCTGATTGTGTCCGATGCCGCCAACTACCGCGGCTAAATGGATAACGAGGTCGGGGTTCGTATCCGCCAGCAGTCTTTTCACATTCTCTTCTTTGACCAGATCGTACTCCCGGCTGCGAGGAATGACGATTTCGAGACCGGCATACTTTTTTAACCGTTGCACCACAAAGCGGCCCAAAAATCCGGCGCCGCCCGTCACGACTACTTTCTTGTATGAGAACTGTGCATCGACCAAATGCATGTGCGTCCTTCACGTGGGATCATGGAATTTGACCTGATGGTAACATGGTTTTTGCAACTAATTGCCTCATTGCCGAGAAACGGGCCATAAGGTAAGGTATACCGCTTATGAAGCGAGCACTTATCACCGGTATTACGGGCCAGGATGGGTCATATCTAACTGAACTTCTCATCGAAAAGGGATACGAGGTTTTCGGTATTGTCCGTCGTTCCTCTTCTTTCAACACCGATCGTATCGATCATCTTTACCAGGATCCGCACGAACCCGGGACCAGGCTGCGGATGTTCTACGGCGACCTGAATGATTCGAGCTCGTTGAATACGATTCTGCGCAAGACTGAACCTGATGAGATTTACAACCTCGGTGCCCAGTCGCACGTTCGAGTGAGTTTCGACGTGCCGGAATATACTGGAGACGTAACCGGGCTCGGGACCGTGCGCATCCTCGAAGCCATACGCGACACTGGAATCAAACCCAAGTTCTACCAGGCATCATCTTCGGAACTGTTCGGCCGGGTACGTGAGACTCCGCAAAACGAACTGACGCCCTTCTATCCACGCTCACCCTACGCATGCGCGAAGGCTTACGCCTATCACATCACTGTTAACTACCGCGAGTCGTACGGGTTGTTTGCCTGCAACGGAATACTTTTCAATCACGAAAGCGAACGGCGCGGAGAAACCTTCGTCTCCCGAAAGATCACTCGTGCCGCAACACGCATCAAGCTCGGCCTGCAAGAACGACTGTATCTGGGAAATCTGGACGCGCGCCGTGATTGGGGATACGCAAAGGATTATGTTGAGGCGATGTGGATGATGCTACAGGCCGATGAACCCGACGACTTCGTGATCGCCACCGGTGAAAACTATTCGGTGCGTGATTTCCTTACCGAAGCATTCAGCTACCTGGATCTCGATTGGGAGAAATACGTCGAAACTGACCCGCGCTATTACCGGCCTGCGGAAGTCGATCTACTGCTCGGCGACCCCTCGAAGGCACGCCGTGTTCTTGGTTGGGAACCAAAGGTCAGTTTCAAGGAATTGGTGCGGATCATGGTAGATCACGATCTCGAGTTAGCTCGCCTGGAAAGCCTGCAAAAGCATGAAGGTCCAGCCTCGCCAAAGGTCAGTTGGGGGACCGTCTAACCAAATCCTCAAATGAGTGTAAACTAAAGCGCGTAATTGGGAGCGAAACTGCTTCTGTGACAGCGATCGTCAAAGTCGAGAACCTGAGCAAGCATTACGAGATCGGCGCGGCCCCGGCGGCTTACGCGACCTTGCGGGAGTCGTTGACAAACGCCATTCGCAGGCCGTTCGCCACCTTGCGCCGGAACTCGAACAAGAATGAGAGTGTTTGGGCGCTGCGCGACGTGAGCTTCAGCGTGATGGCCGGCGAGGTCCTCGGCGTTATTGGGCAGAACGGTGCGGGCAAATCGACGTTGCTCAAAATCCTCTCGCGTATCACTCAGCCGACCAAAGGCAGGGCTGAATTGTACGGACGCGCCGGCAGTCTGCTGGAAGTAGGAACCGGTTTTCATCCGGAACTCACCGGCCGCGAGAACATTTATCTCAACGGCGCGATCCTTGGCATGACGAGGCCTGAGATTCAGCGAAAGTTCGATGAGATTGTCGCCTTCGCCGAATTGGAAAAGTTTCTCGAAACGCCGGTGAAACGTTATTCCAGCGGTATGTACATGCGTTTGGCTTTTTCTGTTGCCGCGCATTTGGATCCAGAGATTCTCGTCGTTGATGAAGTGCTTGCCGTAGGCGACGCCGCGTTCCAGAAAAAGTGTCTTGGACGAATGCGTGATATTTCCACTGAAGGACGAACCGTGCTGTTTGTCAGTCACAACATGGCGGCGATAAGAAGTCTGTGCAACCGTGGAATACTGCTGGCCAATGGTCGCAAAGCATTTGAAGGCCCGGCCGGGGAGTGTGTCGATCGCTATCTTGCGGAAGTCACGCAGCACGCCACTAACGAGGTTGATTTGACAAGCGTTCGTCGGGCGCGCGGCGTCGATCCCACTTTAAAGATCTGTAAACTTCGATTGTTATCGCGCGACGGACGCCCGCTGGTCCGCGCGGGCGATCCACTGGAAATGGAGATGGACTTCTCAGTCTCTGAACCACTCGAGGAAGTGGTTCTCGGCGTGAGACTGTTATCGGCGGACAACATCAGCATAACTGAGTGTCGCAGCAGTCACTCTTACGGCGCGATCGAGCGACTTCAACCGGGAAACTATTCGATCAAGTGCGGAATCGAGCAGAATATTCTTAGTCCCGGACTTTACCTCTTGAACGTAGGAGCACGATGCGCCAGTAAGCCGTTGGACCATGTTACGAACGCCATGACGTTTGAAGTTTATAGTGATGCGACACGCAATGTCTGGTTGGACGGCGTGGGAGGATGCGTTGTGCGGCTCTCATCAAACTGGACGGCCCCAACACCGATTTAGCATCGATGATTGCCGGAGTTAAATACAGACTAGGTCAGTTGCAACAGCGAACGAGCTTCGCTATGCGAGGCGCCGGCAATTATGCGAAGTTGCTGGTGAGGTCGGATAACCACCGCCCAGGGTTCGCTGCCGTTTGCGTTGGCCGTAATGACGACTACATGGCTGACTTTCGCGAGCGGCTGCTGGCGACAGTCTCCTGGAATACAAAGTTTCTCGTAAGCGAGTTCGTCTTCGTTGAGTGGAATCCTCCCGCAGACCGCGACTTGCTTTCACTCGAATTGACGAAGAAATTCGAATCCGTGCGTGCTTTTGTCGTCCCGCCTGAGATCCATCAACAGACGTGTCAGAACCCGCATATCAACCTGCTCGAATACCATGCTAAAAACGTTGGTATTCGACGCGCGCAGTCGCCCTGGATCATCAGCACAAACGCTGATGCAGCATTAGGACTCGACTCGGTCAATCGCCTCCTCAACACGCCGTTGAAAAAGGACGTGCTATGGACCGCGGAACGTTGGGACATTCCCTGGCGCGAGAACGAACAAACAGAGATCGGATTTTGGGGGAGCCTTCGCTATCGCCGGTTAAATCCGTACACGGAACTGGGCACGGGCGAGTTTTGTCTCGCCAGCCGCGAGCTCTGGCACCGCGCGCGTGGCTTTGACGAGCGAATGGTCAGGCATCGTTTTGGCTGTGACGTTAGGGGGACGGCCCAGATGGTGGCGCTCGGCGGCAGTATCAGACGGGCAGGGAGCGTGCTCCATCTGACGCACCCGACTTCATGCACCGAAGGTGTCCGGCCCCATCATGGTGAAGCAGCTACTCCGGACGGTGTGCCTTATCAGAATCCCGATGATTGGGGTTTGGGCAGTTTGAAGGAAGTGGAAATAGCAGACCGCGTCTGGCGGCTTGAATAGAGAACCGAATGAGCGAAACGCGAGAATTGGTACTGGGCGGAGAGGGGTTGATCGGAGCGACGCTGGTCCAACAGTTGACCGCTAAGGGCCATGTTGTAAAGTCGCTCGATCTGAAATCCGGCTGCGACCTGCGCCAGGTTGACGACCAACCGTTTCGCGAGTGCGATCGCGTTTGGTTTCTGGCGTGGGACACCGGCGGCGCTCGTTACATCGAGGCGGCCGATCAGCAGCACGAACAATACAAGCACAATTGCGAACTGACCGTCAGAGTGCTCGACGCACTCGCCCGCACCCGCAAACCGTTTCTCTTTATCAGCTCTCAACTGGCAGGACTCCCAACAGCCTATGGGACAACAAAACTGATGGCCGCGAGCTGGTCGGCGCAGATCGGCGGCAAAGTCGCTCGTCTCTGGAACACTTATGGCTGGGAACAACCCGACGTCCGCAGCCACGTCATCACCGATCTGGTACTATCGGGCCTGACAAAAGGACGAGTAACTTGTCTCACGAATGGAATGGAGCGGCGCCGTTTCATTTACAAAACGGATTCCGCCGAAGCTTTGCTCAAACTGTTTGATGGTCCTAAACAGTCCGCCGAGATTGCCGGTCCGGAATGGGTCACAATCAGGCAGGTGGGCGAAGAAATCGCGCATCAACTATCAGTGAAGTTCGAGCCGGGAAAATCATCAGGTTCTGAAGTCATGATCGATCCAAAAGAGTTACTGCCTGACTGGCAACCGCGCGTAAGTTTGAGTGAGGGAATCTCGCGCGTTATCGCCGACGCGCGGGCTTACTTCACTTCTGTGGCCTGATCCCCTCTTCGATGTCTGTGTTGAAGACCATTAAACGTCTGGTGGTGGCGGTGGAACACGCCGCTTAATCTCTCGACCACACATGTTGAAAACACCGGTCGCCGTCCTGATCTTCAATCGGCCCGAAACCACAAAACGCGTTCTGTCTTCCGTCTTTGAGGCGCGGCCTGAAAAGTTATTTGTAATTGCGGATGGGCCGCGGACTGATACAGACGACCTGGAAAAGTGCGAAGCCGCCCGTTCTTGCGTCGATGACTTTGACTGGCAATGCGACGTTGTTAAAAACTATTCAGAGTTCAATCTTGGCTGTGGACTGCGACCGGCCAGCGGAATCGATTGGGTGTTTCAGCAAGTCGATCGGGCCATCATCCTGGAAGACGATTGTTTGCCGGAAGCGTCTTTTTTTCGATTCTGTGACGAGCTTCTTGATCGCTACCGGGACGAGTACCGAGTAGGTATGATCAGCGGCAATAACTTTCAATTGGGAAAACGACGGTCGGAGTACAGCTACTACTTTTCGCGGTACACACACATCTGGGGATGGGCGACGTGGAAGCGCGCGTGGCAGCATTACGATTTTCAGATGCGCGAATGGCAAAGGTTGCGGGAAACGACATGGTTGCAGGACGTGTTGCAGAACCAGTCGGCGGCCGCGTTCTGGCAAAACTCGTTCGACAATGTCGGCAATATGGGGTCTGTCTGGGATTATCAATGGGCGTTTGCTTGCTGGCTGCACGATCAAGTCGCGGTGCTTCCGCAAGTCAACCTCGTGTCGAACATAGGCTGGGGAGAAGCCGCCACGCACACTAAGGACCCGAATAATCGCGCCGCATTTCTCGCCACCTTTGCCATGGATTTTCCTCTTCGGCATCCGTCCGCCATAACCATCGATCGCGAAGCTGACAACTTCACTTTCGCCACCCAGTTCGCCGACCAACCGGCGACGCGCTTCGCGCGTTTGCGGAGGCGCTTATCGAGGGCCATCCGGGGCGGCCGTACCTGATATGCCACTCGCTTTTCGCCGATGAAATCTTACTTAAACTTAGGTTGCGGTACGCGCTTTCATCCTGA
The DNA here is from genome assembly GCA_965649955.1 of uncultured bacterium. Taxonomy (GTDB): domain Bacteria; phylum Acidobacteriota; class Blastocatellia; order Pyrinomonadales; family Pyrinomonadaceae; genus PSRF01. The sequence goes on from CBFGMX010000012.1 coordinate 26,697, forward strand.
ATGGACCAACCTGGATTTTACGAGCAGCGACCCTTCGGTTATTTCATACAACCTGCGGGCGGGGGTTCCCTTTCCCGAAAATACTTTCGACGTCGTTTATCATTCGCATGTACTCGAACATTTTTCCAGATCGGACGCCGTTGACTTGCTCCGTGACTGCCGTCGCGTGCTCAAGAAGGGTGGCATCATCCGAATCGTCGTCCCCGATCTGGAAAGCCTCGCCAGAACTTACCTATATGCCCTCGAACGCGCCATCGAACGCGATCCGCAATGGGAGCAGAACTACGAATATCTCATGCTCGAGCTCTTCGATCAGGCGGTGCGCGACCGGCCGGGCGGCGAGATGGGTGTTTATCTAAAACAGGAGCACATCCCCAATCTTGACTTCGTGCTCGCTCAGGGAGGGGTTGATGCCCAAATCATTATTCAGGAAGCACGGCAGGCAGCTAAGCACTCCCCCTCCTCCGCTAACAAAAGTCTTCTTCGGAACTTTCCTCGACGTGTTTACGGTTATTTGCGCCGCATGGGGTTTGGCCGTGAGGTGCTGCTTCGTCTCCTTCTTTCAAAGGAATATGAGGCACTGGAACTCGGGCGCTTTCGCCGTCGTGGCGAGCCGCATCTTTGGATGTATGATCGCTATTCGCTTTTGAAGATCCTGCGCGATGTGGGTTTCGAGAGCCCGCGTCTATTCGGCGCGGCGGAAAGTCAGGTCCCCAATTGGACCGATTTTTGTCTCGACACCGAGCGGGATGGGACGATATACAAACCCTATTCACTTTACGCTGAAGCTCGGAAATGAAAACGGGGCACGAGAAGTTTATATGTGCGGAATAGTCGGCATCGCCGGAAAACAGGAAGCCTCGTGGTTGAGCACGATGAACCAGGTCCTGACTTATCGCGGACCGGACGAATCGGGTGAGTACCGCGATGTCCACGCGGAACTGTCACTCGCGATGCGACGGCTCAGCATCCTCGACCTGGCAGGCGGTCACCAGCCAATGGCGAACGCCGACGAAACGATCTGGATCGTCTTTAACGGTGAGATATACAACTCACCCGAGATTCGTGAGCGCCTGATCCGTGCAGGACATTCATTCAAAACTTCTAATTCTGACACCGAAGTCCTGCTTCACCTTTACGAAGAAAAAGACGCGGCGATGCTCGACGAACTAAACGGAATGTTCGCGTTTGTGATCTACGATCAGAAGCGCAAGCGACTGTTCGGAGCACGCGACCGCATAGGCATCAAGCCGTTCTATTACTTCAAAGAACAGGGACTATTTGCGTTCGCTTCTGAACTCAAGAGCTTACTTACTCTGCCCGCAGTCAGTCGCGATCTGGACTTCCAAAGCCTCTATCACTACATGACGCTGCTGTTCGTTCCTGGCGAACGGACGATATTCCGCAGCATCAGGCGTCTGCGGCCGGGCCACTACTTCATCTACGATCTCTCGACACAGGAGCTGTCGACCAATCGTTACTGGCAACTGCGTACTGATCAAGCTGAATTTGATCGATCCGAAGCGGAATGGCGCGAGATTATTCGCCACGAGCTTCGCGAGGCGGTGCGGCGTTGGACCTTGAGTGATGTGCCCGTAGGTTGTTCTCTTTCGGGTGGATTGGACTCCTCCGCGGTAGTTGCACTCCTGAGTGAGCTTGGCTATGGCCCAATAAAAACCTACTCGCTGGGTTTTGCCTCCGAGGACGAAGCGGCATGGAACGAGCTGCACCTCGCGCAGAAAGTGGCGCGGCACTTTCAAACTGAACACCAGGAGATCATTCTCCGGCCGGAAGACATGCTGAACGATCTGGCGTCGATGGTTTGGCATCTGGACGAGCCTTACGGCGGCGGTTTGCCCTCATGGTACGTGTTTCGAATGATGAGCAAAGAAGTAAAGGTTGGGCTTACCGGAACCGGAGGGGATGAACTTTTTGGCAATTACGGCAAGTTCTCTCCCTATGAGGTCAGTCCGATCCTGAGGTTAGCGGCCAATCATCCGAGTTGGGCGAAGGCAGCCGCAACCCTTCCGCCATTCCTATGGGCTGGCTGGCGCAAGGCCGTCGCTGCTATGCCGGGCGCGCTTCTCTCGGCCCATCGCAAGGAACGGCTGGCGCAGTTAGTTGATATATGCCGTGCCCCTTTCGGCAGCCACTACTACGCAAATCAAGAATACTTGAGCGATAACCTCAAACATAGCTCAGTATTCAATGGCAAATTTGTTGGCTTGGAAGACACTGCCGCGTATCTGGAAAATTTGCTGGCCGAGTCGAATACAAATAATGCTCGTGACGGTGTAGCCTACATCGACTTCCAAACGCAGTTGCCGGAAGAGTTTTTGATGATGACCGATCGATTCTCGATGGCCCATTCGCTCGAGGCACGGGTGCCATTTCTTGATCACCAGTTTGTGGAGACGGTATTCTCTATCCCTGCGTCAATTCGTACGCGGTCCCACGATCTAAAGTATCTCCTGAAAGCAGCGGTGGGAGATCTCCTGCCGCAGGAAGTGCTGCGTGCGCCGAAAAAGGGATTCGTTATTCCGATCACGTTATGGTTACGCAATCAACTGCACCCACTGGCCGAACGCCTGTTGTCGCCCGAGCGATTGCAGCGGCAAGGAATCTTCAGGCCGTCTTTTTACGGCTCGTACGTAAAGCCGCATCTCGACGGCCGCGCAGATTTCACCTGGCAAGTCTGGGCCGCGCTGATGTTTCAGTTGTGGTATTCGATCTTCGTGGAACAAACTGATGTTACGAAGCCTGCATATTCATGGAGAGAGTTAACTTAACCGAGATGAGCGTCCTGGATTCGAAGTTAGGCGGCGAAATGACGGATCCAAAACAACCGCACGAAGTGTTATGGACCCCGGAAAAGGCCGCACGATTCTGGAATTATTTTTCTTCTGATCCGCAGTTTTCACGGCAGTATTTCAGTAATCATTCCGGCGCGCTGCTCATCGAGTATCTGAGCACGCTGGTCAAATTCGAGGGGCGTGTTCTCGACTATGGCTGTGGTCTTGGCTATCTCGTCGGGCACTTGCTGAATCGGGGCATCGCATGTGAGGCGCTGGATTTTTCGGAAAACAGCATCCAGCGTGTTCGACAACAATTCGGAAATCATCCGCTCTTCCGTGGCGCGATAGTGGCGAATGAGGTCCCAACTCCCCTGGCCGATCAGAGCATCGATCTGCTGTTGAGCGTGGAAATGGTCGAGCATCTTTTTGACGAGCATCTCACGCCGACATTCGGTGAGTTTCACCGTCTACTGCGGCCGGGAGGCACGTTGATTGTTACGACGCCTAACAACGAGGACCTGGCCGCCAGTCGCGTCTTGTGTCCCGATTGTTCAGGCGTTTTTCATCAGTACCAGCATCTCCGGAGTTGGACGGTGGATAGTCTTCGCCAGGCGCTCGAGCCACACGGCTTTGAGACAGTGACCTGCCACGCCACCTTGATCGCTGCCAAACAAAGAGGGCACCGAATGCGAGAGTTCCTTCGTCAACTGCGACGCCTTCCCGCTCCTCCTCAACCTCAACTGATCTATATCGGGCGGAGAATCGGCACATGAGACCGGAGTCGCTCGAAGTTCTGCGTTCGCCCGGGACTCAATCACCTCTGAAAATCAAATCGGTTACTGAGGAAGAAGGAAACGAGATCAAAACTGGTGAGTTGATTGAAGCCTCTTCGGGCTCTACTTATCCGATAGTCAACTTCATACCTCGCTTTGTGAGCGACGACTCCTACACGGCAAGTTTTGGCGAGCAATGGAACCGGTATCGTCGCACGCAGTTGGATCGTTTTAATGGCACGACGTTGAGTCGCGATCGCCTTTTCGAGGGAACCGGATGGACGCCGGAGGAATTGAATGGCCAGACTGTTTTGGAAGCGGGCTGCGGCGCGGGGCGATTCACGCAGGTCCTGCTTGATGCGGGCGCCAATCTTTGTTCGCTCGATTACAGCTCGGCTGTCGAAGCCTGCTGGTCCAACAATGGTCCACATGAACGTCTCACGCTGGTACAGGCGGACCTGTACCGCATTCCTTACGCACAGAACTTCTTCGACAAAGTGTTTTGCTATGGCGTCCTGCAACATACTCCGGACGTGAAGCAGGCATTCATGTCGCTTGTTCCGCACTTGAAATCCGGCGGCAAACTCGCGGTCGATCTATATCGGAAAACGCCGTGGACTACTCGCTGGACGGCTAAGTATTGGTATCGGCCCATCACCACGAGAGTTTCGCGCGACTTGTTGCGGAGAATGATTGAATGGTACATCCCGCGCTGGATACCAATTGATAACGCACTGCAACGAGTACGCGTCCTTCGTTATGCAGTTCCGGCAATCGTGCCGTGCTGGAACTACACCGGAATGTTACCTCTTACGTCGGAGCAGATTGAGAGTTGGGCCATTCTTGATACGTTTGACGCGCTCTCCCCCAAATACGATTCACCACAAACTGAAGAGACACTGGCGGCCTGGTGTGACGAAGCGGGACTGCAGGACGTAAAGATTCTGGCCGGAGGGAATGGTCTCATCTGCAACGCCCGCAAGCCCTGAACCCCTGCTTGACTGTGACCACCATCTGCGCTGAACTGCGATCATGCTGAATGTTCTGCATATCAGCACCACTGATAATTCCGGCGGCTCGGGCCGCTCGGCGTATCGCGTCCATTCGGGATTAAAAGAGCTAGGCGTGAGATCGCGAATGCTCGTCGGTATCAAAGTCACCAGTGACAGCGACGTCCTGCCGATTGCGAATAACAGACTCAACGCGGCCGCCGATCGTTTCTTTGGTCGAGCGCTGGGGCGATTGAGCTTACAATACCTGTTCTTTCCTTCGTCTTTCAGCTTGCTGGACCACCGGTGGTTCCGCGAAGCCGACGTAGTTCAGTTGTATAACACTCACGGCAATTATTTTTCCCACACGGTACTGCCGTTGTTGAGCCGCCGGCGCCCGGTGGTATGGCGACTCTCTGACATGTGGCCAATGACCGGTCACTGTGCTTATTCATTTGACTGCGAACGTTGGCGAACGGGATGCGGCTCGTGTCCGATCCTTTCGGATCGTCCGGAACTATATCGCGATACGACGGCAATGCTGTGGAAGATAAAAGATTGGACCTACTCACATTCAGCCCTGACGATCGTCGCTCCCTCGAAGTGGATGGCGGAAATGGCGGCTGCGAGCCCGCTGCTTGGCCGGTTCGTCATACACGTGATTCCTAACGGTCTTGATACGAGCGTGTTTGTTCCCGTGCCTAAACACGAGGCGCGGGAGTCTCTTCAGATCAGCCCGTCCGAGCGCGTGATCTTATTCAGCGCGCAGTCGCTCACCGATCGACGCAAAGGTGGCGCGCTGCTCGAAGAGGCCATCAATCGTCTTGCTGAAACCGAAAAGAACCTGACTGTTCTTATGGTAGGCGAAAACGGAAAGACTATGCAGATGCCCGCGTCAGTGCGTACCAGGGTCACGGGGGGTCTGGATGATGATAAAGCGCTAGCGAACCTTTACTCGGCCGCGGACGTTTTTGTTCTGCCCACGCTGGCTGAGAACCTGCCCAACGGCGCGCTCGAGAGCATGGCCTGTGGCACGCCACCAGTCGTTTTCGATGTTGGAGGATGTCGCGACGCAGTGCGCCACATGGAAACGGGCTATCTTGCAAAATATGCCGACGTCGAAGACCTCACGCATGGCATTCGACTGCTACTGAATGACGATGAATTGCGAACTCGCCTCGGCAGACGATCGCGCGATGTGGCTGCGGTAGAATACGGAATCGAATTGCAGGCCCAGCGGTTTCTTTCTCTTTACCAGCAGTTGATTCAAAAATAGCTATCTTATGGACCACGATTTATGCATTACCACCTGATCGGCATCTGCGGCACCGCCATGGCTTCCCTTGCCGGAATGCTTCAGGCGCGAGGTCATTACGTTACGGGCTCCGACCAGAACGTCTATCCCCCGATGTCGACGCTGCTTCGCGACCTCGGCATAAAGGTCATGGAGGGCTTCAAACGAGAAAACCTCACACCGTCGCCGGACTGCGTGATCGTCGGCAACGCAATTCCGCGCGGTAATCCCGAAGTTGAAGAGACGTTGAAGCGAAAACTTCTCTACCGGTCACAAGCGGAGACAGTGAAAGAGGAGTTCATTCGCGGCCGGCACTCGCTCGCGATCGCGGGGACGCACGGCAAGACGACGACCACCAGCATAGCCGCGTGGGTGATGGATCAGGGTGGGCTCGATCCGGCTTTTCTCATCGGCGGTGTGGCGCAAAATTTCGGCAGCAGCTTTCGCGTGACGCAAAGTGACTACGTGATCGTTGAGGCGGACGAGTATGACACAGCTTACTTCGATAAAGGTCCGAAGTTCATGCATTACCTGCCCGAGCTGGCGATCGTCAATAACATCGAATTCGATCATGCCGATATCTACAAAGATCTTGACGCGGTGAAGCTTGCCTTTCGTCGTTTTATGAACCTCGTCCCTGAGAACGGGCGGTTGATCGCTGGTTGGGACAGTCCGAACGTGCGCGCGGTGGTTGAATCGTTCGGACCTAAGCTGTTTACGCAAGTGGAGACCTTTGGCACGACCGAAGACGCACGCTGGCAGGTCCGCAACGCCGATTTTTCCGGAGGGTTTTCGAAGTTCGAAGTCTTTCGCGAGCAACAACCCTGGGGCGAATTTGAGACACCGCTGCTGGGAGAGTTCAATCTTCTCAACTGCCTGGCAGTGATCATCGCCGCGGATGCGTGGGGTGTAAGCAAAAACAAGATTCAAGGCGCGTTGAAGAGTTTCAAGAACGTAAAGCGGCGCGCGGAAGTGCGTGGCGAAGAGCGTGGCGTGTTAGTTATCGACGACTTCGCGCACCATCCGACGGCGGTTCGAGAGACATTGCGTGCACTCCGTGCGCGATATAAAGATCGCCGCTTGATCGCCATCTTCGAACCTCGTTCATGGTCCTCCCGGCTCGCAGTGTTCCAGGACGATTATGCGAATGCGTTTTCGTCTGCGGACTATGTTGTTGTCGCCAACGTCTTTGATAGCCAGAAGGTGACAGAAAAGGGACGGGCGCTTAATACAGAAGAACTAATCGAGGCGATATCGCAACAAGGAAAACCCGCCCTGGCCCTGCCCAACGCTGACGAAATCGTTAGGCACATCCTGCCCGAGCTTCGTGCCGGGGACGTGGTCGCAATTATGTCGAATGGCGGTTTCGGTGGCATTCACGAAAAGATCCTGACGGCCCTTCAGTCCACCTGAGCGCAACTGAGCACTCTCACATCCTTTTAGCTGTCCTCGACACGCAAGAAACACATCTCACGTGTGTCCCCAATTGGCGGGTTTTGCCGTCGGTACCATAGAGCACAAATAAGAGAACTATTCGTAACGCTCTCGCAGAGTTACTTGGGTAAAAGTCTCGCCCGGTCCACAGGAGGTTCCCCAAGTGAAGAACTTCTCCATCTTCGAGCAAGCGCTCAAGTTCTCAGGCGTCGAAGAGACAGAAAACCTTGGTGAGATCGCGAGTCTGGCACGTCGCGACTTCATCGAACGGGAGAGTTTTATCTGCCACACGACGACCGCTTCCGTCGAGTATGGCTGCCTTATGATCGAAAACGCTGTGTTGCTTCGCACGAACCGTGCCGGAAGAGTTTACGCGGGTGTTGAAAAACTGTCGTCGTTGCAACCCATCATCGATCGTTACATGCGTATCGCCGACATCTCTGAGTCGGTGTATCTCTTCGGCGAAGACGACTGGCGTCCACCCCGTCATCCGAACATCAGGCTCATCACGTTGAAGAACGATTTTCGCCTGGCGCGCGAGTGGTTCGTTATCGCGGATTCGTCATCGCTGAGCTGCGCGCTGGTTGCTTTTGACGAAAAGGGCCTCGACATGGCAACGCCCGAGCAGGTGAAATACTGGGCGATTAAGTCGAGCAACCCGTCGGTAGTTCACGCTCTGTCGAAATCAGTCGAAGGCGTGATCGACTGGTCCCTCGCAGCGTGAACGATGGATGACACGGGTTTGGTCTCGATCTGCGCGGTTAACACGCGGCGGATTCGAGCCGGCAGCAACTTCGACGCAATCATCGCAATTGAACCGACCAGTTCGACCACGTCGCCGCCACCGCGCCAGTGTTGTCGTATGACGCGCGGGTCGGTAACGGTCATCAACCGCAACAAGCTCATCGAAATCAGGTAAGCATCGTCAATCTGGCCCACAAACGGCAGCACGTCCGGAATGAAATCCAGCGGTATGATCGCGTAAACGATAGCTCCGGCAACCAGCAGTCTTTCCTTTGCCGGCACCCTTCCGTCGACCATCAAACGCCCGCACAGAACCAGCAGGTTGGGAATGAAAAACAGTAAATTTGCCATCCGGCTCCGCAAGCTTGGTTCTGACATGCATCCTCCTACATAATCTGCCGCAAGAACGTCCGGCAACACTATCACATATGGATATTCTCGAACGAATTCGCCAACGCGCCGCTTCCAGACCACAGCACATCGTGCTTCCAGAAGGCAACGATCCGCGCACGGTTGTGGCTGCCGCACAGTGCGCCAGTCAACGTATCGCGCGTATCACGATGCTGGGCGACGAAGACCTCATTCGCAACGCGGCGCGCGATAACCGCGTGGATCTCGGCGGCGTGGAGATTATCGATCATCGCCGTGCGTCTGACTTTGAAAAGATGGCGTCGCTGTTGCACGACCTGCGAAGAGCGAAAGGCTTGATGCCTGACGAGGCGCGTACGCAAGTTTCCGATCCTTTGTACTACGGAAATCTGATGGTGCGGATGGGCCAGGCAGACGGCTCCGTGGCTGGCGCGACTAACACGACGTCGCACACCGTTCGTGCGGCGCTGCATTGCATCGGCGTCCGATCGGGGTTCAAGCTCGTTTCCAGTTTCTTTCTGATGTCGTTGCCCAACGCTGATTTTGGACACGACGGAGCGATGATCTATTCCGACTGTGGCGTGGTGATCGATCCCAGTGCCGCCGAGTTGGCGGAAATTGCTCTCGCCGCCGCCGACTCGTGTCGAGCGTTGCTCGGCGTTGAACCTCGTGTGGCGATGCTTTCGTTTTCGACAAAGGGTAGCGCACAACACAAGCTGATCGACAAGGTCGTCGAAGCTACCCGGACGGTCAAAGCACGTGCTCCGGAGTTACAGGTCGACGGCGAACTCCAGGCTGACGCCGCGCTGGTTCCGTCCGTAGCCCAATCGAAGGCGCCCGGTTCGCCTGTTGCAGGCCGGGCAAACGTTTTGATCTTTCCCGATCTGCAAGCCGGAAACATCGCGTACAAGCTGACGGAACGACTCGCGGGCGCCACCGCCATCGGACCGATTCTTCAGGGTTTGGACAAACCTGCCAACGATCTTTCGCGCGGCTGTACGGCTCGCGATATTGTTGACGCAGTGGCGATCACTGCCGTTCAGGCCCAGGCGCGCAAGGGTGATTGAGGCAACGTAGCCACCGGGCAGGCATCAAAAACCCTGATTCCGGAAAAATGGTTGTAAACCGTGTTCCTGTTCAGACACACACTGGGACTTCTCGTAATCGTCGGTCTTGCCGCGACTGCCTTCGCCCAGACTCCGCAACCTTCTCCGTCGCCAACGCCCCAAAAACCTGATGAAACGGTCAGGGTTTTCACGGAAGAAGTGCGCCTGCCGGTCACGGCGCTCGACGCCTACGGGCATTACGATCCAACGCTTGTGATCGACGACATACTCGTGCTCGAAGACGGTGTTGCACAGCAACTCCGGAGCCTGACGCATGTGCCTGCCAACGTCCTCTTCATTTTGGATACTGGCGGTGAGTTGAGTGGTCTCGGAGGTATGTCCAAAAGCACCAGCTTGACGCGTCAGGTGGCGGCCGAGTTGGTGGGTCGACTCCAGCAGGGTGCGTGGATCGCCGTCATGCAGTCAGGCAACTCAGCGGAAATGGTTCAACCATGGACCACGGACAAAGCCGCCGTTCTCAAGACGCTCAAGAACAAACTGCTGTCGGCGAAGCGGTCGCGAATTTCCGAGGCGATTGCCAGTGCGGGTCGGCAATTGAAGGATCGGCCGGAAGGCAGCCGTCACGTCGTGCTGATCACCGATGGCGTTGATTCGCCCGGGGTGACTGTGAATCGCGAGGAGGCGGTTAAGAATTTGATCGCCGCCCGCGCAACCGTGCACGTTATCAGTTACACGGAGTTTGTCCGGCAGAAGAGTGACAAGAAAAATTCAGGGACCATCGCCGCTGGACCACGTCCGAAAAGCTCGGATCCGATCAGTGCGACTGATCCGACAATGCCTCCGGGGGTGAATCGTTCGCCGTCGTTCGGCATTGGCATCCGGTTTGATCCCGCGATGCGTAAACAGCGGAAGGCTTATGAAGCTGATGTTCGGAAGAGCCAGCAGATGTTGAAGAATGTCGCCGAGGAGACCGGCGGCAAGTTGATGCTGCCGATCAATAGCCAGGAGATGCTTGCGCAGGCGAGTGAAGTAGCTCGCGCGATTGGGGCGGAGTATGTGGTGACTTATCGACCCAAGCGTCCACTCGCGGAAGCTTCGCCTGGTGAATACCGGCGTATTCAAGTCGCCTCACGCAGGGTAGGTTTGAGTCTGCACGCACGCCGCGGCTACGTTGTTCCCACGGCGCAACCTTAATTCGCGTACCTTCTTGCGAAGGTTATTGAGAAGAATTCTTAATTTAAGTATGTGTGTCGCTTACGCGTGGCCCAGGCCAGCAACTTCGAGTTGTGACTCGATTCCCTGAACAAGTTCGCGCACGTTAAAATGATCGGGCTTGGGTAGCAATGAGAGGCGGTGCAGCTCTTCCCAGTCTTCCTTCGGCACGCGGTGAAACGCTTTCACAACTTTAGGATCGAATTGTCGCCCCGCCCAATCGTCCAACTCCTGTGCCGCGGCTTCATACGTCTTGCCACTCCGGTACACACGATCGCTCGTAATCGCGTCAAAAGCATCCGCAACCGAAAAGATGCGCGCACAGATGTCGATCTCTTCGCCGCGCAACCCTAGCGGATACCCGCTGCCGTCCCACTGTTCATGATGCTGCGCAACCACTCGCGCCGCTCCCTGCAAAAATTCGATGCCACGAAGTATCTGCTGACCATGTACCGGATGCTCGCGCATGCGTACCCACTCTTCTTCCGTCAACTTCGCCGGCTTGCGCAGGATCGAATCGGGCACACCAATCTTGCCGATGTCGTGTAACAACGCTCCAAACTCGAGCGACTTCATGTCTTCGCTGCTAAGCCCGTACTCACGGCCCAGTCGCAGGCTGTAAGTTACTACGCGCTCCGAATGACCGTGCGTTTCCGAGTCGCGCGTTTCGAGCGCGGCGGTCAACGCTTTCAGCGTCGAGCGATACGAACCTTCCAGCGAGTTCAATGCGCGATCGAGTTCGGCGGTTCGCTGTTCCACCAGTTCTTCGAGATGGTTCTCGTAACGGCGCTTGGCAACAACCAGATCGTGATACTCGAGTGCTCGCTTTACGACGGCTTCGACCTGGCGCAGGTCAAACGGCTTCATTAAGTAATCGAAAGCACCAAGCCGGAGAGCGCCGATCGCACTCTCGACAGTCTGCATGCCACTGATCATCACCACCACGGTGTCGGGGGAAAGTTGCTTGACGTGCGGGATCATTTCGAGTCCGCTCATACCGGGCATGGTGATGTCGCTGATCACCAACTGGAACTCACCGGCGCGCAAACACTCGAGTGCCTGTTCGGCCGAACCGGCCTTGAGACATTCGTAATCGTCGCTGAGAAGGTCAGCGAGGATCTCGGTAATCTCGCGTTCGTCATCAACTATTAATATGCGGGGCGTAGCTGTCGGCATTTGTCGTCTCTCCTGAAGATGACAGGGCACGGCGGCGAGCATTCGTAACTGCTTCAGCTCGGCTGATTTGTGAGAGGCTTGAGGGTTGGGGTCTCTCGGACGTGCCGGCCCAAAACCTGGCTCCCGCATTCTAACGGTTTTCAGCCAATCGTGGCAAACATGTTTTTACCCGCGTCTTAATCCTTGGGACTTAAAGGGTTAAGTTCGGTCTGGCGCCAGTGAGACGGCGGTTTTGGTGAGGGTAAAGAGACTGTTGCGAATCCCGGCAAACCGCCTTATGATGTCAGCCCTTCAGCCGGAGTGGCGAAATTGGTATACGCACCAGACTCAAAATCTGGCGAGGTTCACTCCTCATGTCGGTTCGAGTCCGACCTCCGGCACCAACGACTTTCGCGCTTTCAGGTCCCATAACACGAGACGTGCTGACTGTCCTCGTCGTTTACCGCCGCTCTTGCGGCGTGGTCACTGCTGCTGAATGTCAAACCAGTCAAACCCCCTGACTCATCCCGTGTGGACGTTTATTGGTGTGGTCGTTGCAGTCGTATTCGGCATTGCTGGTTTATGGTTGACCCTTCGCCAACAATCACCTAATACAACCGACCACCCGCCGACGAACACAACACTTCTGAACGTCAATGACAGGAAGGCAACTCCGACGCCGACTTTAATTGCAGCGACTAATTTAACCCCGACAGACAAAGGGACTCCGGCACCGACGAATCTGCCAACAGCCGTACAAGAATCCCCCAGCCCCACTGCGACCCGGACCCCGCTCATTATTCAACCAAGCCCCTCGGGGACGCCACAAGTGCCTTACGAACCCGGCGATATCGGAGAAACAAAAGACAACGGTTATTACGAACTAACTCTTGAAAACGCCAAGGTTTCATATACTTCCAAGAACTGCTTTAGCGGGTTCGTCGACGTATCAAGTGATCAAAAGATGGTCGCCGTCACCTTCTCCATAAGAGCACTTAGTTTGCAAGTGCCATCTATCAGTACCAGCCAAGACGTTCGTGTTTACTATCTGCTTGACCCACAGCAACGGAGATTCGAAATGAGTTGCGGCGATGGCAGGTATTTCAATGTCTCACTTAACAGTTTTGAAGGTAAACCGAAAGCAAAGACTTTGACCGTCGAGTTTCTAGTGCCGCGTAATGCACAGAAATTGAGGTTTCGATTCAGCTCCGGTACTGGAAATCCCCTTGTGTTTAATCTCCCTAACTCGATATGAATTTATTTGACTTCTCGCCTCTGGAATAAAGGGTGAGTTTCACTTTTTCGTCTCATAGGCTAGTTGGCGCTTGACCTGGTTTTCATCGCGATATTCCATACACCAGTGCGAGGCGTCTCACCACGGACAAGTGCTGAAGTACATCAGTGCTGTCGATAAACTGATCGACCGAACCAACATTTGGTGTAAGGCTCTTCACCTTCGGATCTCGGATAGCTTCTCTTATCGAACTCGCAAATGCGTCGCCCTGTATTACCAGATACGGTCTGCTGTAATACTTCGTGGCCTTGGTCGGTAGTGGTTTAGTGATGTTCAAAGCGTTGTGCTGCCTGGCAACAATTGAATATGCTTCGGCTAGTTTCCGTTCTCTCGTTTTCCACGTTTTCGCTAGTAATACATCCTGCAGGACGGGAGTCAGTTTGTTGCCGATCTTCAGTTTGCCGAACGCGGTTCCAAGCCATTTGCTGTACGGCGCATACTTCTTCTCCATCAAGAATGCGAGCTTCATGATTTCACGAACCAAGCGGGCCGCAACTACCTGAGAACCGAGCTCATCGCCGACGTCACCGGTCCGGCCCACAAAGGCTTCCTCCTGGGAAATTTTTGTCCACTGCGCAGCCAGCAGATACAGCCAGATGTCTCTGGGATAAAACTTAAACTTTGCTCGGATCTTCCGAAGTTCGCCCAATCCGTCATGGTAAACCTTGCCGCTCACCAGTTCTAAAAGCCTTTGCTGCGGAAAGGTTAACCAGTCGGTCACTTCGATCTTCTTTGAAGGATCAAATTTCACTCGCGCTTCGAAAAATGATTTCAACGTAAATATCTGGACCATGTGGTTGACGGGCCGACGTTGAATCCAGACGGCATGCCTGACGCCATTTCGATCTGGCTTACTGAAGCTGGTGGAATAGCCCATGAACTCATAAGGCAGCTTATTAGATAGGCTTTGGCTAATTCTGTGTTTGCGTTTGGAAAAACCCTCGGGGGGCAAGAATAGAAGCACGCGCGGTCCCCAATGATGATCGCGAGAAATTGCGGTATCAAATTCCAGCACTTCTGAGCCCCAGCCGATCACTGCAGCGGAGTAGCGGAGGTTTGGGAATTCCTCGTTTAAGATTGGTCGCACTTGGTTCTGGTAGAAGAGTTCACAGAGCTTTAGGCCAGGTATGAATTTGGGCATTTTATTATCGTAGCGGGTACATAATTCTACTGTTTACTCAGAATCGAATCACAGGTGACCAACGTGGTAGTGAAGGTCAATGTAACGTGAGATACACGAAAGAAAAACCGCTCTGCAACGAGAGTTGTCGGTGTTGTTCGACGGGAATATACAGTCAGAGAAACCGTATGGTAAAGTCTCAATGACTCGTCAAGTTTCCGCTCGGAAAGTCTGTAAGTTATTCAAATGTGTAGCCAGCGACCACTAACGTCGCACAAGACTCAAAATCTGCGAGGTTCACTCCTCATGTCGGTTCGAGTCCGACCTCCGTCACCATTTCACTTCGAGTCTTTCCACAACTTTCTGATGACACTTCGCGGCTGATCACCCTCGCGAGTATCGCAACGATGAGCGCACTCAACTCCGTCGACAGGCGTACCCGGCAACGCGTTGTCGAGGCGGCTTTTCTGTTGCTCGGTGAACGAGGTCTGACGGGCGAACTCCTCAAAGACGCGGCGGAGCAAGCCAGGTGCCCGCTCGAAAACGCACAGGTCTTCTTCAAACGCGACGAGGATCTAATCCTGGCGCTTTACGCGCGGCTCGCGGGGGAGCTTGAAGCCCGCGCGGCCGAATTGCCTGAGGGCGACGTTGCGACCCGCTTCCGAGCGGCAATGGAAACAAAGATCTCACTCGTCGCTCCGCATCGCGAGGCTCTCGGCGCGCTCCTTGCGACATTACTCGATCCTCGACATGAACTGTCGGCGCTGGGCCAACAGACTGAGATCATCCGCAGCCGCGTATTGGGCGTCTTCTCTTTAGTCGTCCTGGGTGCGACGGGTGGCGGCAACACAAGCAAACCGGAATTGGTCCATAGCCTTTACGCGGCCCACCTGGCTCTCATGCTTTTGTGGAGCCAGGATCGCTCAGCGGGCGCAACGGCGACGCACGCGGCACTCGACCTCGTTTGTGACATGCTCTCCCTGTCGAGCAGCTTCGCCTGGTTGCCAAACCTCAAAAAGCGCCTCGGGCAATTGGAGTTGGTGGCCGCGCAATTCGTAGAGCCTGAGCCGGACCCTGAACACACTCAACTCGCCCTCGAGATTCTCAAACAACTGTTTCGTCACCGGCGGCTGCAAGCGAATGCAGGAACCTGCGCCGAGAACCCGTGCGATCAATGTCTGGCGATTCATTTGCCGAAGGTGCGCCGATGGATCGCATCAGGCGAACCCGTGCATTTTCTGTTGCCGGCTTTTCCGGCGAAGTCTCCCAACACCAAGAAAGTGCTGGGACGACTTCCCGACATGGCTGAAGAGTTGGCCCTGGAGTATCTCGAGAATGTATGCGCTGAGTTGAAGCAACTGTATTCGCCGGGAGCACGTATTTCTATTTGTTCCGACGGCCGCGTCTTCAGCGATCTGGTGGGCGTTGCGGATGAGGACGTTACGATTTACGCAGTCGAGATCAAACGTTTGCTTGAACGCGTCGATGCGCAATCGCTTGACTTCTTCAGTATGGAAGACCTATTCGACACCGGAGATCACGCGTCGATGAGGCAGCAGTTGATCCTTCATTATTGCGACTCACTCGCCGCTATCGAAGCGCGCATTCACGCTTTCGAACATCACCGCACACTGTTCAACGGCATCCAGCGGTTCCTGTTTGAAGACCGCGTGGCAATGGATACCGGCAGGACTCGTAGCCAACTCAGAAAGGACTGCAAGGAATTGGCCCATGGCGTTATACAGCGAAGCGATGGCTGGGGCCGTCTGCTCAACGACTGTTTTCCGATGTCGCTCCGGCTTTCGATTCATCCGCAGGGTCCGCATTCCGAGAAGATCGGAATACTTCTCGGCGAGGCGAACGACACCTGGCTGACTCCGTGGCACGGAGTTGCGGTTAAAGACCGAGATACGTTCCGCTTGATGCGCCGGCACGAAGCCGAAGGACTCGGAGCGCGGATCGTTGAGCTTGAGGGCCGGCCAAGTTACTTCGAACTGTGAGGAACGCCGGAGCTGTCGTCGACGTGTTCTCGACGTCGCTCAGGGAGTTCGTTTGTTTCAGTATCATTGGCCATTGGTCATTTGACACTTATCATTTGTCATTTCTTGTTCAGAGCTTTCTGCGACTGTCATCAAGAACCCGCCGGGAAAATGGCAAATGATAAATGTCAAATGACCAATGACCAATGACTCCTCTCCCAACTGTTTCTTCCGAGATGCTTTTTGACGACAGGTACGGCATGGTTATGACCGACGAGAAGGTAAGAGTTGGGCGCGATCGTTACCTGGCGCAGAACAAACTCAATCTCAGCAGTTACACGGCGAGGAAGTTTCCGGTTTATTTCTTCAGGTGGCCCATCTGGTTGCCGAATCCCGGCTTTCTCCCGGTGCATGACCTGCACCACGTCGTTACCGGGTACGGAACGGGTTTGGTGGGAGAGGCGGAGATCAGTGCCTACGAACTTCGCGGCGGCTGTGGGTCTGTCATGATATTTATACTCTGCCTCGGGGCGATCTTCTTTGGCGTATTTGTGGCGCCGAGAAGAATATGGCGGGCGTGGCGCAATTCGCGCGGCGCACAGAACCTTTATCGCACTGACATTCCCTACGACTCTTTGTTGGAGATGACGATCGGCGATCTGCGACAACATCTCAAAGTGCCTAGGGACGGATTAGCATCGTGAACCCTGGACCGTTACAACAGCTTTCCCCGTTTGGACTGGTTGCACGTTCGACCTCGCCGGGAACGGATCTGACGGTTGTTCCCACTTCCCTCTTAAAACAATGGATCGACGAACATCGCTTCGTCGTCTTGAAGGGATTTGCACCACTTGATGGTCCTGCTCTGCCGGATTTCTGCCGGAGGTTGGGAGATCTGCTCGAGTGGGAGTTTGGGGCCGTTAACGATCTGCGCGTCGATCCGGAGGCTAAGAACTATCTCTACACCAATCGTGCAGTTCCTTTTCATTGGGATGGCGCGTTTCTTCCTCGCAGCCCGCACTACATTTTCTTTCATTGCGACCTTGCGCCGGATGCGCAATCGGGTGGCGAGACGCTTTTTTGCGACACGATTCAATTGCTGGCCCATGCTCCAATCGAGCGACAAAAGCTGTGGGAGCACGTGGTAATCACTTACACCACGGAAAAGATCGTGCATTACGGCGGCAGTTTCAGTTCGCCGCTGCTCGCGTCACATCCGACTCTGGGCACGCGAGTGCTGCGCTATGCCGAACCGGTCGAGGATCTCAACCCGGTCCAACTTAAGATTGCAGGCATCAGTGAAGAACAACAGCCGGAGTTTTTAGCCGACATGCACCGGCGACTCAACGACGAGAATTGTTGTTACGCGCACCAGTGGGAAAGCGGCGACGTCGTTATCGCCGACAACCATGCCCTGCTTCACGGACGACGCGCTTTCGCTAACCAAACCAGACGGCACATTCGACGTGTTAACATCCTGTGAAGCGTGAAGCGGTCAGTGTGCGGACCCATGGGAAGAATATTTCTCGCGCAAAGGCGCAAAGACGCAAAGAAAGCAATTAGGAACACGGTACACTTTGCGTCTTGGCGCCTTTGCGCGAGACATCTTCACCCGTTTTAGTCACTTTTTGTCCAAAGCCTCGTGGCAGTTCAAAGTGCACCGGTACCCGTTCAGGAGTTTCACTTGATCTGACTCTATGCTGCGTTATCTCGTTTACATGCTGCGCATCCGGCGCGTTGAGTTTCGGATCGCAGAGATACCGATCCTCGCCATTCCACTGCTGATCCTCCTTCGCGACACGGCGCCGCTGAAAAGCTTTTACTTATGGGAAGGAATCTTCATCTTCTTTCTGCTGTTTGCTTTTGGAGACATGATCAACTGCCTCGCCGACCGCGATCTGGATGCAGTCTACAAGCCGCATCTCTCTGAAGCAGTGTATGGCCTCGGCGTACGTTTCGTGACTTTCCAGGTCATCGCTACCGCGATACTGGCCCTGATTTTGTCCTTTCATCTCTCGTGGGCGTTGAACCGGTGGCTGTTGTGTGTGCTCGTCGCGATCGGGCTGCTGCTCGGCGCGGCATACTCAGTGAAGCCGGTCCAACTCAAAGCGCGCGGGCTCGCGCAACTCATCTGCCTGTGGCTCATCATCTTTGTTGGACCAATGCTATTTGTGGGAATGCTTGTGGATGCGGTCCCTTCCGTCTCGGTGTTGGTATTTGCCGCCGCCTACGGAACGCTCCAGATGGGTATCATTCTCGTAAACACAGCCGAAGACTATCCGGAAGATCTCAGTGCAAACATCACGACGAGCATTGTCGCGTTGGGACTGCATCGTGGGATCGGGCTTGCGTTTTGGCTGGTGGTGATTGGTGCGGTTGGCGTGCTTAGCAGTTTGATTTGGATGTTGTGGCAACGAGGATCGGAATTTATCTGGATCTTAACAACGCTTCCGGCAGTCGCCGCCTGTATTTACGTGATCGCCAGCGTTGGCGGGCTACGCAGTATGATCAGCGGGGCCAGTCTCGACGACAGTATTCGCACGGTGAAGCACGCCGCCAAACGAGTGCCGCTGTGGGTAACCATCGTGGCATGGTCATTACTCGGCGCGAGTTATGCGCTTTTTTATGTGGGTCGTAAATGAAGCCTATCTCTCTGACAGCCTTTTACTGTTGCGGCATTCGCATGCGCGATGCGGAGCGCGATAAACCTGTATGTGGCGACGTGTATGCAAGAACGTTCATGAACGAGGACGGCTTGCAAGTCCTCGAAAAGTTCAACGACGACACGGCTCCCAATAGCTCGAATGTTGCTCGTCATCGCATCATCGACGACCTTCTCCGCGAGGAGCTACTGGCCCATCCGGACCTGCGAGTAGTGATCATTGGGGCTGGATTTGACAGTCGCGCCTACAGGCTCAGCGGCGGCATTTGGTTCGAACTCGATGAGCCTCAGGTGATCGCATACAAAAACGAGCGTCTGCCTGTGTCAGCTTCTGAGAACGAACTTCATCGCATCGCGATTGATTTTGCAAACGATTCGCTTGAACAAAAGTTATCTTCGATCAGCGCGGGTGGACCAGTCGTGGTAGTCGTTGAAGGTGTCTTCATGTATCTCGAGGAAGATACGATCAAACAACTACTTCAAACGCTGCGGAAGGTGTTTCCGCAACATAAGCTGGTTTGCGATCTGATGAGCCGCAAGTTTTTTGGAAAGTATGGGCGGCAGATACATGAAAAGCTCAGTGGCATGGGCGCGACGTTCAAGTTCACGGCCGACGATCCCGAAGCGATGTTCCTCGGCAGCGGTTATGAACGACTAAACCGGGTTTCGATTGTGCAGAAGTCGATGGAGTACGAGTCGCGGAAGGTACCGAAAATCATATTGAACACATTGTTGCGGACTCTGCTAAGTGGCTACAGCATCTACGTCTTCAAGACGCGTTGAGATTAACTTCGGCCAAACTTTAACACTCTGGTCCAATTCAACGGGGGCTTACCGTCCCCGTTCTTTACGCCGGCAACTAGCCAAGCAGCAGGGTCAGGTCGTTTTTTAACTGATGTGGATCGACCAGCAGGTGTGCGTCGTGTGGATCCGACGACGCATCCTCTGGGTCGCACGTCTCGTAGAAGTACTTCAAGTTAAGCGCTGACGATAGCGTGAAGTAGCAATTGTTCACGCAGTCTGCCTGATTGCGCAGCTCCAGGACGCTACCGCCTTCTTTCATGAAGAGAATGTTAGTCAGCCCGGCGCCGTGATTGGATACGATATAGCGCGCCCGCGAACAGATCCGCACTTGCTGTTCGAACGACAGATCTTCGGTGTGGATAGTTTCAAACCCGAACCTCCGCAGGATCGGCGTGACTTCGTCCTCGTTAACGATCCTTCGCCTGCCTGCTCCACTGCGGCTGATGTAAAGACGCTTTTCTTCACCAGTCGAATCGCCGTAGGCCGACAACAAGACGTTTCGCACGCCACGAATCGCCTCGTCTTTGAAGTGGCCCGAAGGCGCCGTGTGAGACGGCATCATCAGACTTCGACATTCAACAACTTCATCCGGTCCGATGAAATCGACGTTCGTCACACCAAACGCGCGCAAGGAGGACTTCACGACGTCACGCGTTTCAAATTTTCCCGGTAGCACCAGCAGCAGATCGTGCAGCCGATCTCGAACCACGAACAGGCGCGTCAACACGTCCGTCAACCAGTGAAAATGTCCCGTGCTCCAGTAATCAGTGATCCACAGTGCTTCGCGATCGATTTTCCGCCGGCGTCGAAACGCATAGTTTTTCGCGAGGAACTTCACGACACTGCGAAAGCGCCAGTCATCCAGTTGGTACGGAAATGCAAACGATTCCGGCAGGATCCTTGTGCCTTTGAATAGCAACCCTTCCGGACTCGCCAGTATATCCGCAAACTTCAACAAACGGGTCTCCGGAATCAGGCGTGCGAACTCGCCCTCGAACATCACGAAATGTTTTGGTTGGAAATTGACGGGGAGGTCTCGCCTGGCGACGGTCTCAGCATAGATCGTGGAGAGGACTTCGGGTTTCATCGTCCAGACAGTTTGAAATAAATGAGTTCCCGCAAACGCGCAAAGACGCACAGCGCTACCGCGTTTCTAACTGCTTTCTTCTTTCCGTCTTTGCGCCGAGCAGCTATGCAAACAAGCCCGGCGTCTGCGCCTTTGCGAAGGGCTCACTCGAAGATTAAGCCAAAATAACTGCTTCACGGTCAAAATGGCCGGAGAAGCCGTTAAACTGACCGCCCAAAACCGCCGCACGGTTCTCATTTTTCCTTACAAAACTGATGGCACGGCACTAGCTTAACTGGCTGCGGGCAGTGCGACCCCAGTACTATCTTGCTCCTTTCAGCACTTCCGAAGATCTCGAGCCCAGCACGTGCCCGCCGACATCCAGCATGTTTCTGAACAGCGACAATTTCATCTCCCACGTTAGCCGCAGGCTGTGGCCGCTTCCCGTTTTTGTGATCCCCGGCGCGCTCGCAATCTGTCTCCTGGCCCCTGGTTTATTTGGATCCGCCCTGACCAAGTTTGTCGTCTTCTTCTCTCTTGCCCAAATCGCGATGAGTGGCGCCGTTTGGAGGGCGTGGAAAAACAGTCGCGAACAACTCACCGGCGTCAAACTCGAACTCTCCAGTCTTCAAGGCATCGTCGACGTGTCACGCGACGCAATCATCGGCGTCACCACCGAAGGCGTCATCATGAGTTGGAACCGCGGCGCCCGCGGCATTTATGGCTACACCGCTAGAGAAGCGTTGGGCTCCCCAATATCGATGCTGTTTGATAATCGCCGCGGACACGAAGCGACGACGCTGTTCGAAAAAGTCTCGCGTGGTGAAAACGTCACGCAGCACGAAATGGTCCACCTCAAAAAGGGACAAACACCGATCGACATCTCGTTGACGATTTCGCCAATCATGGACGGCAAGTCGATCACGGGCGCCTCTGTCGTAGCTCGCGACATCACTGAACGCAAGCGCGCCGCCGGTTCGATGGCCCAACAGGCTGCCGCGATGAAAGCGTCAATGGACGGAATGGCGATCATCGATCACGGTGGCGCTTGCATCTACATCAACGACGCCTATGCCAAGATCTTCGGGTACGCAGCTCCCGATCGTTTGATTGGAGCAAGCTGGGAAATGTTCTTTTTCGAAGACGAACTGAATCGTCTCAAAGAACACATCATGCCGGCGGTTTGGCGCGATGGCTCGTGGCGTGGTGAAGCCATCGGCCTGAAGCGCAGCGGCGGCACGTTGCCGTTGGAGATCTCGATCTCGAGTGTCGACGGCGGCGGCCTGGTCCAGGTCGTGCGCGACATCACCGAACGTAAAAAGATCGAAGAAACGCTCCGCAACACGTCACTTAAAGACGACTTGACCGGTTTGTTCAATCGTCGCGGCTTACTGAAGCAGGCCGCGCCGTATTTCGATTTTGCACGCCGCCAAAAAGAGAGCGTGTTACTCCTCTTTATCGATCTCGACGGCATGAAGAAGATCAACGACGAGTTTGGACACAACGAAGGCGACATCGCACTCGTCAAAACCGCCGAGATACTCAACCGCAGCTTCCGCAGCTCCGACATCATCGCGCGTCTCGGCGGCGACGAATTCACTGTGCTCGTCACCGATCGCAACCCCAACAAAGACGAGGCCATCCAGCGCCTCAACGACAATCTCAAAGCCTACAACGAGTCTGAAACGCGAGGCGTCAAGCTGGCTTTCAGTATCGGCGTCGCGCAACTCGAATCGGAACGCATGACCTGTTTCGAAGAACTGCTCGAACAGGCCGACCAGGCCATGTACGAACAGAAGCGAATGAAGCGTCGCCGTGCGAACGAGCGGAACAATAACAAAAGAACCGGCGAAGCAGTTGCGGCCGTCGAACCGTCGGCACAGTTCGCAACAAGCTCAATCCCGTTCGCGCTATCGTCAAACTCGAAGGCTTACGGCGCGAGTCACGGTACGTTCGACAACGCAGCTATCGGCATGGCCGTGGTTTCAGTCGATGGCAGTTGGTTGCAGGTCAACGAAGCGCTTTGCAAGCTGTTGGGCTATTCGGAACAGGAGTTGAGAGCGACCAGTTTTCAACGACTCACGCACCCGGAGGATCTTCGTCAGGTGCAGTCGTACATCCAGCGCGTGCTCGAAGGCTTCATTCCCGGTCACGAACAGGAAAAACGCTACATTCACGAGCAAGGCCACACAGTTTGGGTGCTCTGGCACGTTTCGCTTTTGAAAGATTCGGAGACCGGCGCCAAGCGACTGTTCTTCCAGGTGCAGGACATCAGCGATCGCAAGAAGGCTGAAGAGAAACTGACGCAGGACACGTTAACCGGTCTGCCAAACCGGGCCCGTTTCCACGACCTGATCAAACTGCGCGTCGCACGCAAACCGTCGAACAAGGCCCGGCAATATGCGGTGCTGCTGCTCGACGTAGATCGGTTCAAGCTCGTAAACGATAGTCTCGGCAATGCGAGTGGCGATCAACTGCTGGTCCAGATCGCGCATCGCGTGAAGACTTGTCTCCGCCAGGACGACGTGCTCGGGCGCGTCGGTGGAGACGAATTCGCCGTTCTGCTGGACGACGTGACGGGCGAAGAGGAAGCGTGTTCCGTGGCTACGCGCATTCAACAGGCACTGGCAATCTCGTTCAACCTGTTGGGCCAGGAAGTCTATACGACGATGAGTATCGGCATTGCCGTCGGTTCGGACCATGGCGATCCGGTTTCAGACATCCTGCGCGATGCGGAAACCGCGATGCATCGTGCGAAAGACTGCGGCAAGGCGCGTTACGAGGTGTTTGGACGCGACATGCACGGCGAGTCGATGAGTCGTCTGAAGATGGAAACTGACCTGCGCCATGCTTGCGAACGCGACGAGTTGTTCGTCGATTATCAACCGATCGTGTCGCTCGAGAGCCGCACGTTGATTGGGTTCGAGGCACTCGTGCGTTGGCGGCATCCGGAGTTTGGACTCGTGCCGCCAAAGGATTTCATTCCTGTCGCCGAGGAGACGGGACAGATATTGACGATCGGACATGTTGTCCTCGAGTCCGCGTGCCGGCAAGCGCGCGCGTGGCAGAAGGCTTATCCTGCGACGCCGCCGTTGTTCATCAGCGTGAATCTGTCGGTCAAGCAGTTCAATCAACCGGGGCTGGTGGAAGACATTGCGCAACTGCTGCGAGAGTTCGACTTGCCGCCGCGGTGTTTGAAGCTCGAGATCACCGAGTCAGTTTTCAGTGAAAATATCGAGGCTGCAGTGGGATTGTTGACGCAGTTGCGAAATCTGGGCGTGCAGTTGAGTATCGACGATTTCGGAACCGGGTATTCGAGCTTGAGTTACCTGCAGCGCTTTCCGATCGACACCTTGAAGATCGATCGGTCGTTCGTGACGCAGATGATGGAGAATGAAGAGAACCTGGCGATCGTTCGCACGATCGTCGCCTTGGCCCAGAATCTCGGCATGGACGTCGTGGCGGAGGGTGTTGAGACCGAAGACCAGTTGATGTTGTTGCGAAAATTGGAATGCGAGCACGGGCAGGGTTACCTGTTCTCGACCCCGCTTGGTCACGGGCAGGTGGAGCAGTTCATTTCCAATGGTCAGCTTAAACTTATGGAACCCGAGGCCGCGGCGCTCGTTGCGTAGTTGTTAACGCGACGCTTTGTCACCAGGCATCCGCAATTGAGAAACACCTGTAAAGGAAATTTCAAAAAATTCCTTTTTGTACTGACGGTCCGCATGCGGGAAGTACATGTAAGAGGAAAGTCAGAAGAATTATTCGTGGGTGGTCTGCTGGCGGAAGCTACCCGGAAACTTTATACAGATCACGCCCGGCGTCATTCACGATCAGAGTATCAGGGTCCGTGGTTTCGTAGTCGAAGGCGCGGTAGTCGAGATAACCAAGGTTCACGCGTTTGCAGGTCTGTTCGTCCAGACCACTCGCCATCGTAATCCGGTAACGTGGCACGATGTTACCGTTCGCATCAATCCTTCCCGCATAGGCCACATGGGCCAGATGGGCGGCGATACACAGATTCTCCCGAAGTTCCTGTGAAACTCCAAGCATGTCGCGCACGCTCTCGAGTGGCGCATAGCCATACTTCTCGATCAGCGCGCCATGCGTTTCTGAAAGCTTATTCAAATGTGGAGCAAAAATGATCAGCTCGCCGCCATCTTCAACGATCGCGCCGAGTTTGTAACTCGCCTTTCCTCCGACCCACAGTTCGTCGTAATGGGGATCGAGCAACGCGATCACTCGCTTGTATTTGCGCCCGGTGTAACGGATATGGATCTCGCGACTCACGCCGGCAGCGCGGCGGAAAGACTCGCGAATGTCGCCGGCGAACAGCGCGTAAGTGATCAGTCGCCCGTCGGGTGCACGCGACACGACACTGTTCAAGGAGATGACGCGAGCAGGCACGAGGTCCGCAGCCGCTTCAATCAGCTTGCGTGCCGGTGTCTCGACCTGGCCGATCGTGTTTTCGATCCCGGCGAGTGCCCCGAGCCAGTGCGTGGTGTGAGTTAACTGCGGTCCCGCAACGCCGGGAAAGAAATACTTCGCACCACCCGCAAACCCGGCGACTTCGTGCGGAACCGTCGCCCCAAACACCAACACGGTGTCGTAAACCCCAGCACCCAGCAACCTGTTGATCGTCACAGGAACCGCGTGATCGATCAGACCGCCCGTAAGCAAACTAACCACCTCGGCATTCAACTCCCCAAGCGTAACGATCTCCTCGGCGCGGTCCCATCGATGATCGAATATGCGACCGGGGAACTGTTCGTCTCCGATCTTGGCGCGCTTTTGCGAGTCAGTCATCGGCGGATGCGTGCCTTGAGCGACGAGCGCATCGAAACAGGCAACGCCACGTTCAGTTAGAAACTGATTGGCAATCGGAAAGAGCAGGTGGGTGTTGTCGTCGCGGGTCTTGTCAGGAATGATCGCGAGCACACGCTCGCCGGGTTGGACCACAGCCAGCGCTTCATGAATTATCCGTTTGATGGTCTCGGGCCCGAGATCCGCGGTCTTCATCTCTAAACCCGGATCACAAAAAATCTTCTCGCACAGGCGTAAAGATATCGATCAACACCACTTCCTCATCCATCATCGTCGCGCCGTGCCAGCATTGCGACGGAAAATGCAGCACGTCACCCGCCCTGGCGATACGTTCCTTACCTTCGATGAAGAACCGCACCTTCCCCTGTTCGACGATCGTCATCTGTTCGTGCGGGTGATCGTGCTCCGGCGTTACCAGAAAAGGCTTGAAACGAAAGCGACAGATCATCATCTGATCGCCAACCAGCATCTGGCGCTCGATACCCTCGGCGACGCGTTCGACCGGAATATTGGACCAGTTCAAGTGACGGCCAGGGCCATTTGCCCCATTACTCGCGCCGTCGCCGTTTTCCCTGGCGCCATTTCGGTTCGCCTCGCGGGAGGAAGTGTTAGACATTTCGGTCCCTCTACTTTTTGTCACTGACAGCTTCGAGCCCCGATCCGCCTGCTGCGTACTCCGGCTGCACGTTCACCACACCATAGAGACGATCTTCGCCTTCCCTGATCGCCGCCATCATCCACAGGAAGTTGATCTGCCCGCCGGGCGCGGCGACATTCGGGTGATAACCCTGCGGCATCAACACACAGTCGCCTTCACGGACCACCTGGACCAGCTCGGGACTTTGCGGGTCGGTGTAGACAAACTGCACGCCGAACGACGGCGCGGGCATGTCGATAAAGAGATACGCCTCTTCGAGAAGTTTCGAGTGTTCGTGCGGCGGCCACGAGGTCCAGTTGCCGGGCGTGGAGAACGTCACGCCGGCCATGATCCGGCCCGCTTCGACGTTCGCGCCGATCAACACGTTCAGATCTCTTTCCGCGGGAGGCTTCCCGGCGATCAGGTGCAAACGCGGGTTCTCACGCACCTCTTTGTACGACACAAACTTCACCGGATACCTTTTCGCGACCGGAGCCGAGACTTCAGCCAGATCGCAACCTGCGTCGCCCGCAGGTTCAACTTCGACCTTGGAATCACGCGGCACGTAAAGGGCATCGTATTGATTTAGTTGAAACGATTCACCGCCGGTTGTGACTCTCGCGCTGCCCTTGAGACAAATCAACCCCGTTTCGTGATCGTTAGTCGAAAACCTTTCGGCGGCATCGCCGGCGGCGAGTGTGATCCTTCCGTAGTGAAGATACCGCGCGGCAGTAGCGCCCGGCGCAACCGCCGTTCGCCTGCCCTTTCCTTCGTGCGTCTTCGGCACAAAACAAGTTTCTGGTGTGATTGGGTTCTGCTTTAGTTCCGGCCTCATGAAAAACTCCTCGGCATTAATATCAATTTGTATTTCAGTGGCTTTTGCGGGCCCACAACAATATTTTCCGTTTCAAATACAAGGTGCAACGGAATCGCCCGTCGCACGCCCCGTCCGAGTGGTCCATCGCCGCTGGCGACGATCGAGATACGCGGATTAAACGCCATGCCGGTCATCTGTACTTCCAGCGATCCCGCCCGTGAGCTGAACCGATCCGCGCGTTTCAAATCCGTGGTTACGGTTACGACCTTATCATGAGTGCTCGGCACAGCCATGCGCCAGGTCTTAATGGTAATCGGTTCTTTTGAACTCAGCGTTTCCTCGCGAACCAGCGCGCCATTTTCAATCCGCCAGATCACTTCACTCGTCAACCCGACATCCCGCAACTCTCCGGACTTTGTACCAATAACCGCCAAACGACTCCAGCGCACGCGCAAACTACGCCCGTCCGCCCCCGGCTCGATCGAATCAGCGCCGTCAGTTGCAACCACCACACGACCATCAGCAAGCTCGAGATAAGGTGTTGCTACAGGGTAGATTTGTTCCACCGGCGCCGCGAACCCCGGCAGTCCGTACGGCGCGGGCAAGTAGTCGGAAATTCCCGGTCTTGGACCAGTCGTGATCGGCAGGGCAAACCGCAGATCTCCCTGACGCACAACCCAAACACCCGCTGCTCGCCCCGGTGGTTTACGAAAAAACTCGAACCGTGCGACGGGTTGCAGCGAGGGCACGATGGGAAACGTCGTCAGGCCTTCCGTCGCCAGAGCGTTTACGATCGGCGTGTGCGAATTCGCTAGTTTTCCAAAGAACCCGGTCGTCTGTTGCCACTCGCGCTCGCGCGAGATGTACGAGTAGTTACCGCGTCCGAATGCAAAGATCGAGAGCAGGTGCGTGGCGGAACTGTAGTCGTGCTGGAGATAGTTCCACGCCTGGTAATACAGCGCGGCGATGTCGGCGAGTGAAGCCGGACGAAACTCAGGATGCGACGCGAGAAAGCCAACGATCTCCGGCGTGTCGAGATAACTGACGACGCCCTGGCTGCGGCCCCAGTTGTAACCGTAGCCGTCGTCGGAAACGAGGTCCCACCACAAGCGCATCTGCGCAGTTAACGACGGCCGCACGCGATCCAGAATGTCTTTGCGTCCCGCCATCTCCGCCGCTTCCCAGATGTATCGCGCGTATTCGTTTGAGTACCGGTCGTACCGTCCGGTCGGCGGCGAATCGTCTGCATAGATCGCACCATTGCTGAACTGGACGGCCGCGCGATCGAGTAGCTTGTCAAGGAACGCACGATCGGTCGAGATGCCCAGATCGTAACTGATGCTCGCGATCCGGGCCGCGACTCCCAGGTAATT
This sequence comes from uncultured bacterium, assembly GCA_965649955.1. GTDB lineage: Bacteria > Acidobacteriota > Blastocatellia > Pyrinomonadales > Pyrinomonadaceae > PSRF01. Next base: position 55,105 of record CBFGMX010000012.1, read on the forward strand.
CTCAGGCAGGTTGATGACTTTGTTCGTCCTGGGATCGTAAAACCGCTCGGGATTGAGCAACGACCGCCAGGCGTTTTGCTCGTCAGGCGTCAATCCCTGCCATAACGGGTTCGTCTTCAGATCGCGACCGAAGTGACGCAACGCGAGCGCCGCGTAGAGTTGCGAAAACGCTTTGCTGCCGGCACGTGATTCGATCAGACCGATCTGGCCCACCCACTTCGCCAGATCGCGTCCCGCCAGCTCGCGCTTGCCCGTTGTGTCGGCGTACGCGGCCAGCGCACGCATGAACGTTCCCCAGGAAAACTCGCCCGTGGTCGGCACGCCAAGCACTCGATTGGGCGGCGGATCGAGCGTGCCAATCGCGCCGAGATGGACCGCCAACTCACGCCCGAGAAACTCGTTTACCTCGTCACGCAGAGCAGCAGTCTTTACAGTGTTCGCCTGCGCTGTCGCCGCGAACAACAGAACCCCAATCAGTGTAAATTTTAACGTCCGGCTCAAAACGTTAGCTTTAACCCAAACTGAATGTTTCGCGGCGGTCCGGACGTCGAGATCGTTCCGAACGCGGCGCTGCTGAGATTGCTCTCCAGATCGCGGAAGTTGGTGCGATTGAACGCGTTGAAGATATCAGCCTGGAACTGCAATTTGAAC
>CBFGMX010000013.1:0-55398 GCA_965649955.1 uncultured bacterium
TGGAGCAAGGTTTTACTTTGAGAAAATTTCAAGTTAAGCGGGAAATCTGTCTGCCCAGGGTTCTGCGGTTGAGCACAGGCTACTTATGACGTCTTCGGTGAAAGGTTTTAAAGAAGCGTTTGGCAGTTGCAGTGTCTAAATCTTCACAGACCTTCCCTACTGAGCCTAAAACGTATATTCGATCACCTGCGTCAATAAATAGTCCCTTACTACATTTACTCGGACCGACTAACAGAACCTCTCTGGCGGCCAAACCGTCAACTCTCAACTCAGTTTCGCTCGTTGGCCTTTGATCATCCCCGCCAATAAGGAACTCAAGACCTTTCAACTTGCCGCTCACATTACGCTGTTCCTTTTCTGAAAGGTACAGAATGACGACTTGAAATACACCGAAGGACGCCTCTGCCTCGCTAGTGCCGAATAACTTAATGGACCGGAACCGCTCATGACTCTCGTCATTGTATTTACCCTTAATCTCTCGTAACTTGACAGGCACTTCAATGGTGAAGCTGTTATCAGGAGGCGACCACATTCTCTTTCTGAGGATCGCGGCTAGTCGGTGTAATACGTTAGCAATCTTCTCATCCGTGTGGTCCACTCTCGGATCTTCAAAATACTCTGTAAGTAATTCTAAGTACTCCTCGGCTGTTCGCGAGAACCGCACGCGTGGTCTTTTTACGTACTGCTCATAACAGCTCGTGTACCCCTCAAGGAACCCAATCCTTTTTGTGTCGGTTGATTCACGCCACCATTGGCCATCAAGGTAACCGTGCCGGCCGTTCCAGACTTCGCCCCCGGGTTGGCGCACCACGGTTGTCTTAAGCGTCTGAACTAACTTCGCCATCAGCCGCAACACTGTGTTACCGTTTTGATCCGGATGCGCAGCGTAGAAGTTGCTGATAGCTTTCTGATACTCATCAGTGATTGCTTTGGACCTGACTCTGCGCCTGAGAGTGTCGTAGTAGCAGTCGATATAACCGACAATGAAGCCCCGCTGCTCAGCCGGGTCTGCCGACGCCCACCATTTACCCTCGAAGCGCTTTTCTTCAGATGTTTGTTCCTCCATCAAAATCATAGGGCCGATGGCGGTGACGGGGTTCGTGACCGGCCCGATGCCGAAGATAGTGTCTATCAGCATCGGCTCTTTACTCTGCAAACTTCGGAAGCCAATGGCTTCCTTGCTGATCACTCTGCCGCGCCTCGTAATTAAGGTTACCGAACCAGCCATGGCTCTTCGCTGAACAAAGGACTTCAGCTGCATGGAAATCCTTCCCAAGCGTTCCTGATCGAGCTTCGGCTTTGAAACATTCTGTTTCTGAGCGGTGACCGCGGGTAAAAATATGAGTGAGGCTAGCGGCCCTATAATCAGTTTTGTCCAGAAGGCAATTCTTGGCATGTTGCAATACTCTCTGCGGCGGCAAGATGGCGGCGAGCGTCAAACAAGTTGACCCAACGCCGGGGTCCATCCGAAGGTTTGCACGTACTGAGAAGGCCCACTCAACATGCAACCACAGCTATTCTCGCGCAAAAGGCGCGAACAGATCATTCTATTTCGCGCCCTCAACGCTCCGACCTAATTGTCTACTGTAACCCTGGTTGGCCCCAGGCCCACCTCCGTTGGCACTTAACGAATCGGTTGTCCCCCAGAGATGTATACCGCAATCGTGTCGTGGTGCACTGCCATGTGGTCACGAAGTTCTAGTCCCGCTTCCGGCCGCGGCGTGCCCGATGCTGGTTGTGGCGGTGGCGCTCCAATAGCGTTCCATGAGTCGTAGCTCGTGACCGTAAGGAAGTTCCAGGGAGCACCCTCGACGTGAGCAAAGAGCACGCTGCGGCCCGGCGCATCCTGGACGTTGCGGTCCAATATCTGTCTGAGTTGCGACCGATGTCCCGCCAGAGACCGGTAGTCACTGACCACATAGACAGGCTGTGTATCTTTGGCAGGCACGAGCGCTTTTTGTACCACGGCCCAGCTTGGGCCAACAACGAAACTGTCGCCGTGCCAGTCAGAGAGCGGCCCCAAACGGGTGAAGTAGTCCTGGACCGCCTGTGGGGCAGCACTAGCCGTTAACGTGATTTGTTTGCCAAGCGGCGTGATCGTGATCAAGTCCCACTCGCCTCCCTCTCGGTGACGCAGAATGATAGGGGTCACTTGAGGCTGGCTTGCTTCAGGGGCAGGTGCTTTCTGGTAAGCATCAATGAGCTGCGGCAGTTTTCCCGGCGCAGCCTTCGAGACATGGATGTGGTAAAGCTCAAGGCTCTGAGCTTGCTGCTGTGGCTGGGCAGGCTGTTGAGCAACTGTTATTGCAGCAGTCAACAGTAGAGTTGCGACAAACGGGACACTCTTGCTTAAGTGTAACTTCTTCATGTTGATCTCCTTGGATTTGGGAGTTGCGCGTCTGGAATGCGCGTGATAGGAGTTTGCTTTACGGCGGCGAAACGCTATCTCAGATTTGGAATTGCGTCAAGGAATAAAGGTGCACCCGAAGTGAAAATGGCACGCTTCCGCTTTTGTTGTATGAATAGATCGCGCGTGTAGCGAAACGTTGGGGGCTGTGCTGTTCATTTCACTTCGCTTATCAGCACAGCATCGCGTGTGTGGCTTCCGCGGGCGACGGCAAGCTGATTGCCATCCTGGGAGTAGGCAAAGTTGTAAATCAAATCGGAGTTGCAGTCGGTGATTTGCTTTGCCGCGCCGCCGTCGATCGGTTGGCTCCAAAGATTCGACACGCCCTCAAGGGTATTCAGGTAGATGATCGCGCGTCCATCGGGCGACCAGTGAAATCCACGGTAAAACAGGGACTCATAAAGGTTGGATTGACTTGTGACCGGCAAATCAAACGTATCGACTACGGCGCCGCTAACGAATTCGACTATCGCGATTCCCGGACGGCTTGTTTGTTCGTCATCAAAAAAATAGGCAACAAACTTTCCATCAGGCGAAAGCTGCGGATAACGCAGGTTGCCTTTGGCGACAACTCCGTTTCGGTTCCATCTGCGAAAGACAGTTTTCGAATCCCGCCAGTGAAAGGATGGCTTGAGGTCGCGATGCACAATTCCGACAGCGTGGGCTTTTGCCGGTCCTTCAGCGACATGTTGCAAATATCGGAGAAGCTTCGGGAGCTCGGTTTGCTGGCGATGAATTTTCTCGCGGAGTGTCATGCCATCGATGAACTCCATTGCGATGTAATAAGTGCCGTCACTCTCGCCGATTTCGTAAATGTGCGCGATGTGGGGATGATTGAGTGCGGCCGCAGCCTTCGCCTCTCGAACAAATCGCTCCATGCGGTCGTGATTGGAGGCAACGTCAGCAAGAAGGATCTTCACGGCAACCTTACGTTCAAGTTTTGTGTCCTGTGCCAAATACACCTCACCCATTCCGCCCGCTCCCAACTTGGCAACGACGCGGTAGTGAGAAATCGCCGTGTTTGTTTTCACCTCAGGCACGTACCTGGTCCTGTCTGCGCTGTCCTCATCTCCAGTTCGTTGATGTCCGGTGTCCTACAAAAATATGATAAACCCGCCAGTGCTTTTCCAGTACTTTGTCGAGCTTTGTTGGCCTGTTCATCTATTAACAGCATTCAGTTTGTCGTAGTGTTACGATGTGGCGACTGCATATCGCCTGACAATCCAGGTATGAAAATCACCTATTTTAATTTGCCTGCGCCGGGGCAAACTCTTCTTGTCGATACGCATCGGTTTTTAGCACATGCCTTACAATCGGGGCTGCAATGATTGAAACTGAAATTGATGTGCTCCGTGATACTTTGTCCGATGTCCGCAATCTTTTAAGCGGAGATTGTGATATGAAGTATCTGCATAGCCGCGCGAAGACACTTAACGTGGACGGGCTGCTGAAGGAGCTACTAGTGAATGAATGACACTCCAACAAACGTCGCCGCGATTGTTCGCGAACGTTTGCTAGCTCGATCCGGCGCCGAACGAGTTGTAATGGGTAGCCAAATGTTCGATTTTGCGCGAACTATTGCTGTCGCTTCATTTCCGCCAGGTCTTTCTGAAATCGAAATAAAGGGCCGGCTATGTGAGCGGCTTTATGGCAACGACGTTGATGTTGAGGCGTACATCGAACGTCTCGCCCAACTAAAAGTTACTGAACCATACTGAAGCTTGACGTTTCCTGCGCATTTCCGAATGCGGATGTCGGCCCGGCTGCCTACTTGTTGATAAGCGAAAATCGCGGCGCGACCGTGCCGCGGCCATCGCTCAGACACCGCCGGACGACGCTCACAAGAATCTTTCAGTCGCTCCGAGATGCCTAGGACGCTGCCATAAAGAAAACTCATTTTGGTTAGTCGAGAAGAATCCCACCATGTTGGACCGGATCAAGATGCGTTGGCGGGCATTGTTTCGCAGGGATGAACTGGAGCGGGAGCTCGACGCCGAACTGCGTTTCCACCTGGAATCCGAGACCGCCCAGAACCTGCGAAATGGAGTGAATCCGGACGACGCTCACTATTCCGCTCTCAAATCCTTTAGCACGATCGAACGATCGAAAGAAGAATGCCGTGAAGCACGCGGAGTGAGGCTAATCGAGGAGCTTCTACAAGACTTACGTTATGGCAGGCGACTGCTGGCGAAGAATCCCGGTGTGACTCTAATAGCAATCGTGACGCTCGCTCTGGGCATTGGCGCGAACACAGCGATTTTTACTGTCGTTAATGCTTTTCTTCTGCGCTCACTGCCTTATGGCGACCCTGACCGCCTGGTAATGGTGGATTCACAGTACCGCGGTAAATCGACGGGAGTATCATTCGCCGATTATGACGATTGGCGCCGGCAAAATAATGTTTTTGACGACCTGGCATTTTTCAATTTGCGTTGGAATGCAAATCTCGAATTTGGCAACGAAACGGAAACACTCAATCTAACGTTTGGCACTTCAAATCTGCTCTCAACTCTGCGCGTGGCGCCCTTGCTGGGCCATGGTCCAACGGCTGGAGAGTCCGACGCCGTCCTCTTGAGTCATGGCTTGTGGCAAAGAAGATTCGGCAGCGACCCAGCGATCGTGGGCCGTCAGCTTCGAATTGATGGGAGCAGCTTGACTGTAATCGGCGTGATGCCGCCGAACTTCCGCTTTCCCTTTCAGAGCGATTTATGGTGGCTGAATGATCGTTACTTCAATCGTGAGAATCGCGGCTGGCGTATAGATCAGACGATTGCTCGTCTTAAGCCCGGCGTTTCGACAGAACAAGCGCACGCAGAAATGCGAGAGATCGCCGCTCGCCTGGCGCAAACCTACCCGGATACTAATGCCGAACTCACAGCGACTGTGGTCCCGTTGCGAGATTTCTGGTTCGGCAAATTACGCCGATCATTCTGGCTTCTACTGGGCGCCTGCGGGTTTGTGCTGTTGATTGCCTGCGCGAATGTCGCGAACTTGCTAATGACGCAGGCGACCGTACGCGAGCGGGAGTTGGCTGTGCGCGCTGCGCTTGGAGCGAGTCGCGGACGTTTGATTCGACAATCGGTCTCCGAAGCCTTGCTGCTTGTTTTACTCGGTTGCGCCGGTGGCATCGCGCTCGGTGCCTGGAGTTTACGTATGTTGGTTGCGCTCCTGCCGGAAGAACTCCTGCCTTTCTTTGTGAAGATCGAACTTGACGGCTCGGCACTGGTATTTACATTGCTGATCTCGGTTATGACCGCCCTCTTTGTCGGTCTCATACCGGCGTTGCGGACAGCGTCGGTGAATCTGGATCAGTCACTCAAAGAAGGTGGCAAATTCGGCACAAGCGCGAGGATGCAACGTATTCGAGGTTTGTTAGTGGTAACGGAAATCGCGCTGGCGGTCGTGTTGCTTGCCGGGGCTGGACTCATGCTGCGAAGTTTTATGCACTTGCAGAATACGTCGCCTGGTTTCACGTCGGAGGGTGTGCTCCATCTGCAAATCAATCCAACCTATCGCCGCCAGGAAGATTACCGCGTTGAATTTATGTCGCGGCACTACCAACAGCTGCTTCAACAGGTCGCAACGGTACCGGGCGTAATTGCTGTCGCAGCTAACAGTGATTTGCCCTTTGTCGGTCAAAAGCCCTGGTATAGAGGCGAGTTTTCAATCGAGGGCCAGTCGAGCGAGGAACAGAAGCAGAACCCACTGGTCAACTATCAAGCCGTCTCACCTGACTATTTTACTGTTATGCAAATCCCGTTACTTCGCGGCCGCGTCTTCACGGATCGCGACGGCGTGAGGCCGGATGGTCGCCGCGATGTTGCCATTATTAATCGGCGGCTGGCGGAGCGAATGTGGCCCTACGTCGATCCGCTGGGTAAACGAGTCAACTGCAGCGACGATGGTACTGGCTGTGCCGAAATCGTTGGCATTGTCGGCGATGTAAAGCACAACAGTCTGGTAGACGAAGTCGGTTACGATTTTTACTACGCCTGCTATCAAAGTTACAGCAAGCAAACTCACTTTGTGGTACGCACGCAAGGCGATCCGATGACGTACGCAAAAGAGATCCAGCGAGCAATTTGGCAGGTCGCTCCTGACACAGGCGTCTTCAACGTTATGCCGGTGACTCGGTTATCAGCGAACACGATCTGGCCATCACGAGTTTGGGGGTTGCTGTTAGGCATCTTCTCGGGCATTGCATTGGTGCTGGCAGCCGCAGGTATCTATGGAGTGATGGCTTATTTCGTGACTCAGCGCACGCGCGAGATTGGTGTTCGGATCGCACTGGGTGCGCAGTGGCCTGACGTGCTAAAGCTGATCTTGAGAAGTGGGATGTCGCTCGTCACCCTCGGTCTAACAATTGGGCTTGTAGGCGCGTTGGCGTTGACACGCCTATTGACGCCTCTGCTGTTTGAAGTCTCTCCCTTTGATCCGATTACATTCGGCGCAGTGGCGCTTTGCGTGATCCTCGCCACGCTGCTCGCGTGCTACATCCCGGCAAGGCGCGCAACTAAAGTCGATCCACTAGTCGCGCTGCGCCACGAGTAAACGGTATGGCTACCCAGCTTCGAAAGCTGATTGACCGAACCCTACGTTGAATTGTGAGTTCGGTCGTTAAATAAAGAAGGAAATCCTCTCCACCTGGGTTATTATTGTGCGCATCAACGGAAAGGCGTGACTCACGATGGTTTCCTCAACCGGCCGAACAATCACCAGTATTCTACTTGTCCTCGGCGCTGTGATCTGTATTCAAGCACAAGCGACTACACAAAAAACCGCAAACGGCAGTATCAGTGGCAAAGTAACAATCAAAGGTAAACCCGCTGTAGGTGTAATGGTTATTGCGAACGATAGACGTGAGGGATTCAATCCGCAGATGAGAGGTCATCGCGCAAGGACCGACGAAATGGGGAACTATCGCATCACAAACTTATCTGCTGGTACTTACGGAATCTCTACGAGCACACCAGCATTGGCGCCGACAAACCAGTCAGACCTTGTAGTTGTTGCCGATGGCGAGGGGGTTCAAGACATTAATATTTCATTGGCCCCTGGTGGCGTTGTCACGGGAAAGATCACAGATTTCGAAGGCGAACCACTCATTGGACAACCAGTGAGAATCTCGGTGGTCGCGGGAGGAGTTCCGAGTCAGTTCGGTCGTGTACTGATGCAGCGATTATTTGACAACATGACGGACGATCGAGGTGTTTATAGAGCATTCGGGTTACCTCCCGGAAAGTACAAAGTCTCTGTGGGAGAATCCAATTTCGGACCGAGAAGCTCACGAGAGTACTTCAAAGAAACGTTTTATCCTTCTGTTACTGATGCTGCGAAGGCAACCGTCATTGAAGTAACGGAAGGTAGCGTGGCAAATGACATCGACATTGTGATAGGTCGTCCGCTTACAACTTTCAGAGTCGCCGGCCGCGTTGTTGATGGCGAAACCGAGAGACCGGTACCCAATATCCGTTTGGGTCTGCGACAGACGATTCAGCACGATAAAAATACCACCAGCATTTCATCCAGTTCGGCCGGCTCCGTTAACGCGAATGGTGAGTTCCAATTAGAAAATCTAACGCCGGGAAGCTATACGATCTACACGGATCCGGCGGAAGGAAGTGACGTGAATGCCACTTCTGTGACGTTTGAACTAGTCGATCGAGATCTCACCGACTTGCTCATGAGGACCACGAAAGGCGGCAGTTTATCGGGCGTAGTGGTGCTCGACGGCAATGAGAGAGCGCCAACCATGCTCAGTGATTTGCGAATTTCGGCGTCCGTCAAGGGTAGCGACGGAACTTCCGCCGACTCCCGCTCAAGCGCGGTTGGTCAGAACGGAACCTTCAGCATCCACGGCGTGCGAAGTGGGCCTGCTTACCTTTCGGTTAGTTTCTCCCGCGGCAAGCATTTTGAAGTCGTTCGTGTCGAGCACAATGGGAGTCCGACCGATACGATCAACGTTAAAGCAGGCGAGCACGTCGCCGGAATTCGCGTCACAGTCAAATACGTGAAGTTAACCGGCGCTGTTCGGGGACAGATAAAAGTTGAAAACGGAGAACTGCCTCCGCCTACACAAATGTGGCTTTCGCTATGGCCTCTCGACGAAAATCTCCAGCCGAAAAAAACATCCTCGATACCGACACCCGAACGGGACGCGCGTGGCCGCTTTTTCGTTGAGGGATTACCTGCGGGCACGTATCAACTAAGAGTTTACATATATCCATCTGCTCGAACATCTGGACGAACCAGAATGTACGAGAAAACACAACAAGTAACTGTCGCGGACGACACCGTGACTGAAGTCACTTTGATTATCCAGCCTCCGCCGAATCCCAATTGAAACTGAACCTCTCACACTATGATCGCTCACAGACGATTCCTCTATTTAGCCAGCCTCCTTGCCGTATTGTTGCTTTGTTGGCAGCCGGTAGGTGCGCAAACTTCTTCAGCTCAAGAAGCAAAACCCGGCAAGATCAGCGGCAGAGTTGTTAATGAAAGCGGCCGTGCGTTGCCCAAGGTCAGCGTCAGGCTGAGGCGCTGGGGCGCGATGGAACCTGAAAGCGCTAGTACGACTACAGATCGGGAAGGAAAGTTTGAAGTGAGCGGACTCCAGCCGGTGAGCTATCAAATCTTCGCCTATCTTCAGGGCTACATTCCGGTTCTTCGCGATCTCGATCATACTCAGCCCACCCTCTATCGTCCCGGTGATTCTGTGACCCTGGTCCTGACCAAAGGTGGTGTCATCACAGGCGCCGTCACGAATCAAACGGGCGAACCCGTCGTGGGGGTAAACGTGCGTGCGGTGATGGTCCATGCCGCAAACCCATCTGCGGCCACCCGAACCAGTCAAGCAGATCTGACCGACGATCGCGGGATCTATCGAATCTACGGCCTGCCGGAAGGAACTTATGTTGTATCGGCGGGAGGCGGCGGCGAGGAAAGCAATGCGTGGATCGCAAATCCGTTCGCTGACGACGTTCCAACCTATGCTCCAGCTTCGACTCGAGACACAGCTCAGGAGATCATCGTACGCGCAGGCGGGGAAGCTAATGGCGTTGATATTAATTACCGCGGCGGATCGGGACACGCCGTCAGTGGGATCGCTCGTGGCCCGCAAGGTACTCAACCGCCTCAGTTTGCCATCGTCATGTCTGCGGTTAGCGGGCCTCATTGGCAAATGAGATCTTCTCAGGCCGCCAACGATCGAGGTTTCATGTTCCAGGGAGTAGATGACGGCGATTACTCCGTTACCGCTATTTCTCAAACCTCGGATGGCGCGTTGATGTTCTCGGACCCGAAACAAATAAAGGTAAGAGGTGCCGACGTTACCGGTGTCGAATTGATCGTTCAACCACTGAGTTCCGTCGCCGGCCGCGTGATACTCGAAGAAACAAAAACCGTTGAGTGCGGCGACAAGCAACGTCCGGTTTTTACTGAGACCCTTGTCTCAGCGCAAAGCAACGGAATTCAACCCATCCAACGGTTTCTACCGCCAGCGGCTAATGCCGATGAACGAGGAAACGTTTTGCTTAAGAATCTGATACCTGGTCGTTATTTCTTTACGACTCAGTACTCCGCCAAAGAGTGGTATCTCAAGTCGTTCTCCTTTGCGCCGCCGGAGACTGCGAGTACAAAATTTGGAAAGCCACTTGATGCTGCGCGCACCTGGACCACGCTAAAGCCTGGCGATCGGTTGAACGGGCTCACGATCACACTCGCTCAAGGCGCTGCGTCATTGCGTGGTCACATTGCCTTGAGTGAAGGCGAAACACTGGCAGAGAACATGTTTGTATATCTGGTCCCAGCGGAAAAAGAAGCAGCAGACGATCCGTTGCGTTTTTATGTTGGGTCGGTGACGGCGGAAGGGAAAGTTTCCTTGAATAATCTCGCACCGGGACGCTACCTGGTGTTCGCCCAAGAAGCCACGGAACCTATATCACCATCGACAAAGCTGCGCTCGCCAGACGAGAAAGTGTATCGCCTCCAACTGCGTCGCACGGCTGAAACAGTGAAGATTGAAATCGAGTTGAAGCCCTGTCAAAAGCTAACTGACCTCAAGGTGCCCACCAAAGGCGTCTGAAGCGCGTGTATGACCGAACGCAGTTGAATCGAACGTCACAAGCGGCGGAATTAAGATCCGACGCTAATGAGAGCGCGTTCGTATAGCCACGCTAGTGATGCCCTCCAGCCCCTGTCTTCAGCCATTCAGCACGCAGCAGAAAACTTCCGTCGGTCACTATTCGTTCGCCCACAGTCAAGCCTTCCAGCACCGGATATTGACCATTGACTTCCGGACCAAGCTTCACCGGGCGCATCGCATAAGTATTTGGCGTTCTACTTTCTACAAACACAACTTGTTGATTGTTGACGTTCTGCACCGCGCTCTTTGGTACTACGGGCGTGGTGGATTCCGCTCCACCCAGTGCAGCGAACGCCACATTCACAAACATTCCGATCTTCAAGACCTGGCCCGGATTGGCCAGTTCAATTCTCGCCTGCGCGGTGCGCGTAGCCGGATCGAGAGTCGGATCGACGTAAGAAACGCGTCCGCGGAAAACGCGTCCTGGATAAGCATCACTCGTGATGCTTGCTCCGCTGCCAACAACTACTTTCCCAAGATCCTTTTCGTAAACCTGGCCCATGACCCACACGCTCGACAGATCAGCGATGCGCAGGACCTCTTTGTCGGCTTGAATCACCTCACCAGGATTTGCCGTTCGGCTAATGACGTTTCCCGACACCGGGGCCGGCAGACTCACTTCGGAACTCACCTGGGCGGGTGTCTTGAGTTGGGCAATTCGCCTTTCGCTAAGACCGAGTAAAATTAGTCGCTGACGTTGTGAGGCTACTTCCGACTCTGCGGTCCGCAGTTTTGTAGTCGCCTGTTCCAACTCCTCTCGGCTTTCAGCCCCAATTTCCACTAACCGAATCGTACGCGCATGGTGTTTGTGATGCTCATCCAGGTCTGCCAGGGCGTTGAGATAACGAGACTGGGCCATCGCCAGTTCATCACTAAATACCACGGCGACTGTCTGTCCCTGGCTTACGCTTTGACCCAGTTCAGCCGACACGCGCCGAAGAATGCCGCCTACAAGCGAAACGACCGGCGTGGTCCGATAGGCATTGGCTTGGACTACTCCAGTCGTCACGTGTCCGGGTGCAGCGCTTCCTGCAAGCATTGCTTCCCCAACTGCTTGAGTCTTTATGCCGGCACGCTTTGCTGCTTCAGGATCAATGAATATGGTTGCCTCGGAAGTTGGTGACGTTGAAGCTGACGGTTCGGCTCCAATATCACGCGGCGTTGGAACTGGCCGTCCAGCACCGCTTGAACCAGGTCGCAACAACAACCAAAGCAGAATGGCAACCGCAGTTATTGCTACAACGCCGACCATCGCGACAATCGCGGTTCGGTTTTTTCTCCGATGAGAGGACCGTCCGCTGACGCTTCCCGTGTCTGGTTTTTCTTCAGGATTGTTGCTCATTTTTTGATTAAATTCGGCGAAGCGGTTGCACGTTCAATTTCGACGCGCGCCTGATAGGTATTAACCAGGGCTTCGATATAACCGGTCTGCGTTTCAATGAAACGTCTCTGTTCGGCAATGACATCCAGCAAAGTCTTAGAGCCAAGCGCGTAGGTTTGTCTTATGACGTCGAGATTAGCATTCGACTGTCCCTGAACGCCGACTCTGTAAATCTCAGCAGCTCGCGCTGCGCTTTGATAACGCGCGAGGGCCGAGGCGACCTCTCGCTGCACGGTCAGTTCTGCAAATTCGCGACGCTGTGTTGCGGCAGCTTTCTCGGCGACAGCTGCGGCAATCGCGCCTTGATTGCGATTCCGAACCGGCAGGTCGAGAGTGACGCCCACGGCCAGAGAATGAAATCTGCCCTGAATCGGAACCAACTCTCCACTGGAATTAAGACCTTGCTGAGGAAACCCGAAATTCATGAGTTCGTACTTCCCCGTCAAGCTCGCATCCAGTCGCCCTTGACTACGAGCCTGGACTATCCGTGCTTCGGCCAGGTCTTCGAGGGCACGCGCTGCTCTGAGATCAGGCCGCTCACGGAGAGCTATGTCTTTCGCAACGACAGCGGAAGGAACCGGGTCAATCAAATGGTCCAAGTCTCCACGCAACCGCAAAGGCTCTTCCGGGCGCATGCCCATTAGATTGCGAAGCTCAAGCATTGCAACTTCGACTTTGCCTTGACCGCTCTCTCTCATGGTACGAATGCGATTCACCTCCACGAGGACCATGTTCTGCTCGAGAGGGGCGGTGCGTCCTTCAGTAACGCGAGCGGCCACCAGCCGGTATCCCTGATCTGTGGTCGTCAGCAAGTCTTCCGTAAATCCCAGTTTCAACAACTCACCCAAAGCTTCACCAAATTTTGCGCGCACCTCCGCAGCGAGGAGTCGCTCACGATCGCCGAGCAGACTTTGCTTCAACTCTAATTCGCGTTGTGATACTAAAATCCGGGCCGAGCGGCGCCCGCCCAACTCAAGCGGCAACATGGCTCCGACCATCGTGTCGTTGTCAGGACCGTTGATCTGTTCCGTCCGTTCTATTTCGAGTTGAGGATTCGACCGAAGAGACGCCTGCTGAACGAGAGCGCGCGCAGCTTCGACCTCACTGCGAAAGGCCCCCAATTCACCGTTGTGGGCGAGGGCATAAACAACGGCGTCATCCGCGGACAATCCCGTGCTTGGGTCGTAGTACCGCGAGATCGACGACTGTGGATTCTGTTGCCCAATGATTGCGGACGCTCCTTGTCCCAATACCGACTCTGGAGCGTGCAACGCGTTAACAGTCAGGATCAATAAAGCAACTAACAACTTCCTATTCATGAGAAACCTCGTCTAATTCAATTGCGGCATCGGTTGCCGGGGCAGATGGTTTATCGGACTCACTGCGGCCTTTCGCTTCAGAAACTAGGTGTTTTTCTTCTCGCCTTAATTCACGCGCTCGTAGGGAATAAAAAATTGCGGGCGTGACGATGAGCACATGCAGAAGACTCGAAACCATTCCCCCCAACACGGGAGTTGCCAGCGGTTTCATTACCTCAGACCCGGCACTGGTGCTCCACATGATCGGCAACAGACCAGCTACGACGGTTGAAACCGTCATCACCTTCGGACGTAGCCGTAGCAGAGCTCCCTCTGTTACTGCTTCTTTCAACGTTTGGCGCGTCAAGGTTCCAAGTTTTTCTTTCTTTTTCTCGACTGCTTCGTTGAGGTAGATAACCATCACCACACCGGTCTGCACCGCTGTACCAAACAGCGCGATGAATCCCACCCATACCGCAACGGAAAAGTTGTAACCAAGGAGCCAGAGCAGATAGACGCCGCCTGTGAGTGCAAACGGGACTGCCATCAACACGTGAGCAGCTTCCAGGACCGAGTGATAGGTGATGTAAAGCAGACCGAAAATAACGACGAGAACGATCGGAATGACGATCATCAAACGCTGTCGCGCCCGCTGCTGGTTCTCATATTGGCCGCTCCACGAAACGTAGTAACCAGTCGGGAGTTGCACCTGCTGCGCGATCGTTTCTTTGGCCTGGTCGACAAAGCTCCCCACATCACGACCGCGCACGTTCAGGAGCACCGTACCGCGCAATAATCCGTTCTCGCTGGATATCATGGTCGGCCCTTCGACCGTCCGAATCTCCGCCAACTGAGCGAGTGGAATCGGCGCTCCGCTTGACGACGAGATCGGTATTTCCCCGATCGCCTGGGCACTACCACGAAACTGCGGCGCATAACGCACGCGAACAGGAAAACGTCTACGCCCTTCGATCGTCACGGTTAGGTTCGTCTCACCAATTCCCTTTTCGATCACATCCTGAATCGTGCTGACGTCTATTCCGTACCGTGCCGCTGCGGTACGGTTGATCTTTATATCGATGTAAGGCGCACCGCTGATCTGTTCCGGATAGACGTCAACGGCCCCCGGCACCGTCTTTACCACTTCCGCAATACGGCGGGAGGTCTCTTCGAGCGATTTGAGATCATTACCAAAGATCTTGATTCCTACTTGCGATCTAATGCCGGTAGTCAGCATGTCGATGCGATTGATAATCGGTTGTGTCCAGATGTTCGTTACACCCGGCATTCGCAACTTCTCATCCATCTCAGCGACCAACTTCTCGCGTGTCATCCCAGTCCGCCACTGCTCTGGCGGTTTGAGATGGACGATCGTTTCGTTCATATTCACTGGCGCCGGATCGGTCGAAGTCTCCGCTCGTCCCGACTTGCCAACGGCCCATTCGACCTCGGGGAAAGTCTTCAAAATCTCATCCTGTTTGCTCGTTATCTTGAGCGCTTCATCGATTGAGATCGCCGGATCCGTGACCGGCATGTACATCAGATCGCCTTCATTCAGCGGCGGCATAAATTCTTTGCCAATGCCTGTCGCGAGCATCAGTGCGCCAATGAAAAGAAGAGCCGCCAATGAGATCGTGATGATGCGATGATTAAGAGCAAAGGAAAGCACTGGCCGATACAGCGCCTGGAGAAAACGCATCACTGGATTCGCTTGCTCCGAGTGAAACTTACCGCCCAGCAGAAACGTGCAGAGCACGGGCACCAGTGTGACGGCGATTATGGTCGCCGCCGCCATGGCGAACGTCTTGGTGAACGCCAGCGGATGAAACAGCTTTCCTTCCTGCCCGGTCAAAGCAAACACCGGTATGAACGCGAGAATGATTATCGCCATCGAGAAGAAAACGGGCCTGCCTACGAGTCGTGTCGACTCCAGCACCGTCTGCCAAACAAGACGCCTATCTTTAGGATCAACTTTATTCTTCTCGAGAAAACGAAAAGCGTTTTCTGTAACAACAATACCGGCATCCACCAACACTCCAATCGCGATCGCGATTCCGGAGAGCGACATGAGATTGGAGCTGATTCCCATGTACTTCATGAACAGAAAAGAAATCAGCACAGCGAGTGGCAAGGGGATCGTCACTATGAGGATGGACCGAAAGTGAAGCAGGAAAATGATGTGGGCGAGCGTTACCAGCAATAACTCTTCAATCAACGCTCGCTTCAAAGTGCTGGTGGCGCGGTTGATGAGCTGAGTCCGATCATAAAAAGGAACCACGCGCACATCCTGCGGTAAGCCGGACTGTAGTTCCGCGATCTTCCGCTTCACCGCGTCGATCACTTCAAGCGTGTTGACACCGTAACGCGCGATCACAACGCCGCCAACCGCTTCCCTGCCATTCTTATCTAAACCACCTGTGCGAAACGCATTGCCGAGTTTCACGTCAGCCACGTTGCGAACATAGATTGGCACGCCATTCGGAGCGCCGATGACAATGTTTTCTACGTCTGCCACCGACTCGACAAGACCAACGCCACGCACCACCGCCCACTCGCCGGCTTGTTCGACCACATTCCCGCCGACGTTGTTGTTCGACCGCTGAACAGCTTCGACTACCGTTGATAAGGGAATAGCGTAGGCCCGCAGCTTATTTGGATCGACGTCTACCTGATACTGCTGAACGTAACCACCGACGGAGGCCACTTCAGCCACACCGGGGACTGAATTGAGTTGATAGCGAACAAACCAATCCTGTAGCGTGCGCAGATCGCGCAAGTTCATTTGATCGCTTTCAATCGTGTACCAGAAGATTTGACCGACGCCCGTCGCGTCCGGACCAAGGGTTGGGACTACACCTTCGGGTAGTTGCTTCGTAACCAGATTCAATCGTTCAAGAACTCGCGTGCGAGCCCAATACAACTCAATGTTGTCTTCAAAGATGACGTTAATCATCGAGAAGCTGAACGCCGAACTCGCACGCACCACGCGCACGCCCGCCAGTCCCTGAAGGTTGGTAACCAGGGGATAGGTCACCTGATCCTCAACCTCCTGAGGCGAACGCCCGGGCCAGTCGGTAAAGACAATTACCTGGTTATCCGAGAGGTCAGGAATGGCATCGATTGGCGTACGCAACAGGGCCCAATACCCCCAGACCGCAAGGCCGAGATAGAGCACAACCACGAGGCCCCGGTTGCGTAAGCAGATTTCGATCAGGCGATGAATCATTTTGTTACCGCCAATGACCCTGATTAACTTGCGTCATTGAGCCGTTACCGGAAAGGTCGCCTGACCGCGTCCCTTTGGCCCATCGTAAGTGATCCTGACTTGCCATTCGCCCGCGACTTCGATGTTCGCCTTCCCACGATAGACTCCGGGTGTTTCTGTTGTGGTGAAAGTGGCCATGTCGTTCATCTCCGCCATCGTTCCCATCTGCGGCATATGAAAAGTCAAAGCGACTGCACCAACGTCAACAGGGTTGCCAGAGGAGTCGCTGAACGTGAGCATGAACTCACTGTTGCCATGCTTGAGCACACCGTCACTCGTTGCCAGCGCGACGGTAAGATTGTTTCCGGCCGGCGCGGTTTTAATCACCTTTCCCCCATCCGTAGTCTTAGGACCACAGGCCGCGATGAAGACGGCAAGAACTATCACACTCAACACAAATACGAGTTTCTTCATTTCCTGATCCTCCAAAAGGAAAAACATGGGTTACCGAAATCCGAGCACTACGACAGAACTTTTCCTACGTGCTCAGCGCACAGATAAGTAATCGCAGCAGAGGTCTAATCTCGTGTGAATCGTTCGCCGCGCTCAGAGGCGTAATGCGTCCGCTGACACAGACGTACACGTTCCTCTATCGTTGAACGCGGAGCGAGGAAAAGACACACTGCGGCGTTACGGAGTTAAATCAGGAGTGCGAGATTTCGAATGTATGCGGGATGTGAGTCGGGTGGACCATGCGACTGATCGAACAGCCGATTTCTTAAATGTGAGGTCGGTAACGCTTGCGGACTTGGCGGATACGATGTGAGCCGGAGCTGCAATTGCGGAGCGAAGCGAACCCCGTTTGTTGGGGCCGTTCCCTCTCTCGCGCAGTTCAGCACACAACAGAGGCGTGCGGTTGCGATGTGAGCATCGTTACTTGGCAGGAGCGCTGCCTTGCAACATTCCATATCGCCCATCGCATGGTCCATGCCGCAAGACTGCTCGCCAAACTGCACCGGAACGCCAACAAACGTGCTACCGCTCAGCATCAGTAGCAATGCCAGAGATGTCAGCCGTGTCCGCATGACTGTGCTTACTCTATGAACGGGTGTTTTACGTGTCAAGGCGATTTGGGCCGGTAACTCGGGCTATCGATGATTTAAGTTTACCAGGCAACCCGTCGTCTCACAGTACTAAGTTTGTGAATCGCAGCTCTTCAATATCGTTTCAGTTACTGACCGGCTTCGTACGCGAGCTGAAAGTATTAACTAGTCAGGCGCTGCGCTTCGCTAGTGGCTTCACAAATTTTGCAAGTCCGGCGAAGCTTTCGGCGTAAAAGTCGCAAGGGAAGCGATGCCGAATCGTTGGCTCTCGAAAGCCTTCGCCTCCGATCACGACCGAAGCGCCAAGTCTGGCAGTGACCTTGCGCAGTTGGGCGTACTCAGACGTGGCTCGATCTAAATCAGCAATGCTCCGCGCAGAGATGCAGACAAGTTGCGGCCGTTGCTGTGTAACCATCTCACGCAGTGAAAATAGTGGCGTATTGGGTCCTAGGTTCCTCGCGTCCAAACCTTCCGTCTCAAGAATCATTTCCGCCAAGTGAACCGGCAACTCATGCAGGTCGCCCTCGATTCCACAACAAATAGCTTTCATGCCGGACGGCTCGGCAGACACAATTATGCCGCGCAACTCTCGCAATGCGTTGAGTACGACCCGAGTCGCCAGGTGCTCGTCGGCAATCGTGATCGTTCCGCGAAACCATAGTTCTCCCACCTCGTGCATGGCTTCCGTGATCGTCTTATCAAACAGCGCCGCAAGCGACTGGCCTTCCATGTAGGCATGAATCAGGAGCGCCGCGGCTTCCTTCTCATCGCCCGCCACGAGTAGTTCGGTAAACCTCACAGGTGAACTCAGACTCAGCGCGCGTCCTTTCTTTGGCGGCGGCGGCAAGGCAGGCGCAGTTCCGATTCCCTTTTCACGGCGCAGGCTGGCGATGCTCTGAGTGCTAAAACGTCGATGCCCGCCGGCAGTCTTACTCGAATGCAGCAATCCATCGTCCGCCCAGCGCTTGACGGTTGCCTCGCTAACCTGCAGCAGGCGGGCGACTTCTTTAGTGGTTAAGTTTGCAGACGACACTTGTTGGCATTAGCCTCCCGCTCCACTTTATCACGAAACCGTCTAAACCGTGCATTACGACTTATATCTTTGGGCATAGTTGACAAGTGTGCTTTGCGCGTGTAAGGTTAAATCCGCTCAAACCGCTCAACCGCTTGTTCGGTCGGTTTTTGATTCTTGGGTGACAAGCGGCCGAGAGCGCGGGAAAGCGATGTTACTAAACAAATGCCTCTTCGCAGAGGCCTTAATCAGAAAGGGAAGAGTTTTACCGATGAAGCTTAACGATTGGACACGAAAGAGATTATTTGCGGGTGCGGTCTTGTTTGCCATTCTGGCAGTGGTGGCGGCTCCTGGTTCGACCCGCGCTGAAGTCGCCGATCCGCTCACGTCAACGGACATAGTGGATACAGCGGTCGGCGCCGGACAGTTCAAGACGCTCGCGGCCGCGCTCGAAGCGGCGGGATTGATCGACGCCTTAAAAGCGGCGGGACCGTTCACGGTTTTTGCGCCAACTGATGAAGCCTTCGCAAAACTTCCGGCGGGCACGGTCGAGTCTTTGCTAAGACCAGAGAACAAGGAAAAGCTGAAGTCGATTCTGCTTTATCACGTGGTGTCGGGAAATGTGCCGGCTAGCGAGGTTGTGAAACTCGATGGCCGTTCCGTCAAAACGCTGCAAGGCAGCTCGATCAAAGTGCGAACAAAGAACGGCGTACAGGTGGGCAATGCCAGCGTGGTTAAGACCGACGTGATGGCGTCCAATGGTGTCATTCACGTAATCGATACGGTGCTGATTCCAAAAATGTAATCGAGTCGCTCAGCATCTGACCGAGGACTGAACCGTGTTGATGCCTGCGACCACAGCAAGAGCGTAGCGATGCACGGCGGACGGCACCTGGAGAGAAGGGTCACGAATGTGGCAAGCAAGCCCGCGGGCCCTTCCCTCCGTTTCCACGCAAATTAAAGTCGAACTTTGCGTCGAGGAGTTTAGATAGAAATGAGCATGAATCTTATAGTGTTAAGCATGATCGCTGCCACATTGCTGGCTGGAACGGCTGCCGGCAACCGGAAGGATGAGCTGGAAGTTGTTCCGGCGGTGGATCTTTCACGCTATGTTGGTCAGTGGTACGAGATTGCGCGGTTGCCGAATCGGTTCCAAAAGAAATGTGCCGACTCAGTCACAGCCAACTACACGCTTCGTTCTGATGGAAGCATTCAAGTGGTAAATCGCTGCCGCAAGCCTTCAGGCGAGTTCACCACTGCCACAGGAAAAGCGAAGATTGTCGACAAGGAAACAAACGCTAAATTGAAGGTTACTTTCTTCTGGCCGTTTTACGGCAAGTACTGGATCCTGGACCTTGGTCCAAACTACGAGTACGCCGTGGTTGGCGAACCGGGCCGCGACTATCTCTGGATTCTGAGCCGTACGTCGCAAATGGACGAAGCGCTTTACCAGCAATTGCTCGCGAAGATGCAGGCGCGCGGGTTTGATACAACGCGGATGATCAGGACCGCACATCCTGCCCTATCGGCGCAACAATAATCGCCTCAGAACGCGGCGCGTTGTCGTAGAACTACGCCGCCGAAGTCGACTCTGTAGCCAACGGGAGATCCTCTTCTACAGTTGCCACTGGATAATTCTTATGTTCACTCAAGTAGAAAAGAATCGGTACTGTCATACGCGAAAGAAAAAGCGAGGCAACTTCGCCTGCCATCAATGAGATTGCGAGACCTTGAAAGATCGGATCAAACAGGATCACCGCCGAGCCTACGATCACGGCGGCCGCTGTCAACATCATCGGACGAAATCGCACGGCACCGGCATCCACTACAGCCTCGGCAAGCGGCATTCCCTGAGCAAGTCTTAACTTGATGAAATCAACCAGAATGATCGAATTCCGCACCACAATCCCGGCGCCCGCGATAAAGCCAATCATCGAAGTGGCAGTAAAGAACGCCCCCATCACAGCGTGAGCGGGAAGAATACCGACGAGCGAGAACGGAATCGCTGCCATAATCGTGAACGGCGTTTTAAATGATTGAAACCAACCTACGACTAGTATGTAGATAAGGATCAGCACTGCTGCGAACGCAAGGCCCAAGTCGCGAAAGACTTCGTAAGTGATGTGCCATTCGCCATCCCATTTCATCGCTAATTTGTCGGTCATAAATGGCTGGCTTGCGACGTAACGTTCGAGCTGATAGCCCTCGGGCAGTTTTAGTTGATCGATCGCGTCATTGAGTTTGAAGATTGCGTAGACCGGACTCTCTACCTCGCCGGCAACGTCGGCAGTGACGTAAACGACGGGCATGAGGTTCTTGTGATAGATGCTTTGTTCGTTAACACCTTGCTCAACGCGAACCAGTTCGCCCAGTGGGACCAGATTACCTCCCTGTCCCATGACCTTTATGCCTTTCAAACTATCAACACTCGACCGCTGGACGCGTGGGAGCCGCAGCATGACGAAGACGTCTTCCTTCTCCTGCACCTGATGGGCCAGACCAACGTTGGCGCCCTGGACGGCGATCCTCAAGGTGGCGGCCACCTGCTCCACCGAAACGCCATTTAAAGCAGCTTTCTCCTTATCAACGATGAACTGGAATTTAGACTGCTCGTCCTCTATATACGAATCGACGTCTACGACGCCCGGAGTGGAATCGAAAACGCCGCGAATCTGGCGCGCCACTTCGATCTGTCGCTCGTAATCCGGACCGTAGACTTCAGCGACGAGGGTTTGCAACACCGGTGGACCAGGAGGCACCTCCGATATTTTGACGCGAGCCTGATATTTCGCGGCAATCTCCTGAATACCGGGCCGTATACGTTTGGCTATGTCGTGGCTCTGCGCCTTCCTCTCATCTTTTTGAACCAGGTTCACTTGAATGTCCGCGACATTTGGACCACTGCGTAGAAAGTAGTGGCGCACCAAACCATTGAAGTTATAAGGGGAGGCAGTGCCTACATACATCTGATAGTCCGTTACTTCAGGAACGGTGCGAACATATTCCGCCAGCTCGCGCGTCACCGCCGCCGTCTGTTCCAGGGTTGTTCCTTCAGGCATATCAACGATCACCTGAAATTCGCTCTTGTTGTCGAACGGAAGCATCTTCACTTTAACGAACTTCAAAAGCACTAATCCGAACGACCCAACCAGCAGCACGGCAACCAGTGAAAGAAAACTAAGACGCCACTTAGTGTCATGAATGAGTTTGCCCATCACGCGCCGGTATGCTCGCGTGGTCCAACCCTCTTTATTCTCTGACCCGTGCCCTGTGTGCCTTCGGAGTAATCGCAAACTCGCCCACGGCGTCACGATGAATGCAACCAGTAACGAAAAGACCATTGCTGCCGATGCCCCCACTGGAATCGGCCGCATGTAGGGCCCCATCAATCCACTAACAAAAGCCATCGGCAGAATGGCAGCGATCACGGCAAACGTCGCCAGGATTGTTGGATTACCGACTTCGGCAACGGCTTCAAGGGCAACCTCAATGCGAGACCGATCGCGGTTCTCGGGTAAGGCGTAATGCCTCGCCATGTTCTCAACCACTACGATCGCGTCGTCAACGAGGATGCCGATTGAAAAGATGAGAGCGAAAAGCGTGATGCGATTAAGTGTGTACCCATAGAAATAGAACACAGCGAGCGTGAGTGCTAGCGTTACGGGAATAGCAGTCGCGACGATGCCTGATTCCCTGATACCAAGCGCGAGCCAAATCAGCGCCGAGACAGAAACGATCGCTATCATCATGTGCAACAGCAGCTCGTTCGATTTCTCACTCGCAGTTTCGCCGTAATTGCGGGTCGTTGCGACGTTTACGTCACCTGGAATCAGTGAACCCTTGAGCGCATCGACTTTCTCCAAAACGTGATCCGCTACGGTAATAGCGTTGGTGCCTTTTCGTTTGGAAACTGAAACCGTGACCGCAGCCTGAGTCGTTGCTGTCGAACCAGCTTTCTCACTTCCAGCGCCCGTGCCGTAGAAGACATAATCAGCAGGTTCCTCCGGACCATCATCAACGTAACTCACATCTCGCAGATAAACCGGGCGATTGCCTGAAACGCCAATCACCACACTGCCAACGTCCGCCGCCGAGTTTAGAAAGCCTCCCGTCTCTACCAGGAACTCGCGATTGCCAGAGGCGAAACTTCCCGATTGCAGTTGACGGTTTGCCCGCTCGAGAATCGGTACGATGCTCGCCGGCGCAACGTTGAAGGCCGCCATTCGTGACTCGTCCAGGGTCACTCGAATTTGACGGCGTTGACCACCAATGATCTTTACCTCGGAAACGTCTGCGACTTCTTTAATCTGGTCGTGAAGCTGCGCGGCAACGCGGCGCAGCGTGAAATGATCGTAGCGGTCGCTCGACAGTGTCAGGGCCAGGATCGGAACGTCATCGATCGAGCGAGGTTTTACCAAAGGCTGACTTGCTCCGGGTGGAATCAAATCCAGATTGGCAAACATCTTCTGGTTCAGACGAACGATGCTCGCTTCTTCGTTCTCTCCAACATAGAAGCGCACGACGGCCATCGCGCGACCCGGAGAAGAAGTCGAGTAGACATACTCAACCCCGGGCACCTCCCAAAGCAGTTTTTCCATCGGCTTTGTGATGCGCTCTTCGATCTCCTTCGCCGAGGCGCCCGGCATTTGCACAAAAACATCGATCATCGGAACAACTATCTGCGGTTCCTCTTCACGTGGCAGCAGTAGTACCGCTCCGACGCCGAGCAGGATCGATGCGGAGATGATCAGCGGCGTCAGTTTGGAGTCGATGAAGGCTCGCGCGAATTTGCCGGCAAGTCCGAGTGTTTCTTTCATAACTTTAATTGGTCGCTATTCGTTGCGCGTCTTTTGTTGCCTCGCGCACTCGAATCCCATCTCGTAACGACGTAACACCTTCACCTATGATCTCTTCGCCCTCATTCAAGCCCGACAGCACTTCCACCCGGTCACCAACAACTCTTCCCGTTTTAACTAGTCGCAGGCGTGCCACACCGGATTGGTCGACTACAAAAACACTGACGAGCTGGCCCTGTTGCGTGACTGCCGTCTGCGGAATGGCCAGGATATTTCGTTGACCGATGATGAACTGCGCCTTGCCATAGAGTCCGGACCGCAACTGCATGCCATCAACGTTCAGCAAGCCTATCTTGACGATGTAGCTACGAGTCGCCGGATCCGCTGCGGGGACGATCTCTTCAACCGTACCCAACAGTTCCTTGTTATCCAGGGCTTCGAGGGTTACGCGAGTTTGATCGTGCAGCCGGATCTTTCCGAGCTGCGATTCTTCCACCGACGCGTGAAGCTGATACCGAGTGCTGTTCTCGATCGTGAGAAGTGGCATACCCGGCATCGCCATGTAACCCACGTCGGCCTGCCTGGAAACAACGACGCCATCGATCGGAGACGCTATGCGTGAATAGCCAACATTGACTCGGGCATTGGCGACGTCGGCTTTAGCCTGATCGATTCGCGCCTTCATCTGTTTTTGGCGGGCAATTGAAGCTTGTAATAGTCGATCCGCGCGTTCGCTTTCAGCTCTTGCAACTTCATACTTCGTGCGTACTTCATCGAACTCCTGAGGGCTGACGGATCGACGTTCGAAGAGCGTTTCGTAACGCTTAAGGGTGGTTCTTGCGAGGGTCTCATTTGCTTGTGCTGCTGTGCGCCCTGATTCCGCGGCGCGAATACTGCGATCGACTTCTTCCAGTGAATCCTGAACCTCGCGCACGCCGGCTTGAGTCTTCTGCAATTGAATACCTGCGTCGCGATTATCGATCTCGACCAGGGTTTGTCCGGCTCGCACGGTATCGCCTTCACGGACGTGCAAGGCCACGATGTTGCCCATCACTCTTGCGGCAATGACGCTGCTGTTCTTTGCTTGCACCGTACCAACCGCTTCGTAGTAATCGTCAACCGGTAAGGTTTTCAGAGTCTCGATCTTCAGACCCGAGTGGATTGCCGCGGGTGGCTGTGGCTCCGGTGTTCGCGAACAGGAGATCATCAACAGGCTGATAAAGATTGCTAAAATGAGACGTTTCATAGGTATCTCCTCTCGCGAAACTCTTCTCTCTGCAATAGAGAAAAACGATGAACTCTCATGAGCCAAACACTCCCGCATCTTTCAACTGACCAGTGGCCAGAAGGACGTTGGCGTAACTGAGGTATTGATCGTAACGGGCGGCAAGCACATCCGAGCGCGCCCGCACCAGCGCGGTCTCCGCTCGGAGCAGTTCCGTGATGGTTGTAATTCCAACATGGTATCGGTCCTGCACGATGCGTAACATCTCGGTCGCCTGAGCTGACACTTCCGCCACCGCTTCAAGACGTTCACGCGCCGTAATGTATTGTTGGTAGGCCCGCACTATTTCGAACCGAATTTGATTTGCGAGTTGTTCCTGTTCCGCGTTGGCAATCGATTGTGCGGCTCTGGCCTGTGCTATTCGTGCCTTTCGGCCGGCGTCAAAAACGTTGAAGCTCACCGTCGCGCCGGCTGCATAATCACCGCTGCCGCCAGTAAGATGTTCACTACTTACGCCCGCGCTGATGAACGCATCGACTCGCGGCAACCATTCCCCGCGGGCTCCGCGCAACTGCTCGGACGTTTCCCGCGCCGACAAAACGGCCCTTTGATAATCCGGACGGTTTTCTAACGCCCGCGAAGAGAGCACCTCGACGGCATCAACCGTAAATCTCCGATCGACGATTTCGCCGAGTGGCTGCTGTGGAGTCTCTACCGGTAACCCAACCGCTACATTCAATGCCGCCACGGCTGTTGCCAGCTCGCCGCTCATCTGAATCTCTTCCTGGCGAAACTGTGATAACTGGACACGTGCGGCAAGCAAATCCGACTCAACCACAACACCACTTTCAACCAGGTCCCGCGCCCGTTTGACGTCCGCCTCGGCAGTCCGTACTGCGTCCGCGGCGACCTTGAGTTTTGCCTGGGCCAGTAAAACGCCGTAATAGCTCTTAATCACCTCGAAGCGAATCCGTTGTTGTATGAGGTTAGTTTGGTGGTCAGCCTGTTGTTGCCGTATTCGAGCGCTGGCGATGCGCGTTTCTGTCTCGCGCTGATCAAAAACAGGAAATCGCAAAGTTAGCGATGAGCGAAAATTGTTGAGCGCGTCTGGATGGTTTAAAGAGTTGATTTCGAAGTTTGCCGGCCCAAACTGTCCCTGTTCAAGCAGGCTTCCAAATACAAAAACGGGGTTATTACTTCTGGTGAAACTTCCGTTCGCTATCAGCGCCGGGAGTCGACGAGACTGCGCTTCAGCTAACTCAGCATCGGCTAGTTCACCGCCCGCCTTTGTCGTGCGCGTTAAAGGGTTTCTTTGTAGCGCTATTTCTACAGCGTCTACCAGTGTGAGGCCCTCGCGCGGTACCTGGCCGAGCGCCGTCAGGGGTATGACCCAGATACCCAGTAGAACAATGCTCAGAGTTCCGGCGAGGGCGTGTGTCGTTAGCGATTTTGTGAACATGCCAGTTACCCTGCTCGCGTAACTAAACCTCTAGCTCCTGACTCCTCACGCCCAGTTTGCGCAGGAATGTCATCATGGGACACCAGTTCGTAAACGCCGATTGAATAAGATTGAGCGCGACGAATCCGGTAAATAGAAACCAGTACGGACTGTGGAAGTAGCCCAATGCAACACTTAAGAGGACAAAGCTGCCGGCTATCAGTCTCAGGTATCTTTCAATTGTCATGGCAATCAACCTCCATCGACAGGTGGGGAGTGCAATCAACGGGCCGACATTCTGATCTCAGGAATACAGGCGGTTTCGTGAGGTCTCCACAGTTGCACAGTTGCAAAATTCCGCAATTGTGGAATCAATTGCGGATTATTACGCGTGCCTTACGGCCACTTTTGGCGTTAACTCGATGGGATCAACTTGGCCCGGTAATTGCCGAGCCCTGTGCGGGAGGACTAATGGCAGCTAAATCAAGAAACACTACGGACGACGAAATTTTTGAGCGCCAGGCGCGAATCTGCAAAGCATTTGCACACCCTGCACGACTACGCATCCTGGACTTAATCGGTAATGGTGAACGAGGTGTTTCCGACCTACAGAAAGAGTTAGGACTCTCAAAGACGAATATCTCGCAACAAATCTCCGTGTTGAAGTCAGCAGGCGTACTCGTAACTCGTCGCAATGGCAAGCAGATTTACTGCTCGCTCGCGATTCCGGAGGTAAAAGAGGCGTGCCGGTTGATCCGTGGAGTGCTGAGGGCCCAAGTTGCTGCCAGTCATCGATTACGTCAACCGCTCGAGGAGTGACTAATGTGGTTCTGGTTTTTGATTGCCTACAGGAAAGACTCACGCCTTCGGTGCCATCAGTTCTTTCGCTCGATCTAACGCAACAAAGATGTCATCACAAAAATTATCGGCGCCGAGGGCTTCAGAAAAACCCGTTCGGTCCATCAGTTCGCGAACGTTTGGCCTCACTGCCGAAATCACTAAGGCAATATTGCGTCGTGCAGTGGTCTCGAGAAGTTCACTCATGGAATGTAGGCCGCTGGCATCAATGGTCTGCACTTGTCGCATTCGGAGGATGAGAACCCGCGGACGCTTCTCAACGCTTCGCATCGCATCTTTGAAACGTTCGATTGCGCCAAAAAACAATGAACCATAAATCTCAAATACCTCGACGCCTGCGGGCACTTCTAACTTTGAAATATCGCGAGTCGGCGTTTCGTCATAATCGACCAGCGTTTCAGTTACCTGTGTAACCTGGGTCGCTTCTGACATGCGTTGCATAAACAAGAAAGTCGCCAACAGGACACCGATCTGGATTGCCACTGTCAGATCAATTAGAACTGTCAGAAAAAATGTGGCGAGCAAAACCACGGCATCACTTCTTGGCCCGCGCAGAAGATCCTTGAATTCCTCCCATTCACTCATGTTGTAGGCAACGACAATGAGAATTGCAGCCAGGGTCGGCATCGGAATCAGCGCAGCATACTTTCCAAAGAACAACAGGATCAGAAACAACACCAGCGCATGAATCATTCCGGCGACCGGTGTCCGCCCCCCGCTTTTTATATTCGTGGCAGTTCGAGCAATGGCCCCAGTGGCGGGAATCCCTCCGAACATCACCGACCCAATATTGCCGAACCCCTGAGCTACCAGCTCCATGTTGGAGCGATGGCGGGTGCCGAGCATCCCGTCAGCCACAACCGCCGCCAGCAGCGATTCGAGTGCAGCCAGAAAGGCAATCGTTACCGCCGGCGAGAACATCTGCTTCACGAGTGACAACGAGATTACGGGGATGTGCGGCAGAGGCAGATGATTCGGTACGCTGCCGAACCGGCTACCTATTGTCGCAACCGGTAAATTAAAAAACTTGACGAGCACCGTGCCAACGAAGATTGCAATCAACATCCCCGGGACGCGATGGGTTATCCGCGGCCAGACCGCGATCACCAGGAGTGACACTGCGCCGATTAGAACGGCAGTGAGATTGAGTTCACCAATGTGGTTGCCGTAGGCCTGCAACTTTTCGATAAAGCCCGCCGGTGGTGAAGCTAGATCGAGACCAAGAAAGTCCCCCAACTGAGACGAGAAAATAATCAGCGCAATTCCTGTCGTGAAACCTACCGTCACTGGATAAGGGATAAACTTCAACAGGGCTCCCATACGAAAGAGGCCCATCAGGATCAGCAGGACGCCCGCAATCAAGGTCGCAACGGCCAACCCCTCGTAGCCATGTTGCTGAACAATGCCATAAATGATGACGACAAAAGCTCCGGTAGGTCCGCTTATCTGCGCGCGCGAGCCTCCCAATACCGAAATCACAAATCCAGCTACGATGGCGGTGAAGAGACCCTGCTCCGGTTTGACACCGGAAGCGATCGCAAACGCGATGGCGAGGGGCAAGGCAACGATACCGACAGTCGTGCCTGCCGCGAGGTCAGAGACAAATTGTTTCCGGGAGTAGCCTTCGCGAAAGACGGTGAAGATCTTTGGCTCCAGGCGGGTATGCATCGATAGGTTTGGTAGTTTGTTCTAACGGCCTTTCATCGAAATTAAAAGCCGCGTTTCAAATTACGAAGGAATGATACCAAAGTATTGAGCTCATGTGAGTATGTTGAGCTCAGTGTATGTCACTTTTAATGTTCGGAAATAAACGCGCCGACGACAGTCCGCAAGTTCAAAAACACCTAACTACCCTGTAACAGACCGGCCGGCCGTGGAGCGCCCTGGATGCTGATGGGAAGTTGCGGGGCGCAACATACCTTTAGCAATCGCTCGCGATCGCGCTGCATTTCGGGATCGTTGCTAAGCCAAATCAGAGTATCCGTCAGAACTCGTGCCGCATCGGGATCTGCGGGTTCGACAATGCGGTAGTGCATCCACGGTCCTTCTCGTCGTGCTCCTACCATTCCCGCCTTGCGGAGGTAAGCAAGGTGCCGGCTGATCTTCGGCTGATGTGTCTTCAGTACCTCGACGAAGAAGCAGACACACACTTCTTCAGTTCTCATTAAGTTTAAAATTCGCAGGCGTGTGCGATCCGCCAGCGCCCGGAAGAACAGATCCTTGTCCAGGGTTTTTGCCTTCTGATTCATCGCGGGCTAATCTTAACACACATTCGCCTTGACATATATCCGGAATGGGTAGATACTGTCGCCATATTCGCCTACGCGTATGTCGGCGAACGTGGTAAAACGTTATGTATCTGGAGGCTTACAAATGTCTGAAAATATTGAACGAGCGGTACGATCGAGATACGGCTCAATAGCATTAAGCGACCTATCGTCCGAACACGACGGCGTCCGTGAGGTGGCGAAAGCGTTTGGGTATACGCCCGAAGAACTCGCGTCAATTCCCGCGGAAGCCAACATGGGCTTGTCATGTGGCAACCCGACGGCATTGGCAAATCTGCGAGCGGGCGAAACAGTTGTCGATTTAGGTTCAGGTGGCGGGTTGGATGTGTTCCTGGCGGCCGCGAAGGTAGGGCCAACCGGACGAGCCATCGGGATCGACATGACTCCCGAGATGATCGAGCGCGCCCGGCGCAACGCTGAGCGTGGAAACAACGGCGAGCCCTTCACAAATGTCGAATTTCATCTCGCAACGATTGATAAGCTGCCGTTACCTGACAGCTCAGTCGACTGCGTGATTAGCAATTGCGTGATCAATCTCGCACCGGACAAAAACGCAGTGTTTCGGGAAATCGCAAGAGTGCTTAAGCCCGGCGGTCGAGTGGCTGTCAGCGATATCGCGCTTAAGAAGGAGCTGCCGAGCGAGATTGCGAGCGACATCTCAGCCTATACAGGCTGTATTGCCGGCGCCATTCTTGTTGAAGACTACAAGCGAGGACTACTCGACGCCGGTTTTTCGCGCGTAGAGGTTATCGACTCCGGCGCGGATCTGAACGCATACTCCAAAATGGAAAATCAATCAGGCTGTTGTGCGCCGTCGGCGGAGAACGTTTCTACGGCGAAACAGGTTGCGGCATCGGCTGTGAGTTGTTGTGCGCCGGCGCCCGTCGAGTCAGCTTCGAGCTGTTGTGCACCTTCAGAATTGAAGGAAGGTCTGTCGGAGTTGTTAAGTCGCTACAACGTAAACGACTACGCCGCGAGCGTAAAAGTTTACGCTATTAAGTAAGGTCGTGTTTCGGAGAAGACTTCGCCAGGTCGCCAGGTTCAAAGTTGATGGAACTACCAGACGACACAAAACAGGTGAATGGTTCGGCGGCGTGTAATCCTGTAAACCGCGCAAGGTTGTCTTTCCTGGACCGCTTTCTGACGGTTTGGATTTTTGCGGCGATGGCGATAGGTGTGGCTTGGGGCTACACCTATCCCGGCGTCGAGAACTTCATCAACCGCTTTCAGGTGGGAACGACCAACATACCGATAGCCATCGGTCTGATACTGATGATGTTTCCGCCGCTGGCAAAGGTACGTTATGAAAACCTCGGCGAAGTCTTTCGAAACTGGAAAATTCTCGGTCTGTCTCTCATTCAAAACTGGATCGTCGGTCCTCTTTTGATGTTCGCGCTCGCGATAATTTTCCTGCGTGACTATCCCGAATACATGGTGGGCCTGATCATGATTGGTTTGGCACGCTGTATAGCGATGGTCATCGTTTGGAACGAGCTCGCGCGCGGCGACAGTGAATATGCGGCCGGTCTGGTCGCCTTCAACAGCGTCTTTCAAGTCCTCTTTTACAGTGTCTACGCATGGATATTCATCACCTTGCTGCCTCCAATGTTTGGACTGAGTGGCAGCGTGGTCAGCGTCAGCATCGGACAAATTGCTCAAAGCGTCTTCATCTATTTGGGGATTCCGTTTATCGCGGGAATGTTGACACGCTTTCTGCTCGTTAGAGCGAAGGGCCGAGAGTGGTACCACAAAACGTTTATTCCCAGGATCAGTCCCATCACGCTGATCGCGCTGTTGTTTACGATTATTGTGATGTTCAGCCTAAAAGGTACGTTGATCGTGCATTTGCCGCTGGATGTCGTACGCATCGCTATACCACTGCTGATCTACTTTGTAGCGATGTTCCTCGTCAGCTTCTACATGGGTAGGAAAGTTGGGGCAGACTACTCGAAGACAGCAACGCTCTCCTTTACTGCCGCGAGTAATAACTTTGAGTTGGCGATCGCTGTCGCCGTTGCTGTGTTTGGGATCAACTCGGGCGCCGCGTTTGCCGCAGTTATTGGTCCACTGGTAGAAGTGCCCGCACTGATTGGACTGGTTAATGTGGCGCTATGGCTTCAAAGGCGTTACTTTGCCGGCGATCCAGGAAGTTTCACTGTCGAAGCTGTCGAAGATGCACCGTGAGAATACCAAAAAGGAAGTCGACGGCAATGATCGAGAAGAAGACGGTGCTGATCTTGTGTACTGGCAACTCGGCGCGTAGTCAAATGGCTGAAGGTCTATTGCGGCACGAAGCGGCAGAGCGTTTTGAGATCGCTAGTGCCGGCGTTGAACCAACCCGCGTCAGACCGGAAGCCATTCAGGCAATGCGCGAGATAGGCATAGATATCTCCGGGCATCGCTCGAAATCCGTTGACGAGTTTCTTGGCCAGGAATTCGACTATGTGATCACCGTTTGCGACAACGCCAACGAACACTGTCCAATCTTTCCAGGCCAGACAAAACGGATTCACTGGAGCTTTGACGATCCGGCCGCTGTCGAGGGCGACGAGAACGCCAGGCTTAATGCCTTCAGACGCGTGCGCGACGAGATTCGCGATCGCCTCAGGTTGTTTGCCGCCGAAAACTCGAGATAGCTTAAGCGACGAGCCTTTTACAACTGCCGCCTTTCCACGGGTCAGTAATTTGTGAGGATCTCTTCCGGCTTGAATCCCATCTTCACGAGACGTTCACGAGTTTGATCGATCATCTCGCGCGAACCGCAAATCAGCGCGACCGGCGCAGCCAGGTCCGGCAACACATGGTCCAATAACGATTGGACATACCCGGTTGGACCAGACCAGTCGTGCCCGTCAGGTCGCGAGATTACCTGACGCACTTCGACTCCCGCATCAGCCCAACTCGCAACTTCATCCGCATAACAGAAGTCGTCGGGCGTGCGTGCGCCGTAAAGTACGACGAGCTGTCCAAAATCCGACCTGTGCTTCAGCACGTGACGCAAAGCGGAACGTAACGGAGCGACGCCAGTGCCCATAGCGACAAACACGAGATCCCGATGCTTGTGGTGGTCCAGGTCGAATCCCGCCCCGCAGATGCCGATCAACCTGATCTCGTCGCCTTCACGCATGTCATAAAGCACTCTGCTCGCACCGGCTTTCTGTTTCACAAGCACTTCCAAATCGGGATCGTCAGGCGCACTGGCAAACGCAAAGTACGCGGGTTCTTCGCCGGGCACGCCCAGAATCGCAACCTGACCGGGAATGAACTCAATGCGGTCCCCGTCAGCCGAGCTGCCGGAGGGATGAAGATCGAAGGAGCGCGTGAGTCGCGCCTGATCGCGCACTTTGCTAATCACGAGCTTTGATTCAGTGTTCGTCATTGCATCTATCGTGGGCTTCGACCGGACCGTCGCCGGATCGTTCTGCGGGAGAAGCGCAGTGTAGCAAAACAATCTTCCGTTTCTCACCAGCGGTGTTACAATTGGCCGTCCGATTAAGCAGATAAACAGCCTCGTTCGTCTCTCCTCGAGCAAAGCATATGAGATTAAGACCAACTGCAACTGTGTTTGGCGTCTCCCTGACTCTGCTCGTCGCGCTCTGCTTCGTGGCTGCGAACGCACAGTCCGGCAGAAGGCAAGCGAAGCCTCCAGCAGTCGCGCCTGTTCCGACGCCAACGCCGGAAGCGACACCGGTCCCCACGCCAAAGCGTGACGAAAACGCGGTCAATTTTCTCGTCGCCACCGGTGACCGCGGCGCCAACATGTCGTGGATTCCGCTGAGCTTTCATGACGCAGCGACGCTTGGTTGTGCGGACCAATTGCGGAAGCGGACTGCGCTCGAC
Source organism: uncultured bacterium (assembly GCA_965649955.1). GTDB lineage: Bacteria > Acidobacteriota > Blastocatellia > Pyrinomonadales > Pyrinomonadaceae > PSRF01. The sequence goes on from CBFGMX010000013.1 coordinate 32,995, forward strand.
GTCGACATGTCGCAACGCGAGTTGACGCGGGGCGAAGCGATTGCAAAAGCGAAGGCCGGGAAGACGACTTACGTCATCACAGTCAGCATTATCGAGGACAGGATGGCTGCCAGTAGTTCGGGGTATGTCGAGTTGGAGGTCGACTACGTTGTTTTCGCACCGGGAACTGCGAAGGTGATCGCCAGCGGCAGGACTTATGAAAACAGTGCTCGCAAAGGTCCGATTTCTGTCGGGCGTCCTCGTGGTTCAAATTTGCCCACTTACCGCGAGCAATTGCTGCGACGTGCCGGCGAGGAAGCCGCCGACCGCATCGTGAAGTCACTTCATCTCAGCGATCCGCCGCGCACGAAGTGAAAGACTATTAGCCACAAGAGGCACAAAAGGCACAAGCTGAACCTGGTCGGCTGGATGCCTCTTGTACCTTCTTGTGCCTTTTGTGGCTACTGCTTTTCTTGTGCCTTTTGTGGCTACTGCTTTCTTGTTCCTTTTGTGGCTCACTCGGAGTAGAGCTTTTCGATCACGTCTCGATACTTTTGATCGATCACCCGCCGCTTAACTTTTAGCGTCGGCGTCAGTTCGCCGCCTTCGATGGTGAACTCGTTTTCCAGCAGCGCAACTTTCTTGATCTTCTCGTAACGCGCAAGGTTTGGTGTTAGCCGGTCGATCTGTCGTTCCATCAGATCAATGATGCGCGGATGCTCGCACATCTCACGCCGGCTCTGAACCTCAATCCCTTTCAACTTGCAATACGACTCCAACTGCTCCCAATTCGGCACGATCAACGCCGCCGGAAACTTCCGCTCCGCGCCAACCAACACCACCTGGTTCACAAAACGCGACCCTTTGATCGCCTGCTCGAGCGGTTGCGGCGAAATGTACTTACCGCCAGAAGTCTTGAATAACTCTTTCTTTCGATCGGTGATGCGCAGGAAACCCTCGGCATCCAACGTGCCAACGTCGCCCGTCTTGAACCAACCGTCGTCAGTAAAAACCGCACGCGTTTCTTCGGGCTTGTTGTAGTAGCCGCGCATCACGTTTGGACCACGAACCTCAATCTCGCCGTCCGCCGCGATCCTGATTTGAACGTGCGGGATCGCCGTACCGACCGTGCCGACTCGATTCTCCTCGATACGGCTCGTCGTGATCACCGGCGACGTTTCCGTCAACCCGTAACCCTGAATAATCGGAATCCCTGCGCCGACGTAAATGTAAGCAAGATCCTCAGGCAGTGCCGCGCCGCCTGAAACCAGCAAACGCATCCGGCCACCAAACGCCGCGCGCCACTTCGCGAAAACGAGTTTCGATGCAATCGCGTGTTTGAGTCTCAGCAGCACGGGCACCGCACGATGCGCAAGCGTGTACTTCGCGTACTCACGAGCGACTGAGACCGACCACGCAAGCATCATCGACGCAAACTTTCCCGCCTCCGCCGCGCGCTCCTGAATTCGCGCGTAGATCTTCTCGAAGATCCGGGGCACACCCACGAGGACCGTCGGACGCACCTCGCGTAAGTTCGGACCGATCGTCTGCAACGACTCCGCGAAATAGACCGCCATTCCGCGATACAAATACATGTACATCGCCTGGCGCTCAAACACGTGCGACAACGGCAGCACGGATAACGCGATGTCCTGTTCGCCGAATGAAAGGTGGCCTGACGAATCGATCAGGTTGGTGACGATGTTTGCATGCGTGAGCATCACGCCTTTCGGTTCACCCGTCGTGCCGGACGTGTAGATGATCGTAACGAGATCGTCAGGCGTGATGTCGCGTGCCAGTTCATCCAGCACACGCGGATGCTGTTGCTGAAACTGGCGGCCCAGTTGTTCGAGATCCGAAAGTGCCAGTCCTTCCGGTGCAATTCCGGCGCGATCGAAGTAAACAATCTGTTTGACCTGCGGACACTCCGCGAGGATCTCTTTCAACTCGTCAAACTTTTCCCGCCCCTCGATAAACAAGGCAGACGCGCCGGAGTCCTTCAAAATGTACCGGACCTGCGGCGCCGTCAGCGTCGGGTAGATCGGAACATCGATTGCACCGCCGAGAATGCACCCCGCATCGGTGAGCGTCCATTCGACGCGACTCTCCGACAGCAACGCGACACGATCGCCACGGCGAATGCCGACCGCATGCAAACCGGCCGCGATGTTTTTCGCACGCGCAAGCATTTCATCTGACGAAATCGGCACCCACCGTCCGTCACTCTTGTAATTCAACATGTCGGGACGCTTGTGCTCGCGCGCAATTCTGTGGAACACGTCGATCACCGTGGCTGGCTCGTCAGCAGCCATCGGACGGCGCACCGGAACTGGTTCGAACGTTTCGATGTTCTCGCTCACGCCTTTCACGTCGCCCGCACTCCATTGAGAAAGATATCCAGCACCTGATCCGCCATCGGCGCGAGCTTGTAACGACGTTTCGAAAGGATCCAATTCGTCGCCATTTCGTCGAGCGCGCCGAACAGCACTTTCGCGACAACACGCGCATTAAGATCAGCGCGAAACATTCCCGCGCGTTGACCTTCTTCAAACGTCGATCGAATCAGCGCCAAATACTCAGCAAAACCGGCCGCGGAAAACTCTTCCATAAACTTCGTCGAGCCTCGCAATTCGACCTGGAAAACGACTGCGAGATCGCGATCGGCCCCGAGTCTTTCCAGATGCATGTGCGCGATCTGGCGAAGTTTTTCACGGGGATCTGAAAGCCTTTGCACTCGTTCTCGCGCCGCGCCGAGTGCTTCTTCGACGCTTCTATCGAAGATCGAATGAAGGATGTCCTCTTTACTCTTGAAATAGAGATAGACCGTGCCGTCGGCGACACCCGCCTGGCGCGCGATGTCAGCAACTTTGGAGTTGAAGTAACCGCAGCGGGCGAACACAGTTATGGCGGCCCGTAAAATTGCTGCTCTTTTATCGCTTATGGCCAAATGAATGAACCCTCACTCAGTCATCGCCCGTAGGCTACCATAAATCAAGGATTTTACAGATATCGAAGACAAACCGGTCGCAACTGTGGTATTCATTCACCGTCACAACAACCCCATCGCAGTACACTTAGGAGACCCGTATGCCGACCCCTGTTCCAAGCAGCTTACCCCGGCTTCAGTACCCTATCGTAAGCCTTTTACTTACCTTAATGATTGCGCTAACGGCCAGCGCGCAGAGTCAAATCACAACCGGAACTATAAGAGGAACCGTGCTGGACGCGAACGGCGCAGTTGTGGCCGGCGCTAACGTCGAAATCAAAAATGTCGACACCAACATTTCGCGAAACCTGTCCACTAACGAGGAAGGCAGCTTCATCGCGCCTCAGCTCCAACCTGGCAGGTACTCCGTTACGATCGCCAAACAAGGTTTCGCCACCACACAAGATCCAAACGTCACCCTGACTGTCGGCCAAACACTCGATCTTTCCTTTTCTCTGAAGATCTCGAATGTCCAGGAAACGGTGACCGTCACCGCGGCACCGACGGTAGACACAGCAAAAACCGAAGTCAGTACTACGCTAAATGAGACCGCGGTGAGCACGACGCCGATTCTCGGTCGCAAGTTTGAAGACCTGCTAACGTTGACGCCCGGCGTCAGCATCACGCAGGGACCCGACGGCGACGAGATTAACTTCTCCGGTCAACGCGGCATCTTCAACAACGTCAGTCTCGACGGCGGCGACTACAACAACGGCTTCTTCGGCGAGCAGCTCGGCGGACAACGCGCGGCGATCGACATCACGCTCGAAGCAGTGAAAGAGTTTCAGGTCGTGGCGACGGGCGCGAGCGCGGAGTTTGGACGCACCGCCAGCGGCATTATCAACGTCATCACCAAATCAGGCACGAACGAGATCCACGGAAGCGCATTCTACTTCCAACGTCTCGAAGCGTTGACCGCGAACACGTCCGACGGCAAACCGCTGCAAGACTTTCATCGCGAGCAGTATGGATTCACAATCGGCGGCCCGATCAAACAGGATCGTGCCTTTTATTTTTTCGCTTTTGAAGGCATCAACGAAAACCTGACCCGCGCCAATCTCAGCGAACCGATTGGAGCGCCGTGCCCGATCGCGGCCCCGACAATCCTCGCGAATGAAGCGTTGATCAACGGCAGCGAAGACTGCCAGCGTCTCGCACTGATCAATTTCTTCAGCACCACGCGTAACCAGGAAGAAGGACTCCCGATCAAACACAAGATAAACAATCAGGCGTTCTTCTCGAAGGGCAGCTTCAAACTCAACGACGCGAACCAGCTCGACGTCTCGTACAACTTCGACTACTCAAAGAACACTAATCAAACTTTTGACGTCGCCACGTACGGCAACTCGGCGAACGGTATCGAAGGCCCATCGAAGATCAACGTCGTTCGCGCGAATCTCTTCAGCACGATTTCGCCCACGAAGCTTAACGAGGCGCACTTCTCCTACTCGCGTGAAAACCGTCCGCGTTCAGCGATTCCCTCGAATGTTCCGGCTGACACCGCGATGGGTTTCGGAGCCCCGGGCGCGCCCACGTTCCGATTTGGTTTTCCGTTCTTCCTCGAACCTAACGTCGACGAACTGCTTTGGCGCACCCAGGTAAAAGACAATTTCTCGATCATCACCGGTAACCACACGATCAAAGTTGGCGGTGACTGGCTGCACACGCTTAACGATCAGGTGTTCCGCGGTTTCTTTACCGGACGATACATCTTCGACACTGTCACCGGGTTCCTGCGTTATGCATCGCCTGCAGCTCCGGGCGGTTTTGGACCAAACACGGTCGGTTGTTCCGACGGCACTTTCGTCACGGCACCCGCTACTTGTCCCGTGGGAACATCAGCGACAGGCGGTCCGCTGCTGCTCTACTTGCAGGGTGCGGGCTTAACCGGACCGGCCACTGATGCCGCCGGTTTTTCGAAGATCACCAATGAAGATTACGCCGTCTTCGCACAGGACTCCTGGAAGATCTGGCCCAACTTCACGCTCAACTATGGCCTGCGCTGGGAAGCACAGATTTTCCCGGATCCGGTTGTGCCGCCTCAGAACACTGCGTACGGCATCTTCCTGAACGACCCGCGTTTCCCGTCGGATGGAACTCTGCCGGACCAGAAAAGCCAGTGGCAGCCGCGACTCGGATTTGCCTGGGACGTTTCGAAAGAGGGTAAATCAGTGCTGCGCGCGAGCGCCGGCATCTACTACGCGCGCCAGAACATGTTGTCGCAAGTCGGATCGATCACTACCAACGGCGTGCAACAACAGACGATCTTTCTGAACACGCCGATCATTTCGTCCGGCGTTCCGGGACCGGTATGGCCCGGCGTGGTGACGCCGCCCTCAACTGTCACACCGTGTGTCGATGGCGGCACGAGCAATCCGTTCCCGTGTTTCAGCGGCGTCCGCGTGTTTAGTCGCGATTACGAAAACCCGCGCATCTACACTGCGAACGTCGGGTTCGAACAGGAAATCGCTAACGATTGGTCGCTCTATCTCGACTTCACGCATTCGAAAGGCGTCCACCTGACGCGCTTCCTGAACATCAATCGCAACAACTTCTTCGCGCCGTTCCTCGGCGAAACGATGGTGACGAGCTCTGTCGGTAAGTCAGTCTATAACGGCTTCACTGTCGGTATGCGCAAGCGGTTCAGCCGGCGCTACCAGCTCGAGTGGAATTACACGTATTCGAAAGACAGGGACGACGATTCAAACGAACGCGATCCGTTTACCGATCGCGCGTTTGACATCAACAACCTTCAACTCGATTACGCGTTTTCGGATCGCGACATCCGTCACAAGTTCAACTTCTTTACATTTATCGAGATGGGGTGGGGCTTTGATGGAAACTTCCGCGTGCAGGGAAGGACCGCGCAGCCGCTCACTCCCGGCGTTCGCACCGCGACCAACCGCAACACCGAGCGCAAAGATAACGAGTACTTCTCGTTCGACTGGCGCATTCAGCGACCGTTCCGCTTTAGCGAACGTTTCGCGATCATCCCGATCATCGAGATGTTCAATACTTTCAACAACGCCAACAACATCAACCCGCTCGTTACGCCGGGACTCTTCAACTTTGACGGCTTCCTGCGTCAGGGTGTTGGCGATCCCCGTCAGGTGCAGTTGGCAGTTAAGTTCACTTTCTAATCCGTCTTACGAATCACGGATGGCCGTGAAAAACTCGGCGAGTTTGTGGCGGTCCAGCGCACCACCGGTGCGCAGACCGCTGCAAACGTCGATTCCAAAAGGCTGTACTTCCTGAATGGCCGCCGCGACGTTGTGAGGCCTCAAGCCGCCCGCAAGAAACAACGGAACGTCGATCGCTTCGCGGATCTTGCGGCTCAAACTCCAATCGTGTGTCCGTCCCGTTCCTCCAAGCTCCTTAATCTCCAGCGATTGATTGCCGGAGTCGAGTAAAACCGCATCGACCTGCGGCGCGATCGAGATCGCTTCGTCGACAGATTCAGGGCCGGTAACGTGCACCACCTGCACCAGCGACACCCCCGGCAATGCGTCGCGCAGCTCTCGATGGCTGCCCGCGGGCAGTCGATCGCAAAGCTGAATGGTATTGACCCGCAAACGACGCTGCTGGTTGATGATTGAGTCTGCGTCCTGCCGGCAGGTCAGTAAGAATGAGCTGACGCTGGGAGGTATCGTCGCGGCAATTTCGGCGATCAAACTCTCGGGAATCGGTCCCGGCCCGCTCGGCATCTCGGAAACCAACCCCACCGCCGATGCGCCATGCTCGATTGCCATCCACGCCTCCGCAACACTGGCAATACAACAGATCTTTACTCGTGGTGTTCGCGTCGGTTTCATCAGTTAAAAACTATTCCTGAAACATTTCTGCTCTACGCAACATAACGAATGGAAGCATCTCTGGCGATTTAAAAAGGAAGGAGATTCCCGATGCCCACCAAAGACGACATGCGCTGGTTCAAAGAGAACTTTCACGCCAAAATTGAACCGGCCCTCCAAGGCACCCCATTCACCCTCGACCTGATGACCGCTCTGGCCTGCCAGGAATCTGGCGAGGTTTGGCCTATCTTACGCAAAAAGAATCTCCCCCTTGAAAGGATTCTCGAACTGTGCGTTGGCGATACGCTCGATGGCCGGTCGGCGTTTCCCACCAGCAGGGCCGAACTCTTGGCACACGCCAAAGGTGCACAAATGTTCGGACTCGCTCGCCAGGCGCTCATCGAGATGGCTGAATTCGTTCCGAGCTATCGCGGGATGGCCAAGATGAAAAACAAGTACTGTCACGGGTTCGGCATCTTTCAATTCGACATTCAGCATTTCAGAACGGAGCCCGAGTACTTCCTCGAGAAACACTATGCCAACTTTGACCACTGCCTGAGAAACGCGCTCCGCATCTTGCAAAGCGCCCGAGCCGGCATTGGCTTCAAGAACAAAACTACCCTGACTGATCGCGAAATGGCTCTGGTGGCCGTAGCCTACAACGTTGGCAGCGGAAATTTTAGTCACGCCAGCGGATTGAAACAGGGACACCGGTCGCCGGGCGGTAAGTTTTACGGCGAACAGATCTTTGACTTCATCACGATCTCCAAGACAGTGTCGTTCAACGGAGCTGCGACGGCCCCCACGCCCTCGCCCGCACCCACGCCGGCGCCGGTTGATGCCGCAGGAAAACTCTTCCGAGTTGACGTCAGCAAAGACCCGCTTCGTTTGCGAAGCGAGCCGAGGAAAGATGAAAACAATCCCACAGCGAACGTCATCGCGCGTCTTCCCGATGGACACATCGTCAAGGCAGTCGGCGACCAACCGGTCAACGGCTATCTGGAAGTGGAGACGCGTCTGGGTAACGAGGACCTGCGCGGTTTTGCTTCCGCCGATTTCCTGAAACCCGCGAACTGACTACCCTCCCCCACACCCGGCCCAATCTGTGTGCAAGCGTACACGGATTGGGCCGTTCTCTATCCGAGGCCACCGTGAAGCAACCTCACTGCATCATAGGGCTCGTCATTCGGGTAAAGAGGCCCGTACCTCACGGTCTCGACTAGAAACATAGTGCGGAGTTGATCACTTGCGGCGATTCGTGAATTGCCGTGCTTGTCGAAGTGCGTCTTCAACCACCGCACCGATCTGCAAAGGAGAATCAAGATGCGCGTGCCTGCGTCGCTTTGTCTGCTCTTACTGGTCTTTCTATCTGTTGTTTCCACTTCAGCGCAAACCGCGTCGAGCTCTAGTCCCGGTTGGGTCGTGCTCCCGGTCAACGATTACGCCGCACTCAAACGTGCCGCTTCGACTACTGACCCAGAACCACCACCTCCGCCCGTCGAAGCAACACTCAGTCGCATTGACTACGATCTAAAAATTGACGGCGACCTGGCAACAGGTGAAGCCCGGCTTACGGTGGATGTCATCAAGAACGGTTGGGTTCGCGTGCCGCTGCCGGAGGGGTTGATGGTCCGCGATGCGCAACTCGACGGCCGGCCGGTGAACCTCGTTACTCGTCCGAAAGAAAAAGGGCCGGGCGCTTTTGATCTCTTGCTGTCGAAACAAGGTCGATCGGTGTTGACGTTGAAGATCGTTGCGCCAGTTACCACGGTCGCCGGAACAGACATTCTTCATCTTCCCGTCAGCAACTCCGCGGTGTCGCACGCGAACGTTGAACTCATGCGACAAGGCGTTGACGTGCGTGTTACCGGCGGCCTTTTGTTGGACCACTCTGAAGCGCCCACGGGAAGTCGTTGGAAGGCGAACGGCAAAGGCGGTGAGCCACTCACGTTTGCCTGGCGACGACGCGTCGACGACGCTCGCGCCAATCAACCGCTCAGACTGCGAGGCGCCGTGACTCAGTTGATTGGGCTCGGCGAAGACGCTACGCAGATCAACGCGGAGGTGCAGCTTGAAGTCGTGCAGGGACTGGCCCAGGAAGCCGTGGTCCAACTCCCCGCTCAATTCACTGTCAACCAGGTGAACGGCGCGATGGTGGCCGATTGGGACGTCTCCAATCGCGAACTGAAGGTCTCGTTCATTGAAGCCGTGGCAAGCACCGTGCGGTTTACGTTGTCGGGCGAGTTGCATCTACCTCGCGCCGGCAACCTCGACATTCCGCTCATTCGTTTACCGTTGGCTGAACGTGAAACCGGCGGCGTGGCGGTCGAAGTGCTTGGCGCTGGTGAGATCAAGGAACGGAAAGCAAGTGGTCTCGAGGAAGCCGAGGCGGGTGAACTCGGCCAGCTAATCTCCAGCCGCCCCTCGCCTTCGCTGATCGCGTTTCGCATGCTTCCGAGCGAGGGACAGTCGCCGCGGACGTTGTCGTTGACGGTAGCTCGTTACACGCCTCAAGCGGTCCTGGCGGCGAACGTCGACGAGGCTGAGTACAACGCGCTGATCGCCGCCGATGGAAAGGTGCTGGTCCAGTCGAGGTTCGCAGTCCGAAACAACCAGCGAAACTTTCTGAAGCTCAACTTGCCGCCGACCGCGGTGCTGTGGAGCGCGATGGTAGCCGGTCGTCCAATTCGACCGGGACGCGGCGCGGATGGTTCGCTGTTGTTGCCACTCGAGAAAAGCCGCAGCGGAGAAGAGGCGCCGGCGTTCGTCGTCGAAATATCTTACCTTGACCGAGCGCCTGCGTGGGTGGACAAAGGACGCACGCGACTTTTGCTTGTGTCAGTCGACCTCCCCATCTCCAAATCTCGTTTGTTAGTGCATCATCCGCCGCTGTTTCGCTTGTCGGCGGTGCCTGGATTGTCAGGAAGCTTTCGCGTCACGCCTTACGTCGAAGCAGAATCGGAAGCGCTTCGTTCCGACCCGCGCTCGTATCGGTCGACAGTCACACAACCCGCTGAGGAGCTGCCGTCAGAGATAACGAAGCAGCTCGCCTCGCAATTGCCGGCGACGAAGCACCGCGCCAGGCCCGCGCGCAACCTTCCACTGCGCTTCACGTTTCCGCACTTTGGTCCTTCGATCTTTCTCGTGGCGGAACTGACCAGCGAAAACCAGGTACCCGCAATCGAACTTGATTTTTCACGTGACAGAAAGAGAGGCGAGCGATGAAAGCATCTGTGATTCTGATTCTGCTTTTGGCGATTACGACCAACGGTCAACATCGAAATTCGACGTCCGACACCGTGCTTCCCGTGCCGGCAGGCACCGGGACCGTCACGCTTACACTCCCCGAGTATGACCGTCTCATCGAGCTCGCTTCGCGGAAGCCAAAACTGACGGATGCGCCGCCGTTGCCGTTCGTCCTTTCGCGCGCGGCGTTCAAGCTCAAGCTCGTCAATCAAACGCTCGTCGGCACCGTCGACATCGATGGTTCATTGCTGCAAAGCGGAAATGTGAAAGCGCCGCTGACGACGGGCCTGACGGTTTTGGAAGCACGGCAATCAGGAAATCCGTTGCCGCTGCTTCAGGAAGGCGGCGCGCATTCCGCGATACTCAATGGACCTGGACCATTTGCGGTGTCGCTCGGAATCGCGTCAGCTCTCACGATCGACGCGGGTCGCGCGTCTTTTGTTTTACCGGTTCCGCCGGCAAGCAGTTCACTGCTGACGCTTGAACTGCCCGGCAATCACGCAAATGTTCGCATCGAACCCGGTCTCGTAACCAATCGCACGTCCGTGAATGGAAACACGATCGTGGAAGCAACGCTTGAGCCCGGTAAACCGGCGCGCGTTTGGTGGACCACGAGAGAAGTCGCCGCGCCTGTCGCTCAAAGAGAGGTGCGCTTTTTATCGGACATCAAGACCGTCGTCTCAGTCGGCGATTCACAAGTGAGACTCACGGCTTACTGCGACGTCACTGTGATTCAGGGCGAGGCGGCCGAGTTTAAGGTGCCGATTCCCGCCGGTTACGATTTGACGGCTGCGTCAGGCGCGTCGCTGGAATCTCACGAAGTCGCAAACGGTATGTTGACGCTGCGAGTACACGACCCTGCGAAACGTAGTCACCAGTTTCTGATCGCCATCGAACGCACGAATCGCGAGACAAAGGTCGAGGCGCCGATGATCGCGTTTTCCGGTGCGCAACGCGAAACGGGTGAGTTGCTGATTGAAGGCGTAGGCGCGATGGAGTTGGTGGCGCGGGAGTCCGGTGGTTTGCGGCGAATGGATGTTCGCGAAGCCGCGGCGATTACGCGATCGCTGACGCATTTTCCGTTGCAGGCCGCGTTTCGTTACAACCGTCGCGCAAGTGACGCTCCGAAACTGAACCTCGAATGGACACAATTTCCCGACGCAAACATCTTGTCGGCAGTCGCCGAGCGAGCGACTGTCACCACGTTGACGACGGTCGAAGGTAAGTCGTTGACCGAAGTAACACTGCGCGTTCGTAATCACGCGCAGCAGTTCATCAAGGTTGAGTTGCCGGCAGGTGCGCAATTACTGTCGACGGAAGTCGAAGGGGAACGCGTTAAGCCGGTGCTAGGTGCGGATGGCAGTCGCGTGCCGCTGCTTCGCGCCGGTCTCGACTCTTCCCGCGCATACACCGTGTCGTTTGTTTACCAGAATTCCGGAACGCGCTTTACGAAGAATGGCACGTATGACCTGGGGCTGCCGAAGCTCGACATTCCGATCAACCTGTTGACATGGGAAGTTTCCCTGCCGGATCGGCTCGAAGTGAAGCAGTTTGGCGGCAATGCGACTGCAGCTGAGTACTTGCCCACAGCCACGCAGGATTTTCTCGCTAACAACTTCGAGAACTTCGACGACCTCGACGCTAACGCCGCCGTACAAAACGAAGTTCAACTCAGCAACTTGCAGCCGGGACAGGTTGGCGGCATCGTCACCGATCCGGCCGGTGCGGTCGTTGCCGGCGCCAACGTGACCGTCGTTAACAATCAAACCGGTGCGAGCTTGTCTACCCAGTCTGATTCAGAGGGCCGCTGGGTTGTGGCGAATGCGTCGCCTGGTCCGACCCGCATCACTGTTTCATCACCGGGATTCAATCCGATACAGCACGAACTCAACCTTGTGGCGACGCAACCGGGAATAATCGGAACGCAGCTTCCTGTCGGCACTATTTCCGAAGTCGTCGCCGTAACCGGCAGCAGTAACAACCTGATGTCAATCGACGGCGTAAGACGGATTGAAGAGCAGATCAGACAGACGCGTGCCCAGCAACTGTCAACTCCGTCAGCAAACGTCGTCAATTTGCAGCGACGCGTCGCGGGCATCCTGCCCGTCCGGATCGACGTGCCGAAGAGTGGCCGGTCTTACCGGTTCGTGCGCACACTGGTGATGGATGAGGAGACGAACATTTCGTTTAACTACAAATCGAAATAACTCGTTTCAGACGCTGGAGTGGCCGTACCAAAGCACGGCGAGGTAATGAAAGGTCGTTCCAGCCATGACGAAGAGGTGCCAGATGAAATGGTTGTAGCGGATGCGATGCGCGGCGAAGAACGCGAGACCTCCTGAGTAAGCAATTCCGCCGGCGAGGATCAACAGGATTCCCGGTAGCGGAACGAGGGCGAAGATCGGTTTGATGGCCACGATGGCCAGCCAGCCCATCACGACATAAAGCACCATTGAAAGCCACCAGTGGCGGTGACCGGCGAGGACTTTCATCGCGATTCCCGCCACTGCGAGCACCCAGACAATCGTCAACAAGGTCCAACCCCAGGGACCACGCAAAACACCCAGCGTGAACGGCGTGTACGACCCCGCAATTAAAAGAAAGATCGCGCAGTGGTCCACTTTGCGGAAGAACTGCTTCGCCCGCTCGTGAGTCAGCGAGTGATAGAGCGTCGACGCAAGATAAAGAATGACGATCGACGCGCTGAATACGGCGACGCCGATCGTAAACCGCGTGTTCCCCATCTGCGCCGCTGACAGGATCAACACCGGCAGCCCGCCGAGCGCAAGCACGAGCGCCAATCCGTGACTGATGCTGTTCGCGATCTCTTCGCGAGAGTGGACCGGACGTCGTTGATCTAAGACTGAATCACTCGCTTGCATAGGTGAAACTATGGTAACGCGGTAAATCCTTTCAGAGGATTGCCGTAAAAGGCTTCAGTTTGCCAGGCAGTTTTGTTCCACATTCCATCCTGATCGCCTATCACCTGAACCGGCACAATCACGCGGTCGCTTCCGAGTTGATTGGCTGTGGCGATGCCGTTGTCGAACTTTCCACCAGGGGCGACTGTAAACTTCAACGATCTCGCCAGCTTGTTGGCGCGTAGTACTTTCACCTCATACTCTCCCGGGTTCTCGGCGAGGATATGAATGTTTCCAACTTGGCCGGGAATCATGGACGGCTTTTCTTTAATGGAGCCCAGGATGTTTGGAAAAGTACAGAGGACTCGGGCCCACTTGGCTTTTTGCGGCACCTTGTCTTCGACATAATGGGTCGTATTGTTCTCTACCTCTGCTTCGCATCCCGCGGCTCCGGCAATGGTTCCATCGATTGAAATTCTCCCGATCTCCTTCCCCTGATAAAACACGTGCGGGTCCATCTTGTAGGCGTCTCCGCGCACCCAAAAAGCAACCTGTAAACTCGGTAAATTTCGATCCCTTGGATTAAGGGTCACGTAACCGATCGGAAGGTTCCAGTCGTGATTGACGAAATAAACCCAATGGTTCACTGCTTTCGGTCCGTATTCGTTGTCTTTGGCCTTCTCGACTTTCGCCTTTCCACTGAAAAGCGTCAGGTTAGTGCCGGCCAATTCGTTCCTGAGTTTTATCGCGAAGCTGACGGGCCCGGTATATGTCGAAGCTTTTGCTTCCCCAATGTCTCTCCCACCACAATCAACCTTCCACCAGTAACCGACTTGGGTCTCTTCTGTGGCACAGTCGTAACTGACCCACGGACCTGTTGGTAATGAAAACTCGACATAGAGTTGCCCACCGCTGGGAATCGGACCGTTGACGCGAAATGAAGTGCGCGGAAGCCAACTCCAAAAATCGTAGTTCTTCTTATACTCGTTGACCGTAAACGCGGTGAACTGAACGCTATCTTTGGCAATAGTTGGCTGGTCCTGTGTTGCGGTGGTGTTAACGGTAGCCGTCAATCCGGCGGCGAGAAGAATTAACGTTAAGGTACAGGTAAGACGCAACTTGCTTTTCAATCGGGTAACCCTCCTGCGTGCTCTACGAGGTTCTGGGCAAAATCGTTCTGGCAGTTTACTACGAACTAGTTGAGGTTCGGTAGGACGAAAATTTACCGCCAGGGTCGCCGTGCGACCCAGCGCAACAGCGGACCGATAACCGGCAGATTCAGCATTTGCTGCCGCCAGCGGAACGTTCGTGAGTGCAAAATCGAGTTTCGCTCGGCTTCGAAATGCCTGTTGAGGTCCCGCAAATACGAGGCTTCTGCCCGCGCCTCCGCATCGCGATCGCCAACGCCGCCACTCGTTTCGAATTCGCCGATCACGTCGTGATACAACGTGACGATTTGATCGATAGCCGCAGACCGCCCCGCGATATCGCGAATGCGTTGCGACACGGTTGCCGCGTCGGCCGGATCGTAACGTCCGATCTCTTTTTCCAGCACACCGGCGTCTATCTTTTCCCGCAAAGTACGAATGCCGAAGTTCAACCGTCGTAGCCGATCCAGCTCGCCCGCAGTCACCATCGGACCGGCACCCTTGATGTCGCAAAGCACCACTGCCGATCCGACAGCCATCGCCTCGAGCGCGCAACGCGCCTTCGCGAACACGATGTCGTAATGGCCCAAAACGTCCTGCGGCCGGGCGGCGATGTTGCCTGCATCGACGCCTATTACGTCGAGACTCAACCCCTTCCTTTGACACGCTTCACGAACCGCGCCAAGGTGCGTCGACTCTTTAGCCCCATTGCTGAAGACAAGCGCGCGTGCGGGTTTCGCCGGTAAAGGAGTTCGTGGAAGAAATTCTTCAAGATCGACCGAGTTCAGAATCACCGAAACACGTTCTTCCGGAATGCCGCTCTCCGAAACGAGTCGATCGAGACACGTGTCGTCTACCGCCACGTAACGCAGGATGCGCGGATGTCGAGGCGGCGTCTCTTCCCACGGCAACCAGCCGTGACAGAAAAAGACTGCGGGCGTGTCTGGAAACCGCAGTAACGCCGACATTGTCTCCACGTGATGCTGCCCGTGAATGAGGTCGGGCGCAGAACCGATCGCATCGAGGTTATCGACTACGGGCACGGTTGCATCGCGAAGTTCGCGTGCGGTGTGGCCCAGTTGCGGGCTGTAAACGATGGGGCTGTGACCGCGACGAAGCAGGTTCGTCGCCAACTCGCAGACATAAAGCTCCGACCCGGTGCGACCGCGCAGGAAATGATTGGTGATCAGAATGCGGAGCCCACGCAACGTTCTTCTCTTTCAGCTTTCGCGCGTATTGCCTGCGCCAGGGGCAACATGTGCTCCTCGTAACGGATGACTCTTTCGTAACGCCCGGCGGCCACCAGCTTTTCACCGTACAACTCGTAGAATGGGCGCTCGTCAGTGGTCCAATGCGTGCCCGATTCGTTATCGACGGGACGCAAACACTCGATCCGAAACGCGTCGAGCGGCACGCCGTCGATCATGTCACGCATCTGTTCCTTCAGCGCGGGCCGCGACTCTAACCCTGCGCGTACCGACGTGCTCACTTCGACGTCGACTTCGCCGTCCAACTGCGGTTGGGAAAACCGCATCACGCCGCGAAACGGCGCACCGGCGAGTGCATCATCAACATCCTTCGCCAGCTCCGGCGTGTAGCGGCGAGCGGCTGTGACTTTGCGGTCGAACGCTGCGTCGTCGAGTTGCAGCCAAAACGCTCGGTCGCGAAGAGCGTCGGGACACTCGTCAGGTGGTCCAACGACGAGAAAATCGAAATTCATGACGCGGTGACCGTAGCGACGCTCGGCCATTTCGACAGCCGCACCGATCATTACACGACAAATGTCGTGAGTCACGCTGTAACCCTCAGCGGCATCGCCGGCGACATAATCGATGCACTCGAAGGCAAACGCCTGGGCCAACTCGTCGACGATCGCGGCAAAGAGTTTCGCATCGCCGTTCAGGATCGCGGAGTAAACTTCCAAGTCGGTCAGCCGTCCATAGATCGCGCCCTGCGTCGCGCCGGCAAGGGACAACACCTCGGTCGTTCGGTCCAATCGAGGTTCACCGGAGCGGCCGCCGCCGTCGGTCAGCACACAGACGTATGGTTGAGTCCGTTCCAACCAACCATGTAAGCGCAATTCGTGACTAGGATGCGCCACCACCAGAGCGGCGCGAGCGGGCAACGAGGTAGCGGGCATTCGCCTTGGTAAAATACCGCGGAAGATTTAAGTCGAAATCAGCTAAAGAATAGTCGATACCACGAGCATCCGTAAATGTGTGTTTTTTCGATCGTCCTGCACGCTACTTCTTCAAAGTCTTCTGCAAGTGTTTTACCGCGGCGTCGAGAATCTCGTCGCGTCCTTCGATCGTTCCGCGAATTGTCGGCGCCACTCTGATATGCGGCTGTATTCCGATTCGTTGCAGTTGCCGGCCATCGGCGTGTCGTATGTTGTGACCGGAGAAACTGATCGGCAGATTACCTGGCTTCACCATCAACGTTACGTCGCCATTCGCACCCTGCGTCGGCGTTCCGACGAACGTCACGTCAGTCGCGCTTCGAAAAACAGGCACGCGTGTTCTGCCCGGCTGAGGCGAGGAATTTCTCCATTTTCATAGGACCAGAAGTCCCAGGCGCTTACGTCTCGAGTAGCACTTCGGGATGTTTCTTAGCGATTGTTAACAGCTTGAGAGCTGCGTCACCCGGTGCTCGGGAGCCTTGCTCCCACGCTTGAACAGTCTTAGGGCTAATATTCAGCATCATCGCAAACACCGCTTGGGAGCAGTTGAGCCTTTCACGTATCCGCGCGATGTCTCGAGGCGACATTGCCTTTGGCGGCCGCGGAGCCTGAATTCGCGTCACTTTTAAATCGCGACGCTTGCTACGCTCAAAGGCAAGTGCATCTTCCAAGGCCTCCTTTAGGTCGGCAAACGCTTCGTCACTCATATAATTCGTCTTGTTTGTCTGTACCTTACGAGTTCTTGCTGTCTTCATGACTCACGTTCCCTTCTAATCTGCCGGCTCAGTGCGCTAACAATGCGCGTTTGATCTGGTGAAAAGTCGGCCTGGTCACCTTTGCTGAATAGATACAGCAAGTGAATCCTGCCGGCGTGCTCAAGGTAAAGATAGAGATACCGGTAGCTACCGCTTTTGCCGCGTGACGAGCGGGGGTCGGCCACTCGCGCCTTTCGAACGCCATGCGTCCCCTTCACAACGTCGCCACGCTCTGGATTTTGCACAAGGTCGGACTGAATCTTAGACAGAACCGCTGCCGGCAGTTCAGCAACTTGTTTGGAAAGACCTTCGATTCAACGAATTCAAACCAGACTATATCGTCTACCTTCGCCATCTACTCACGACTATACTACTCAGTGGTATAGATAAGCAAATCGCTGGAGGCTCAGTTGGCAACATCGAACAATTCGACTTCCGATCAACACGCGTATATGTAAGTTTGAAACACAGAACCACCCAACGGGTAAGTTGGAGCTAGATTTCGATCTGTTCACCCATCTCAACTACGCGATCCGGCGGCAAACAAAAATAAGCAGTTGCGCTCGTAGCGTTGTGCGCGATGATTGAAAATAGTTTTTCACGCCATCGCGCCATGCCAGGACGTTTGGAGGCGATGATAGTTTCGCGTCCCAGAAAGTAAGTTGTGTCTTTCGGATCGTACGTGAACCCGGGAACGCTTATGGCATTCAAAACTTTTGGTATGTCGGGATCTTCCATGAATCCGTAGTAAACCTTCAGCCGGTGAAATCCGTTTCCAAGGGATTCGACTTCTACTCTATCCTCCTGGGCTATAAATGGGATTTGTTTCGTCTTGACAGTCAAGAACAACACGCGCTGGTGCAGCACTTTATTATGTTCAAGATTGTGCAGGAGGGCAGGAGGAGTCCGCGACGCATTGCCGTTCATAAAAATGGCTGTACCTGGAACGCGGGTTGGTGGCCGCCTTGCCATGTCCTCAAGAAACTCTTCCAATAGTCGTGCTTCCGACTGGATGCGCTCATTCAGAATGCGGCGGCCTTTCTTCCAGGTGGTCATGACGATAAAGACAAGTGCGGCTAACAGCAGCGGAAACCATCCGCCGTGGGCCACCTTAATGATGTTTGCACCGAAGAATGCCAGGTCAATAATCAGAAAGAAGATTGCCAGCGACGCTGCCGGTAAACGACTCCACAGCCAGACATTGCGCGCGACTACATAAAACAAGATGGTGGTGATAACCATCGTTGAAGTCACCGCCACGCCGTAAGCGGCTGCGAGGTTGCTCGACGAGCGAAAGCCGATCACGATGGCAATGCAACCGATCATCAAGGCCCAGTTCACCGCTGGAATATAGATCTGCCCATACTCTCTTGTTGACGTGTGATTGATTTTTAAGCGAGGACTGAATCCTAGCTGCACCGCCTGCATCGTCAGTGAGAATGCTCCTGAGATGACAGCTTGAGACGCGATGATCGCGGCCGATGTCGCCAGCACAATCATCGGATACAAAGCCCACGTTGGAGCGAGTCGATAAAATGGGTTGTGCGCAGCGTCGGGATCTTCCAATAGGAGTGCGCCCTGCCCGAAGTAGTTGAGCAATAACGCGGGAAGCACAACGCTAAACCAGACGAGCCGAATCGGACGCGTTCCAAAGTGGCCCATATCCGCATACAGGGCCTCACCGCCAGTGACGACTAAAAACACTGAACCAAGAATCAAAAACCCATGCCAGCCATTTTGTAGAAAGAAGTTGAGAGCATAAACGGGATTCACGGCAACCACGACATCTGGATGCCTCAGTATCTGCGCTACCCCCAGCACGGCGAGCACTGCAAACCAAATAAATGTTATTGGACCAAAAACCCTTCCAACCTTTGCAGTTCCTTTACTTTGGAAAAGAAACAATGCGACGAGTATTAAGATTGTGATCGGCACGACATAAGGACTTAAAACAGGCGTCGCGACCGTCAAACCTTCCATTGCGCCGAGCACAGAAATAGCGGGAGTGATAACTCCATCACCATACAAAAGGGCCGCGCCAAAAATACCAATCAGGATCAAAATGAAATGCTCAGTTCGTCCTGATGGTCGAATCGGAGTGGCAAGCGCGGTAAGCGATAGAATTCCTCCTTCACCGTGATTGTCTGCCCGCAATACAAACACCAGATACTTAATTGAGATCACTATAACGAGCGCCCAGAAAACCAGTGACAGAACTCCGAGAATGTTGGAGACGGAGGGCGTTATCGCGTGTGGTCCGTGAAAACACTCGCGCATTGCATAGAGCGGACTAGTGCCGATATCTCCGTAAACGACGCCGAGTGCGGCGAGTGAGAGTATAGCGAGGTAGCGCCCGCTTGGTTGGCGGCGCGTGATGTGAGCCCCTGGTACTGTAGTGTGAATATCTGTAGCCGCTGTTTCCGTGATATTCGCCCGCGACACAATTGACTCCGCTTACAATCAGATATCGTCGGAAACGCGGGAAAAGCCTGGAGGATAACCGCGAACTGGGGCTTAACAATCTCCGTGACGAACTTCGACCTTGCGGCAGTTAGCATCGCACAAAAGTTATAAAGATTTTATAAAGATTGGGAAGGTTGGCGCCTTTGCGCGTGACTGCTGCGCACTCTGAGACCGCTCTGAGCGAATTTCGTAAGGCTTTGCTTTACCCAGAGAGAGGGAGTCATCGTTTCAAGTCCGCAGTCCAATTCAAAGTTACGGTAATTGGTTCAGACCTGTTTTCGCCAAACGTATTCGCGATTAGAAACTTTTGCCCGTCACCGGTGACTGCAAATTGTGCCTGGGAAGCAGTGAATATGGGAACGCGCAGATCGAACAGAGTCTTAGGAGCACCGGCTTCGAAGCTCGCGCCTTCGGCCCTAATGTCCACGGCCATCATTTTCCTGTCGGCCGACACATAGAACAACTCCTTGCCGTCATGCCTCCACTCTACGTGGTAGCCACCACTGGTAGAAACCTGCCACTTGCCGCCGGAGGCCGGGAAACTTTCCACGTAAACCTGGTTTATGCCGGATTCGTCGGAGATGTATGCCAACCATCTTCCATCGTGTGAGAACCTTGGGCCTCTTTCGCTCGCCTCAGTCAGTGCGAAGGGAAATGGCTTTTGATCTCCAAACAGCGGCAACACCCACACATCAATCTTTGTTTTAGGATCGTTTATGACATAGACGATGTATCGCCCATCGCTGGACCAGTCTGCAGGGTAGGCATTGAAGTCCGTCTTGAGTAGCAATTCTTCTTTGCTCGCGCCCGTCGCGGACCTTTGGTAGAGGCTTCGAGGGCCCTCTCGATCCGAGCCAAAGACGATGCGGCTGCCGTCAGGCGACCACACGGCAAATAAATCTTGTCCCGGGTCAAACGTAAACCGAGTTGGGTTGCCGCTCGCCAGATCAACCAGCCAAACGTCGCGATTGCCTTGTAAGTCAGAACCATCGACAGCAACTCGTTTTCCGTCAGGAGAGAGCGACGGACGAATATAGTTAGCTGGCTGAGCTACCAGTCCGATCTCTTTCCCGCCCCGATCCATCCAGGTTAGCTGTGTCTTCCCGCCTGTAGCGGCGCTATAGGCGAGAACGCCGGTTTGTGAGACTGAGAAATAAGTTTGAAATGTACCCAGGTCAAATCCGACTTGTTCGGCGACGGGAAACGATTCGCCGGTGAGTTGAAGTTTATCCACGTCAAAAGCCTGGGCCATAAGCGTGGATTCGCGGCGGAACAGCAGATAACCCGGCGCTGCGTACATTGCAATCGAGTTAGGAATATTCAGCAAACGCTCGTTTTTTTTGCCATCTAACGAGGTAACGTAAATGCCCTGGCTTTGCGGTCCACCAAGGACCGAATACAAGAAGTGGCGACCATCGGGCAGGAAATGCGGCCAACGATGAGAAGCTTCTTGCCGCGATGGTTCAAGCTTTGTCAAAGCTGCTGGAGGACCACCCGTTGCTGGAACCTGATAAAGCGGTTCATTCGGTGACGGCCCGAAAACAATCACCCCGCTCGAACTCCACGACCCGCCACGAGGAATCGCTGCGCCGCACAATGTTTGTACGGTCCCGCCACTGAGCTCGATTTTCTTTAACTTGCCGCCGGCAAAGAACCCGATGAAGCGACTGTCTGGAGACCAAAACGGATAGATGGCTTCTTCGGTGCCGGACAATGGCTGCGCGTTAGGCGAGTCGAGAGGTCGAACCCACAGAAGAGCCTTACCTGAGCCATCGGACGCGATGAAGGCCAGACGAAGTCCATCAGGCGAAATTGCGAATGGACCAAAACCGGCTTTCTCGGGTGGATTAATAAAGAAACGAACGGCGCGCGCTTCACTTGGCGCATGGCGAAAATACGGAACGAGAAGAGCAACGGCCAGAGCAATAGCAGAAACAACCGCAACTGCCGCGACCGATCCAAAGATCATCTCGCGTCGCGTCATACGTCGCGGCGTGAGCGCGGGGATTGCGACTGTTTGAGTTGAACCGGAACCGGAGGATATGGCTTCCAGTGTGAACGCCAAATCACTGGCTGAATGAAAACGCGACTCAGGATCCTTTTCCAGGCAGTGGTTGATCATCCGTTCGAAAGCTGGCGAAATACTCTTGTTCTCGTTTGACAACTCCGGCGGATCTTCCTTCAGGATCGCGCTCATTGTTTCTGCCGGTGACTCACCATGAAACGCACGGCGACCGGCAAGCATCTCGTAAAGAATTGCGCCAAACGAAAAGATGTCTGAGCGTTGATCGACAGGGCGGCCTTTTAACTGCTCCGGCGACATGTAACCGACCGTGCCCATCACCATGCCGGGATCGGTGTCGACGCGCCGAGTGGGAATACTCGACAGCACCTGATCGCCGTCGGGTTGAGTTAGCTTAGCCAAACCAAAGTCCAGAATCTTCGCGCGGCCATCGCTGGTGATGAAGATATTGTCAGGTTTAAGATCGCGATGAATGATTCCCTTCGCGTGGGCGGCGGCAAGTCCGTGAGCGATCTGAAGCGCATAATCGATCGCGCGTCGTTGCGTCAACCGAGTGCCGGCGAGACGTTTGCGTAACGTTTCGCCTTCAAGCAATTCAGAAACGACGTATGGTGAGCCGTCGTGCTGGCCAACGTCATAAATTGAAAGGATGTTGGGGTGGTTAAGCGCACTAGAGGCACGTGCCTCCTGCTCGAAGCGCCTCAATCTATCAGGATCGTCGGCGTAGTCGGTTGGCAGAACCTTGATCGCGACCTCACGTCCCAATCTTGCGTCGTGAGCGCGATAGACTTCACCCATGCCGCCCGCACCAAGGGCGGAAACTATCTCATATGGACCAAGCTTCGTACCGGTGACCAGTCTCACAGCAACTCTACGCGGTTCAATGGCCGGCGACGTTTCGGTTAACGAGAATTATTCCGTACCGGGCAAAAGTCAAGACTTTGTGGAACGGATAGAGGATTGAGGAGGGGGG